>PKQR01000131.1 GCA_017578085.1 Bacillota bacterium
AAGGAGGAATTTCCTGCCGTTGTCGAGGAATTGGTTCCCGAGCTGCTGAGCATCGGGGAAGTGCAACGGGTCCTGCAGGGCCTGTTGCGGGAAGGCGTGCCCATCCGCAATCTCGTGGTCATCCTGGAGG
Organism: Bacillota bacterium; assembly: GCA_017578085.1. GTDB lineage: Bacteria > Bacillota > Limnochordia > Limnochordales > ZCTH02-B6 > ZCTH02-B6. The sequence goes on from PKQR01000131.1 coordinate 131, forward strand.
TGCTGGCGGACGCGGCCCGCACGAGCCGTGACATCCCCTTCCTGATCGAAGCGGTGCGGGAGGGGCTCGCCCCGCAGATCTGCCAGTTGTACACCACGGAAAGCGGGTTCCTGCCGGCTCTCACCCTAGACCCCGCGTTGGAGGAAGAACTGCGGGAGGCGCTGCAGGACGGGCAAAACCTGGCGTGGGCGCCGCAGCGAGCCCAGCTGTTCTTGGACCGCCTTGCCAGGGCGTTGGAGGCGGCGGTGGCCCGGGGTCACCAGCCGGTGCTTCTTTGTCCCGCCGGTCTCCGGCGCCCCCTGAAGCAGCTGACCATGCGTTCGATGCCGCGGCTGGCCGTGCTGTCGTACAACGAGATCGCGGCCGGCGTCGAAGTCCGGGCCGTGGGGATGGTGACGCTCAGCGGTGCGGATTAAGCGGTACGTGGCCAACACCATGCAGCAGGCCATCGCACGAGTCAAGGCCGATTTCGGCGACGATGCGGTCATCCTCCACACGCGCCGGTTCCGGCGCGGCTTCCTCGGGCTGTTGGGCAAGTCGCGGGTGGAAGTCATCGCCGCGGTGGATCCGGCGCGGTCGAATGGGAATCCACGCCAGCGGGAGCTGGAACGGGCGCGCGAGGCGACGCTGGAAGCCATCAAGGCGCTGCAGGAGGAAGTCCGCAGCCTCAAGCGGATGCTGGGGGAGCAACCGGCCGCGGCGCCCCGTATGCCCCACGGGATGTCGATGGCGTTGCTGCGGTTGAAGGAACAGGACCTGCCCGAGGAGGAATGCCAGGCGCTATTGGAGCGGGCAGTGCCGCCGGACTCCCTGGAGCAGGCCGAGGACCCGCAGTGGGTGTGGGAACGGGTGGCCGCGCAGCTGGTGGCTGAGATCCCGACGGCCCCGCCTTGGGATTTTTCCAAGACGCCGGTCATTGTGCCGCTGGTGGGTCCGACGGGCGTCGGCAAGACAACGACCATCGCCAAGCTCGCGGCGAACTTTTCCATGCTGGCTAAGCGGTCGGTGGGGCTGGTGACCGTGGACACCTACCGCATCGCGGCCGTGGAGCAGCTCCGGGCGTACGCCAACATCATGGGGGTGGACCTGCTGGTTGCGTACACCCCGGATGAGCTGCGGCGGGCAGTTGCGACGCTGGAGGACCGGGATTTGATCCTGATCGATACCGCGGGGCGCAGCCAGCACCACGCCATGCACATGGCGGAGCTCCGGGCGTTCTTGGAGGTCTTGCCTTCGCCCCAAGTGCACCTGGTGATCAGCGCCACGACCCGCCGGCAGGACATGGCGGAGATCGTGGAGCGCTTCCGCGGGACGGCATTTCAACGCCTGATTATCACGAAGTTGGACGAGACGAGAGCGTACGGCTCGCTATACTCGGCGCCGCGCCTTGCGGGCAAGCCCCTGGCCTACTTGACCACGGGTCAAAGCGTGCCCGACGACATCGAGGTGGCGGACGCCCAGCAGGTGGCTAGGCTGATCTTGGGGGATGCACCATGATGGACCAGGCCCAGGTGCTGCGGGAGATGGCGCAAGCTAGCCGTGCCGCTCGCCGCCAAGCGCGCGTGATCGCGGTCACCAGCGGCAAGGGCGGGGTTGGGAAAACCAACCTGGCCGTCAACCTGGGCGTAGCCCTCGTCCAGCAAGGCTTGCGGGTGGCCCTGCTGGATGCCGATCTCGGGCTGGCCAACGTCGATTTGTTGCTGGGAATTGATCCGCCCTACACGCTGAGCCAGGTCGTGCTCGGGGAGCGGACGCTGGCGGACGTGATGGTCACCGGTCCCGGGGGGCTCAAGGTGGTGGCCGGCGGTTCGGGCGTGTACGAGCTGGCCAACTTGAGCCAGTGGCGGTTGGAGCGCTTCCTGCGGCAGTTGGAGACGCTCGACTCATCCGTCGACGTGCTGCTTTTGGATACGGGCGCCGGCATCGGTCGCAACGTCATGTCCTTTGCCCTCGCGAGCCGGGAGATCGTCATCGTGACCACGCCGGAACCGACGGCTTTGGCGGACGCCTATTCCGTCCTCAAACTGGTATCCGCCCGCTCGGTGGAGGCGCGCCTGTGGATCGTGGTCAACATGGCCCCGTCGCCCAAAGAGGGAGAGGCGGTCTACCAGCGGCTGGCCGAGGTCTCGCAGCGGTTTCTCCACATGCGGCCGGAGTACTTGGGGACGTTGCCTCGGGACGAAGCGGTTATCCGGGCGGTGCTGCGCCAGGAACCGTTCGTACTGGCGTTTCCCAACGCGCCCGCGTCGCGGGCGGTGACGGCCTTGGCTGCACGATTGTTGGGACAGCCGCAGCCGGAGGCAGGCGGCGTGGCCACCATGCTGCAACGGATTCTCCGCATGCTCCGCTGAGGGTGCGGGAAAAGAGGTGACACCGTGGAGGTAGAGCGGAATCTACTGTCCATCGGGAGCCGTGTGCGGCTGCGCCGGGCCGACCTGCCGGAGGCAGGGACTTACAGCACGCGGGTGGAAGACATCGATGAGACCCGCATTGTCGTGCAGCCCCCGTTTGTGCAGGGAATGCCGGTCTCGTTGCCGCCGGGCACCCGGGTGGAGCTGGAAGTCGATCGCCGCCAGCTGCCCGGCCAGGGGTTGTACCGGGCTGTCACGGTGGTGCTCGGCAAAGATCCAGGTGAGCTGGGTTTCGTCTATTTGCAGAAGCCGGAGTCGTGGCAGCGCGTCCAGGCGCGAGAGTTTTTCCGCGTCCCGGCCATGCTGGCAGTACAAATCCGCGCGGCGGGCGAGGAAAACGCGCCGTGGATGATCGGGCAAACCCGTGACATAAGCGGCGGAGGCTGCCTGCTGATGGCGGGGCAGCGTTTCGCCGTCGGTCAAGCCGTGGAACTCATCCTGTCCCTCCCTGACCGCCGCATTGCCGCCAAGGGCATGGTGAAGCGGGTGAACAAGCCGGAGGAGGGGCCGGACAGTCTCTGGGCTTTGGCCATTGCTTTTACGGAGATCGCCGAGCGGGACCGGGACGCCATCATCCGCTATGCCATGAAACGCCAGATCGAGCTTCGGAAGAAAGGATTGGCGTAAGTGGAGACGGGCGGGTCGGACATCGAAAAGCTCTGGGCGGAGTACCGGGCGAACCGCAGCCAGGAGGCCCGCGAGCGCCTGATCATCCACTACGCGCCGCTGGTCAAGTATGTGGCGGGGCGCGTCGCCGTTGGCCTGCCGCCCAGCATCGATACCGACGATCTGATCGGTTACGGCATTTTTGGCCTTGTGGACGCGGTGGAGAAGTTCGATCCCGAACGCGGCGTGAAGTTTGAAACGTACGCCATTGCCCGCATTCGCGGCGCCATGATCGACGGCCTGCGGGCCAACGACTGGGTCCCCCGCAGCGTGCGGCAGAAGGCCCGGCAATTGGAGCAGACCATCGCGCAGCTAGAGGCGGAGCTGGGCAGGTCGGCCACGGACGAGGAGATCTGCTCCGCCCTTGGGATGGACGGGAAGCAGTACGCGGCGCTGTTGTCCGAACTGCGGGGCGCGGCCCTGGTGTCGCTGGAAGAGCTCTGGGGCAACGATCCGGATCAGGACAACCCGCTGAGCCTTGGCCAAATGCTGGAGGACGCCGCGGCCGAGCCGCCGGGGGCGGCGCTGGAAGCGGCGGAGGTGGAGCGGCTGCTGGGCGAGGTCATCGAGTCCTTGCCTGAGCGGGAACGGCTGGTCGTGACCCTTTATTATTACGAAGGTTTGACGCTAAAGGAAATCGGCCAAGTTATGGGCGTTTCCGAGTCCCGGGTGTGCCAGTTGCATACGAAGGCGCTGATGCGGCTGCGGGCCCGCCTCATGCGATTCCGCGACGCGCTCGTCAGTTGACCAGTTTCCCCATCCCAGCGTACAATTGGAAAAAGACTCGACAAGCACACCGGTTGCGGCGGGGGGATGGCCATGGGCGTCAACTTTCCCGACCTTCAAGTGCTTTTGCCACGGGTGACGGAGCTGGGTCGCCTTCCGCCCGCGGGACACCAAGTGGATGCCCAGCAGCAGGCGCTGGCCATGGCCGCGCAGGTGCAAGCTGAGCGCGACCGCCAGCGGGTGCTGCGCTCCACCGATGCTTCCCGGGGGACAGGAGCCAGGCGGGCGGGGACGGCCGAGCGCAGGGCGCGCGCCGAGACCGAGGATCGCCCCGCAGACTCCGGCAAGCTCGGCCGGCATTTGGACGTGCGCGGCTAGGCGGGAGAGGGGTATGGGAGCAGCAGCAGCGCTCTTGGCGGCGCTGGCAGCGCTGGTCGTGGCGGGCGTCGCCCTCGGGCAAGTGGTGCGGTTGCGGCGTGCCCTGGAGCGCCAGGGGCGCGTGGCCCTCGGCACCAATGAGGAACTGCTGAAAGACGCGTGGCTGGAGGAGATCGAAGCCCGGGGCGAAGCTGTCTTGGCCCGCATCGCCGCCGCCGAGGAAAGCCTGCGGCGCTGGCTGGAGCAGGCGGCCGCCGGCGCCGTGCGCGAAAACCCCCATGGGAGGCCAGTGGGGACGGCCGACGCCAAGCCTCCCGGCCAGGCCGAGATGTCCGGAGCGCCCGGGCGAGCGCCCACAGCGCCGGTAAAGGGCACTGCTTTCGCCAAGGCAGCTCAGGTGCGGGAGTTGGCTGAGCAGGGGCTGGACGCCACGGCCATCGCGCGCCGGCTTGGGATCGGGCGAGGCGAGGTGGAGCTTATCCTCAGGCTCCCAAAGCCAGATCGTGGTTGATGAGGCAGGGGGCCTGTGTTATACTACCGCTTGGTGTGACTACACACGCCTTTGGACCTGGCCGCGGGTGCCGGCTAGCCGGTTGCGGCGGGGATGATGGAGGCGGAGGACAAACCACGGGGAAGGGGGTGGAGATGTGGCCGTCATCTCCATGAAACAGCTGCTGGAAGCAGGCGTGCATTTCGGCCACCAGACGCGCCGCTGGAACCCCAAGATGGCGCCTTATATCTTCACCGAGCGCAACGGGATCTACATCATTGACCTGCAGAAGACCGTGCGCAAGGTGGAGGAAGCCTACCGCTTCGTGCGGGACCTGGCCCAGCAGGGCGGCACGATCCTGTTTGTGGGCACCAAGAAGCAGGCCCACAACACGGTTCGTGAAGAGGCCGAGCGCTGCGGGATGTACTACGTCAACGAGCGCTGGCTGGGCGGCATGCTGACCAACTTCCAGACCATCAAGTCCCGCATCCAGCGCCTTAAGGAACTGGAGCAGATGGAGGCCGACGGGTCCTTTGAGCGGCTGCCCAAGAAGGAAGTTATGCGGCTGCGCAAGGAGAAGGACAAGCTCCAGCGCTACCTGGGCGGCATCCGCAACATGACCCGCCTGCCGGACGCGCTGTTTGTCATCGACCCGCGCAAAGAGAAGATCGCAGTCCACGAGGCCCGGAAGCTGCGCATCCCTATCATCGCCATCGTGGACACCAACTGCGACCCGGATGAGGTCGATTTCGTCATTCCGGGCAACGATGATGCGATCCGGGCCGTGCGCCTGCTGACCAGCAAGATCGCCGACGCGGTCCTGGAAGGCAAGGAGGGCCGGCAGGAGGCTGAGGCTGGGGCTGAGGCCGAGGCCGAGCCGCAGGAGGATGCGGAGAGCGAATCGGAAGAGCTTGTCGAGGTTTGATTTAGGGAGGAGCACATACGGATGGCGCAGATAACGCCGCAAATGGTCAAGGAGCTGCGGGAGCGAACCCAGGCCGGCATGATGGACTGCAAGCGGGCCCTGGAGGAGACCGGCGGCGATATGGAGAAGGCCGTCGCCTATTTGCGGGAGAAGGGCCTGGCTGCAGCGGCCAAGAAGGCGGGACGCGTGGCGGCCGAGGGCCTGGTTGAGGCCTACATCCATCCCGGCGGCCGCGTCGGTGTGCTGATCGAGGTCAACTGCGAAACGGACTTCGTCGCCAAGACGGAGGAGTTCCGCCAGTTGGCTCGCGACTTGGCCATGCAGGTGGCGG
>PKQR01000024.1 GCA_017578085.1 Bacillota bacterium
CCAACAGGCCCTGGATGGTGCCGTCCTCGCCGTAAGGGCCGTGGAGCACCGGGAAAAAGACGTCGATCTCCCCTAGGCTCGAGGCGACAGCCCCCGTCCTGGGTGCCAGCGGGACCAAGGCGCGAGCCCCCGGTTGGGGCAGGAGGGCCGCCGGGGACGCGAGCTGCGGGTTTCCCTCCAAGAGCGCCCGCAGCGGGTCGCCTGACGCGATCCACTGGCCATCGCGGGTGATGCCGATGGGCACAACCTCGTACTTGTCCCGGTCGATGGCCTGCATGATGCTCTGGGCCGACATCAGCGACACTTCATGCTCTCCGGAGCGCCCGCCGAAAATGATCCCTACCCGCAGCTTGCGCAACCGCAACCCTCCTGCCGTCCCGAAAGTCCGCACGTGATCATATGCCGCGCCGGGCCGGCGCCGCACATCAATAGGCCGCCAGCGCCGCCTGGGCCGCGGCGAGGGCCTCGTCGGCCGAGGCCTTGTAGCCCTGGGCCCGCAGGGCCACGCTGAGGGCCGTCAAGCACAAGACCACATTCTTCCACTGGCACGAGTTGCCCATGAGGCCGATGCGCCATGCCCGGCCCTTGAACTCGCCCAGCCCGCCCGCGATCTCAAGGCCGTAGTCGGCCAGCAGCTGCCGCCGCACCGCGGCCTCATCGACGCCTTCCGGCACCCGGACGGCGGTGACCATGGGCGCCCGGTGCTCGGGCGGCGCGATCAAGGACAGCCCCATGGCCTCCAGCCCCGCCTGCAGCGCCCTGCCCAAGCGCAGGTGCCGGCGCCAGCGGTTCTCCCAGCCTTCCTCGGCGGCGATGCGCAGGGCCTCCCGCAAGGCGTACACCATGGAAATCGGCGCGGTGTGGTGGTAGGCCCGGGCCTCGCCCCAGTAGTTCTCAATCATCGTCAGGTCCAGGTACCAGCTCTGGACCTTGGTGCGGCGCCTGCCGATGGCGGCCCGGGCCCGCTCGCTCATGGTCACGGGCGCGAGCCCCGGCGGAGCGCTCAAGCACTTTTGCGACCCGCTGTAGGCCGCGTCCACCTGCCACGCGTCCACCAGCACCGGCGCGCCGCCGAGGGAGGAAACCGCATCCAGCACCACCAGGGCGTCGTAGGCCCGGGCCAGCGCCGCGATTTCCTCCACCGGCTGCCAGACGCCCGTGGACGTCTCCACGTGCACCAGGGCCACCAGCTTCACCCCGCCCTGTTTCAGGGCGGCTTCCACGTCGGCCGGGTCGATGGTGCGTCCCCAAGGCGCCTGCACCACGATGGCCTCCGCGCCGATGCGCCCAACGATGTCCACCATGCGCTGGCCAAACGCGCCGTTGACGCAGACGACGGCCCGGTCGCCGGGTTCCAGCAAGTTCACGAGGCACGTCTCCATCCCCGCGCTGCCGGTGCCCGACATGGCCACGGTCAGGTGGTTGTTGGTGGCAAAGGCGGAGCGGATGAGGTCGCGCGTGTCGTTCATGATGTGGAGGAAGTCGGGGTCCAAGTGACCGACCACGGGTGTGGCCAGCGCCCGCAGCACCCGCGGGTCCAGGTCGGTGGGGCCGGGTCCCATGAGTACCCGTTGCCCGGGCCGCAGCTCGCCGTACCGGTTGTCAGACATGCCAGTCGTGCCTCCTTAAGATCGGGAAGATTCAACGTCCCGCAGCCAGCGCTTCCAAAAGTGCGTCCCGCATGACGGCCACCGGCGGCGGACGCCCAGTCCAGCGCTCAAAGGCCGCCGCACCCTGGTACAGGAGCATCCCCCAGCCCGGCACGACCCGCAAGCCCCGGCGCCGGGCGGCAGCCAACAGCGGCGTCTCCGGCGGTGTGTACACGATATCGCATACAATCAACGGCGGACGCAGCCAGCTTTCCGGCACCGGCAGCACGGCGTCCGCCTCCCCGCTCATGCCGGCGGGCGTCGTTTGCACCAGGAGATCCGCCGCGGCCAGCTCCTCTTCGAGCTCCGGGCTGTCCAGAGCCAGGGCGGCCGCTTGAGCGCCGCGGCCTTTGACCACGTCCGCGAGTTCCTGGGCCCGGGCCAAGGTGCGGTTGGCGATGACGACCCGGGCCGCGCCCGCGTCGGCCAAGCTCACCGCCACCGCGCGGGCGGCGCCGCCGGCGCCCACGATGACGGTGCGGCTGCCCGCCGGGTCAAACTCCGCCTCTTCCCGCAGGCTCTGCAAAAACCCCAAGCCGTCGGTGTTGTCCCCCACCAGCCACCCGTCGCGGTTGATGACGGTGTTGACCGCGCCGATGGCCGCGGCGGCCGGCGTCAGCTGATCGAGGAACGGGATGATGGCCGTCTTGTGGGGAATGGTCACGTTGAAACCCCGCACCGACAGGGCCCGCAGGCCGGCGACGGCCGCCTCCAGGTTCTCCGGGCGTACGGCAAAGGGCACGTAGACCCAGTTCATGTCCAGGTGCGCGAAGGCCCGGTTGTGCATAAGCGGCGACAGCGAATGGGCCACCGGCCAGCCGATGACGCCCACCACCGCGGCCTCGCCCGTCAAGCCACGCGCTCTTGCGTCAGGCACCGCTGCGCCCCTCCCCTCCAACAAACACGTGGGGCAGGATCTCTTCCACGGTGGCCACGGCCACCACTTCCACGCCCGCCACGCCGCCGGCCACGTCGGCCGCGTTGTCCGCCGGTATCAGCACCCGCTTTAAGCCGGCCCGCCGGGCGCCGTGGAGCTTTTCGTAGACCCCGCCTACCGGGCGAATGAGGCCCTGGATGGATACCTCGCCCGTGAGGGCCGTGTCCTGCCGCACCGGCCGTTCCTGGATCGCGCTCAAGACGGCCACAAAGATCGCCGCACCCGCCGACGGGCCGTCGATGCGCCCGCCGCCGACCACGTTGACGTGCACGTCCCAGTCGGACAAGTCGACGCCCGCCACCTTGCGCACCACGGATGCCACGTTGAACACGGAGTCCCGGTACATCGTGCCGGCCGTCTCGTTGAAGCGCACCTTCCCTTTGCCGGGTTCCCGGGCTGGGAAGGCCACCGCCTCGATCTCGACCACCGAACCGACATAGCGGCTGACGCCCAGGCCCAGCGCCCGCCCGGCTTCCGCCCGGGCGCCGGGCCGCACCGGCGACAAGGGCGACAGGCGGCTCAACTGCGCCATCTCGACCACGTCCTCGCCGCGGATGCGCACGGGCTGCCGGCCGCCTGTGCGGTGCAGGCCGAGGCTGTAAGCGTCGGCCAAAAGCCGCGTGGCCATGCGGCCTTCCGCCGTGTAGCGGCTGATGCGGGCCGGTACGTCCGGATCCAGCTCCACCCCCAGGCGCTCTGCGGCCTGCACCACGATCTGGCAAACCTGCTCCTCCGTCAGCGGGTCAAAGAACACCTCCGCGCAGCGGGAGCGCAAGGCCGGGTTGATCTCCTCAGGCGAGCGGGTGGTGGCGGCGATCAGCACAAAGTCGGCCGGCGCCCCTTCCTCAAACAGCTTGCGGATGTAGCGGGGCACCTTGGGATCGTCGGGATCGTAATAGGCGGAGTCGAAATACACCCGCTTGTCTTCCAAAACCTTAAGCAATTTGCTCTGCAGCAGCGGATCCAGCTCGCCGATCTCGTCGATGAAAAGCACCCCGCCGTGGGCCTCCGTCACCAGGCCCGGTTTCGGCTCGGGCACCGCTCTGTCGGCCAACTCCCGGCGGGCGCCTTGGTAGATGGGATCGTGCACGGAACCCAGCAAGGGGTTGGTGACCTCCCGCGGGTCCCAGCGCAAGGTGGCACCGTTGACCTCTACAAAAGGCGCGTCCTTGGCGAAGGGGGTGTACGGCCGGCGCTTAGCCTCCTCCAGCACCAGGCGCGCCACCGTCGTCTTGCCCACGCCCGGCGGGCCGTAGAGCAGCACATGCGACGGGAACGGCGAGCACACCCTTGCCATGAGCGCCTCGATGGCCCGCTCCTGGCCGACGACCTCGCTCAACGACCGCGGCCGCAGGGCCTCCGCCACCGACCGGGACAGGCGGCGCTGTTCCAGCTTCTCCAGGGCCGCCAGCTTCTTGAGCGTGTGGGCGTTGTCGGGCCCGGTTTCCTCCTTGAGCACCTGCAGCCGCAGCTCCTGGAGGTACTCCTCGTGCCGAGCCTGCATGCGTTCCGCGACCCGCTGCTCCAGCTCCGCCTCCAGGTGCTTGCGGGCGAGCAGGTCCGCGACGGCTTCCTCCACCTCATCCAGGGCATCGGCCAGCTGGTCCGGGGCGGGCGGCTGGTCGATGGTCGGGTCCTCGTAGATGAGGCGCTGGAGCGCCAGCAGCTGCCGGCCCGGATCGTCCGCCCGCATGTCCTTGAGGGCATTGAGCTTGCCGGCCTTTAGCACCAGCCGGTCGGAGCCGTGAATGCGCGCCAACAGCTCCCACAACGCCCGGATGCGGCGGCGCACCGCCTCCTCTCCGGCCCGGCGCAAGAGTTCCGGCGCCGCGGCCCGCCCCTCCACGCGAGGCCGCTTGAAAATGCTCATCAGGCTTCTCCCACCACGGTGACCGCCAGCGTGGCCTGTACGCCGGGGTACAGTTTCACCGGGATCTCGTAGCTGCCCACGTGCTTGATGGGCTCTTCGAGCTCAATGCGGCGCTTGTCGACGGTGATCCCATGCCGCTCCAGCTCCTTGGCCAGGTCGGCGCTGGTCACCGAGCCAAACAGGCGGCCGCCTTCGCCGGCTTTCGCCTTGATCTGCAACCGCAAGCCCGCGAGCTTCTGGGCGATAGCCCGGGCCTGTTCCTCCTCCCGCTGGCGCTTGCGGCTCTGCGTGGCCAACTCCTGCTCCCGCTGCTTCAGGTTGCCGGCGCTGGCCTCCGCGGCCAGCCCCCGGGGAATGAGATAGTTGCGGGCGTAGCCCTCGGCCACCTCGATCACATCATTTTTCTTGCCCAGGTTCTTGACGTCTTTCAGCAGGATGACCTTCACGGGTCCCGTCTCCCTCCAGGCGCCGCCGGAGCGCCCCGTCTACCTCCCGTCATCCGGCTTTTCCCCCTAGTCCTGCGGGGGAAACCGGCGAAAGTTGAACCAAGTGTCGAGCACGCCGGTCCATGCCACCACGGCCGGCGCCAGGATCACCACAAGCCCCAGCGCCAGCGCCCGCAACGGGGGCGGCACGCGCCGCCCAAGCAGGTGCCACCCAACCGCCAGGCCCTGCACGGTGAAAAGCAGGTAAAACATGACCCGCAGGTTTTCCCCCGCGATGATCAAACCCGAGCGGCCCGCGGCCGACCCGGCCAGCAACAGCCCATGGCCGGCGATGAATCCCAGGGCCATGGGCCACGGGAACCGCCACTGGGCAAAGGGCGGAAACCACGGGGGATCGTCCCCGAGCCGCACCAGGAACGCGCGGGCCAGGGCCATGTTGACGGCTGCGACGCAACTCGCGGCAGCGACCGCCGTGCCCGGCACCAAGGGCTTTACTAAAGGAAAGGTGCGCTCAGCCTCCGCGATGATGACCCGCCAGTCGGTCAAGATCTCGGCGCCCGGCGCGTTGCGGGCGGCCTGCTCCATCAGGGTCCTGGCCAAGAGCAGCCAGTTGTCCATAAAGACAGTCAAAAGATCGACCCCGTAGACCAGGCGCACCCACAGCCAAAGGGCGGCGCCCGGCAACACGGCCGCCGCAACGGTCATCCACAAGGTCCGGCCGGCGCTGATCCCTTCCCGCCACGCCCCGCCGATCACAAGGCCCATGAGGCCCAAGGTCACCGGCCCCATCATGACCCCTAAGAGCGAGTACCGCAGCTGCGCCGCGGGCAGAACCTGGGCGAGAACCGCGAACACCTGCTGTTCCACCCATCCCACCAGCAAGACGGCCAGCGCGGCCGTCCCCACACTGAGGCCGTAGCCGTGGCGATAGGCCAGGACGGCTACCGGAACCGGGGCCACAAGCCACACGGGAAACGGGAAAAGAGCTCCGAGCAACGCCGTCAGGACGGTGAGGACGGCCAGCACAGCGCCGTCCGCGGCGCGCCCCTGTTCGGACGGCCGCTCCGGATCCATGCCGTTCACCCCGCCCCGTCCATCCCGGCAGTAGACATGCGCAGAACGTCCAGCGGAAAGGCGCCGCCGTCGACGCCGGCCGGCGCTCCTTCGGCGGCCGCGATCTTATGGCGGTACATTCCTTGACAGGGGGCGGCGACACCCGGCACCGCCACCACCTCCGTCTTCCGGCCCAACTTCGGCGCCGAAGCTCCGCCTTCCTTCAGCCAGCGTACGCTGCCGGGGAGTGGAAACTTGGGAAGCCAAACAGAATGCAGCGAAACGGAATCGAAATGAGCAGCCCGGATTCGCTGTCGACCACAACGCGACAAAGGGTGGACCGCAAGGCCCACCCTTTGCTGCTCTGGTGAAACCGGCTGCGCCCTCAGTCGGTGGTGTAGGGCAGCAGGGCCAACTGCCGGGCCCGCTTGATGGCCACCGTGAGCTGGCGCTGATGGCGTGCGCAGTTGCCGGTGATGCGCCGCGGCAGGATCTTGGCCCGCTCGGTCAAGTAACGGCGCAGGCGGCCGGTTTCCTTGTAGTCGACGTAGTCGATCTTGTCAACGCAGAAAGCACAAACCTTCTTCTTGCGCTTCCGATCGCGCCGCATGCATGTCCCTCCCGTCTAAAAGGGGACCTCGTCCTCTTCAAAGCCGTCAAAGGGGTCCGCCGCCGCGCCGGCGTCAGGCCGGTCGTCCTTGGGCCAGTCGAGAAAGCGGACGTTGTCCGCCACCACCTCGGTGACCCAGCGGGTCGTACCGTCCTGCGCCTGGTAGGAGCGGTTCTGCAGGCGGCCTTCCACGGCCACGAGGCGCCCCTTGCTCAAGTTGTGGGCACACGTCTCCGCGAGCTTCCGCCAGGTGACGACGGGAAAGAAGTCGGTTTCCCGTTCGCCCTGCAGGTTGCTGAAGGGCCGGTCTACGGCGATGCGAAAGTTGGTCACCGCCACTCCCGCCTGGGTATAGCGCAGTTCCGGATCGGCCGCCAGACGGCCGATCAGAATCACGCGGTTAAGCAAGCAGGTTCCCTCCCCCGCATCGACAGCCGCCGGCCAGGGCCACTGCCCGGTCCGGCAGCCGCTAGCCGTTGCCGGCCCCGCCGCCCTGTCCTACTTGGACTGGGCGCCGGATCCCGTGCCGCCCGTGCTCTCGCCAGCCTCAGCACCGGCTTTGGCCTCCGCTTCCGCCGCGGTTCCGGCCACCTCCGTTGCTGGGGCCGCGGGCGCCTGGGCCGCCGCAGCCGCCGACTTGCGGCGCCCCGTGTACTCGCGCACGATCAGGTGACGCATGACCGGATCGGTGATGCGCAAGATGCGGTCCAGTTCGATGGCCGCCGCCGGGTTGCCCTGGAACTTGATCAGCACGTAGTAGCCTTCCGTATGGCCGCCGATCTCGTAGGCGAGCCGGCGCTTGCCCCAGCGATCAAGGTGGGTCACTTCCCCGCCCTGGCTGGTGATGGCGCCGGTAATGCGGTTCAACACCGCCTCCATGGCGTCGTCCGCCAAGCCGGGCTCCAGCACGACCATGGCCTCGTAGGGTCGCACCGCGGCTTCACCTCCTCCCTATGGACTGTGGCCCCAGACGCGATGGGTCTGGAGCAGGGATACCGCCTCCGTATTATAGCACCGGGCCCATGCCCCGGCAATCAGCGTTTCTGCAGAAACCGGCGGGGGTTACGGCGCGCCCTCCTCTTCGATGACGCGCTTGACGATGGCCTTCACCTGCCGCTCAAAGCGACGCCGGGGCAGCATGACGACGCGCCCGCACCCGAGGCAGCGGATGCGAAAGTCCATGCCGGTGCGAATCACTTCCCACTGGTCGCTGCCGCACGGGTGGGCTTTGCGCATTTGCACCACATCGCCGAGATAGAACTTCTGTGGCACGGCCCTTCTCCCACACCTCCACCCGTGTGACATCCTGCCCCTGCTGCATGAGCGCTTGCAGAGGGCGCATATGGGAGTCTCTTCTTCTAGACACCAGCCCCGCCTCCTGCCCCGCGGCCGGGGACGGGCAGTGGCGCAAAAAGCTCTTGATGCGCGGCCGCTGAATGTATACCTTAGTAAGAGTGAATCCCCGTGTGTTCCCGTGGCTGCTGGCGAACATCACAGGCGGATACTGGAGGATCGAAGGACGATGGCAAGAAACACCGGACCGAAGCACCGCATCTGCCGGCGGCTTGGCGAACCCATTTGCGGATCGCCCAAGTGCCCTGCCTTGAAGCGGCCCTATCCCCCCGGCCAGCATGGACGGGGACCCCGGCGCAAGCTGTCGGAATACGGGCGCCAGCTGTTGGAGAAGCAAAAGCTTAAGGCGATCTACGGAGTCTCCGAGAGGTACCTGCGTAACCTGTTCCGCAAGGCAGCCCGCTACCGTGGCCGCACCGGCGAGCTGGTGCTGCAGCTCTTGGAGACGCGGTTGGACAACATCGTCTACCGCCTGGGGCTCGCGCCCACGTTGCCGGCAGCCCGGCAGTTGGTCACCCACGGCCACGTGACCGTGGACGGCCGCAAGGTGGACATCCCATCCTACCAGGTGCAGCCGGGCCAGGTGGTGGGCTTGCGCGAGAAGTCCCGCAACCTGGACCTGGTGGTCGCCACGCTGGAGGCGGGTCCGCCCAGTGTGCCGTATGTGGAGGTCGACAAGGAAAGCCGCTCGGGCAAGCTCCTGCGCATGCCTAACCGCGAGGAGATCCCGGTCAAGGTCAACGAGACCCTCATCGTTGAGTTCTACGCCCGGTGACGCCCGGTTGTGCCCGGCCCGCCGCCGGGCACCGGTTTTGTTGCATGGGATGCTGCTTGGGGCAGCGTTGTTGCTGGTCCAGGCAGCATTTTCCTTTTCTGCCGTCCTGGCCGCTGGGCAGGCAAACCCGGCCGCCGCGGGGGCAAACCATCCCGCGCCGCTGGCCGTCGTGCTGGTCATCGATGCCCTGCCGGTCGAGGACTTCACCAGCCCGGCGTGGCCCCACCTGCGGGCGGTCATGGCCGGGGGAGGCCTAATCGGGCTGATGAACGCCCGCACGGCGGGCACCGCGGCGTCTGCCGCCGCCCACGCCACCCTGGGATCTGGGGCCAGGGCCCGGGCTGGCCCAGCCGGCGGCCTCTCCTTTGACGCGGACGGCGTGTATCGCGACCGCCCCGCGGCGGAAGTTTACCGCACCCTCACGGGCTTGGATCCCGGCGAAGACCAGGTGCTTTTTCTGGGGCTGCCAGAGCTCTTGGCCCGCAACACGGACTTGCCCGACCGGGTTGTGCCCGGCCTGCTCGGGCAGGCGCTGCGGGACGCGGGCCGGCAGACGGCCGTGATCGGCAACGCCGACCTCCACGACGCCTTTCGCCGGCACGGTGCCCTCATCGCCATGGACGCCGCGGGCCGCGTGGGGCTCGGCACCGTCGGCCGCGGCACGCTCGCCGAAGATCCGGAGTGGCCCTTCGGCTGGCGCACCGATTACGACGCCGTTTGGGACGCGTTTCTTGCCGTTGCGCCGCACGCGGGCTTGATCGTGATCGAGCTGGGCGACCTGGCCCGCCTGGACGCGTACCGGGAGCTGATCGCGCCTGAGCGGCGGCGAATGCTGCAGGAACGCACCATCGCGCGCCTCGACGCCCTCATCGGCCAACTGGACGCGTGGGCGCGCGGCGCGGGCACCGCCGCCTTCCTCATGGTCGCCGTGCCGACGCCTCCGGCCGAGGCGCTGCGAGACAATTACCTCTTGACCCCCATCGCCTGGGGGCCGCTGGGCACCGGGCCGGCGCTGGGCACCGCTGGAGCTGCTCGCGAGCAAGGGGCGCAGGTTTCGGGAGAGCCCCTGGCCGGACCAACGGGAACGCCGGGCGTCGCCGCCGGGCCTGGGCTGGCCACCTCGGCCACGACCCGCCGCGCCGGCATCGTCGCCAACACCGACGTGGCGCCGACGGTGCTGGCGGCCCTGGGCGTGGCCCCTCCGCCGGGGATGGCCGGCCGGCCCCTGGCTGGCGTCTCCCTCGCCGCGCTGCGGCGGGACCTGCCGTGGACCGTGGCCGTGCCCGCGGATCCGTGGGAGGCCGTCGCGCTCATCTACCAACGGGCCACGGCGGTGCACACCCTGCGCCCGCCGGTGGTGCGAGCGTTCATCGGCCTGGCCATCGCCGTCTTTGTGGCCTGGACGGCCTGGCTGGCCTGGGCCTCGCTGGCCAAGGCTCCGGGGCCCGAGGCGCGCCTTGGGGCCTGGCGCTGGATGCTCCTGCTCTTGCTGGCAGCGCCCTTGAGCGTCCTATTGGCTCCCCTCTTGGACCCGCTGTTGCCCCTGCAGGCACCGGGGGCCCGCATGGCCATCATCGGACTATTGGCCGCGGGGCTGGCCTCTGCGGCTTGGGCGGCGGGTCGGCGGGATGGAATTGGGCCCTTTGCCTGGCTGTCGCTGGCCACCGTGGCGGCGCTGGTGGCGGACGTGATCCTCGGGGCGCCGCTGATCAAGTCGTCTATCCTCGGCTATGACCCAATCACCGGCGCCCGCTTCTACGGCATCGGCAACGAGTACATGGGGGTGCTCATCGGCACCGCGCTGGTGGGGACCGGGGGGCTCTTGGACCGGTTTCCGGGGCGAACGGGCCTTCGCTGGGCGGTACTGGGCGTTTACGCGTTGGTTTCCACGGTGTTGGCCGCTCCCGGCCTGGGGGTCAACGTGGGCGGTACCGTAGCGGCGGTTAGCGGGTTCAGCGTGACGGCGCTGCTCTTGTGGCGCCGCCGGTTGGCGTGGAGGGCGGCGTT
Organism: Bacillota bacterium; assembly: GCA_017578085.1. GTDB lineage: Bacteria > Bacillota > Limnochordia > Limnochordales > ZCTH02-B6 > ZCTH02-B6. Next base: position 10,701 of record PKQR01000024.1, read on the forward strand.
TTTGGCCATGCTGGCGGTGGCAGCGGTTTTGGCGGCGGCGGCGTGGGTAGACGTGGCCGCCAGCGTACAGCCGTCCCATTTGGGCCGGGCCGCTCTCCTGCTGGTACGGGGGGAGTTGGAGACGCTCTGGAACATCGCCGTGCGCAAGGTGCAGATGAACGTGCGGCTGCTCAACTGGACCATCTGGGCCCAGGTGATGGTGGTGAGCCTGGCCATCTCCGCGGTTGCGCTGCACAGGCCCGGTCAACTGATCCGGCGCCTGGAGGGCCGCCACCCCCACCTGGTGAGGAGCGTGCGGGGAGCGGTCGTCGCGAGCTTAGTGGCCTTGGCGGCCAACGATTCGGGCGTCGTGGCCGCGGCCACCGGCCTCATCCCGGCGACGGCGACCCTGCTCTACCTGGTGACATTGGACCGCGGGTTTCCCCGCTGAACGATCTCTGTTATATTGAAAACATCCTGCAAGACGCAGGGGGCTTTCGCCTTGATGCTGGCGAACGGACAAGCGAGCATGACGCCCGGCCTGAAACCGGGCGATATCGTATCCCGATGCGGGCTTTTGTGCAACACGTGCAGCGCGTACATCGCCGGGATTTGTCCCGGCTGCCCGAACCTGGAGCAGGGCGAGTGCGTGCTGCGGGACTGTGCGGATCTCAAGGGGACCAGTTGCCTGGACTGCCAGGCCACTTCCTGCCACCACTTTGAGGCCTACGTCTGGCGGCGGCGGGTCATGAACGCACAGGCCAAGGAGTACATGCGCCTCGCAGGCCTGATGAGGCGCCGGACGCCCGGCGCGGCGTGCGGCTGCGCCGCGGGGGGCGGCACCGCCAAAGCAGGGTGCGGCGGCTGCTCGGTCCGGGGCGGCTGTCCCGCAGCGCGGCTGGCGGCCAGCTTATCCGCCCTCGGAGCTTGAGGGGCCAGGCGCAGCCTCGCCCCGGGGATACTCCGCCCGCGGATACGAGCCAAGTATCCTCACATAGGCGCAGCGGCGCCTGAGGCCCGCGAGGGCCTCCCTCACCACGGGATCGTCTTTGTGCCCCTCGAGGTCCGCAAAGAAGATATAGTCGCCCAGGTGCTGCTTGGCCGGGCGGGACTCCAGCTTCGTCAGGTTGATGTTCCGCTGGGCAAACTCGCCCAGGGCGTGGTAAAGGTTGCCCGGCCGGTCCATCGAGAAGGCAAACACGATCGAAGTCTTGTCGCGGCCAGTGGGGGCGGGCTCCTCCTTGCCGATGACGAAAAAACGCGTCGCGTTGTCCGGCACGTCCTGGATGTCCGATTCCAGCACCGCCAGCCCATACAGGTCCGCGCACAGGGCGTTGGCGATGGCCGCCATGCCCGGCTTGGCGCTTTCCCCCACCAGCCGAGCGGCTTCCGCGGTGCTGAACGCCGCCTGCACCTGGGCCCCCGGCCAGCGGGCCTGCAGGTAACGGCGGCACTGGGCCAGGGCCTGCGGGTGGGAGACGACCGTGGTGATGGGCGCGCCCTCGTAGCCCTTGCGCACCAGCAGATGATGGCGGATCGGGATGACCACCTCGCCCACGATGGGCAGATCGACGTCGTGGACGAGGGTATCCAGGGTCACGGCCACTGTGCCTTCGATGGAGTTTTCCGCGGGCACGACGGCCGCGCACAGGTCGCCCCCGGCGACCGCGAGCAAAAGCTCGGGGATTCCCCGCCCGGGCACGAGCTCCACGCTCAATCCCACGGGGAGGCGGCGGGCATAAAGCCGCGCCGCCTCCTCGCTGAAGGTGCCCCGCGGTCCCAGAAAGCCAAGTCGCCGTCGTTGTCCAAGCGGTCGTTCTCCTTGCGGTTGTTCTCCTTGCGGTTCTCCTTGCGGTTGTTCTTCTTGCCGCTGTTCTCCCATGAAGCTACGACTCCCCGCCGGGCGCATCCGCCGGCGCCGGTGCGCACCAGCACAGGTTGGGCTGGCGAGCGGCTCTGGCCTCGTCCAGCCGCCGTACCGGCGTCTCGTGGGGCGCGGTGCGCACCAGCTCCGGGTCCTGCTCGATTTCCTGCACGATGGTCTCCATGATGCGCACGAACTCATCCAGCGTTTCCTTGGTCTCGGTCTCCGTCGGCTCGATCATGATGGCTTCCTCGACGATGAGCGGGAAGTAGATGGTCGGGGCGTGCAGCCCGTAGTCCAGCAGCCGCTTGGCGATGTCCAGGGTGCGCACCCCCTGTCGCTTGTAGCGGCGGCCCGAAAGGACGAACTCGTGCTTGCAGTGGCGGTCGTAGGGCAGGTCAAACAACGGCGCCAGCCGGCGCATGAGGTAGTTGGCGTTGATGACCGCCTTCTCGCTGACGGCCTTGAGCCCGTCCGAGCCGTGCATGCGGATGTACGTGTAGGCGCGCACCAGCACCCCGAAGTTGCCGTAGAACCCCTTGACGCGGCCGATCGCGTCGGGCCGGTCGTAGTCGAGGTAATAGCGCTCGCCGTCCCACTCCACCGTCGGCACCGGCAGAAACCGGGCCAGATCCTCCCGCACCGCGATGGGCCCGGCCCCCGGCCCGCCGCCGCCGTGGGGCGTCGAGAACGTCTTGTGCAGGTTGAAGTGGACGATGTCGAAGCCCATGTCGCCGGGGCGGCAGATGCCCAAAATCGCGTTCGCGTTAGCCCCGTCGTAGTACAGCAGGCCCCCCGCCTCGTGGACGATGCGGGCCACCTCCAGGATATCCTCCTCAAAGAGGCCCAGCGTGTTGGGGTTGGTGAGCATCAGGCCCGCCGTGCGCTCGCTGACCACCGCCCGCAGGGCGTCCACGTCCACGCTGCCCCGGGCGTTGGACTTGACCTCCACGACCCGATACCCGCACATGGCCGCGCTGGCGGGGTTCGTGCCGTGGGCCGAGTCGGGCACGATCACTTCGGTGCGCCGGTGGCCTTCCCCGTTCTTTTCGTGGTAGGCCCGCATGATCATGAGGCCCGTCAGCTCGCCGTGAGCCCCGGCCGCCGGCTGCAGCGTGGCCCGGTGCAGGCCCGCGATCTCGCACAAGTACCGCTCCAGCCGGTACATGAGCTCGAGGGCCCCCTGGACCGTCTCCTCAGGCTGGTACGGGTGCAGCCGGGCGAAGCCGGGCAGGGCGGCGGCCCACTCGTTGACCTTTGGGTTGTACTTCATGGTGCACGACCCCAGGGGGTAGAAGCCCACGTCGACACCGTAGTTGCGCCGGGAGAGGCCCACGTAGTGGCGCACCACTTCGGGCTCGCTGACCTCGGGCAGGGCCGGATCTTCCGCCCGCAACTGGTCTGCCGGGATAAGCTCGGACAACGGCTGCTCGGGCACGTCCAAATCCGGCAGCCGCCAGCCGCGCCGCCCGGGGGCGCCCCGTTCGAAGATCAGGGGGAAGCTGCCTTTCAGCAAGTAGCCGGTCATGTCAACCCCTCCAGCACGGCCACGAGGCGATCCATCTCTTCCCGGGTGCGGCTTTCGGTGACGCACCAGAGCATGCAGTCGGAAAGCTCGGGATAAAAGCGCCCAAGCGGCAGCCCGCCGATGATCTGGTGTTCCAGAAGCCGCTGCGACAGCTCCTCCGGGTCCGCCGTGGTGCGCACGACGAATTCATGGAAGAAGGGCGCCCCCCACGCGGGCGAGAACGCGGGCAGGGCCGTCATAGCCCGCTGGAGATAATGGGCCTTCTGCACGCACTGGGTGGCCACGTCCCGCACGCCCTGCTTGCCCAGCAGGCTCAGGTAGACGGCGGCCGTGATGGCGTTGAGGGCCTGGTTGGTGCAGATGTTGGAGGTCGCCTTTTCGCGGCGGATGTGCTGCTCGCGCGTCTGCAGCGTCAGCACAAAGCCGCGGTTGCCGTCCCGGTCCACGGTCGCGCCGACGATCCGGCCCGGGATGCGGCGGACCAGCTCCTGCCGGACGGCAAGAAAGCCCAGGTACGGCCCGCCGAAACTCAAGTTGTTGCCCAAGGCCTGGCCTTCGCCCACCGCGATATGGGCTCCCGCCGCGCCCGGGGGTTTCAGCAGCCCCAAGGTGAGCGGGTCCGCGATGGCCACGATCACAAGCGCCCCGGCTTCCCGGGCGACCTCCGCGATGGCGGCCACGTCTTCCATGCTGCCAAAGAAATTGGGCTGCTGCACCACGACCGCCGCGGTGCGGGCGTCGACGCGCGCCTTGATTTCACTCAAGGGCGTGACGCCGTCCCGGTAGGGGACTTCGACCACTTCGAGCCCCTGGTGCCGCAGGTACGTGTGGGTGACCTGCCGGTACTCGGGGTGCACCGCCGTAGGGATGACGACCTTGTCGCGCCCCGTGTGGGCGCAGGCCAGGAGCGCCCCCTCGGCCAGGGCCGTGGCGCCGTCGTAGACGGACGCGTTGGCCAGGTCCATGCCCGTCAAGGTGGCGATCATGGTCTGGTACTCATACGTCGCCTGCAGCACGCCCTGGGTGATCTCGGGCTGATAAGGCGTATAGGACGTGTAGAACTCGGAGCGGGAAACCAACTGCCCGACGGCGGCCGGGATCAGGTGATCATAGGCGCCGGCGCCGAGGAAGCACGTGTAGCGGTCCACATCCGCGTTGCGACCCGCCAGCTGGCTCAAATGGCGCCGCACCTCGGCCTCGCTTAAGGCCGGCGGCAGATCCAGCGGCCGGTTGAGCCGGATCTCGGCGGGGATGTCGGCAAACAGCTCGTCGACGCTCTTCACGCCGATGGCCGCCAACATCGCCTCCCGTTCCGCGTCGGTCATGGGCGCAAACGTCATGCCGGAGGCCCCCCCTTTATCCTTCCACGAGGGCCCGGTAGGCCTCGGCGTCCAGCAGGTCCTCCAGCTCCGCCGGGTTCTCCATCTCCAGCACCGCGATCCAGCCGGCGCCGTAAGGATCCTGGTTGATCAGCTCCGGCCGATCGGCCAGCTCACGGTTGACCTCGACGACGCGGCCGCTCACGGGCGCGTAGATGTCGGACACCGCCTTGACCGACTCCACCACGGCAAAGGCTTCCCCTGCCTGGAAGATGCTTCCTTCCTGCGGCAGGTCGACGAACACCACGTCCCCCAGCTCATGCTGGGCGTAGTAGGTGATGCCCACCCGCACGCGGTTGCCTTCCTGCCGGACCCACTCATGCTCCTTGCTGTAGCGCAGATCCTCGGGATACATGGACGCGCCCCCTTCTACACGATCCACCGGTGCACTGGTGCCGCTTTACCTTGCGGGCCGCACAAAGCGGCCTTTGACGACCTGACAGGGAATGGAACGGCCGCGGATCTCGACCGCGAGCTCCTGTCCCGGCGAAGCGTACTCCGCCGCGACGTAGCCCATGCCGATGGGTTCCCCCAGGGTTGGGGACATGGTGCCGGACGTCACGCGCCCGACCTCTCGGTCGCCGGCCAGCAACGGATACCCCTGGCGCGGGATGCCCCGGCCGATCATGCGAAAACCGACCAGCCGCCGGGCGACGCCTTGGGCCGCTTGACGCACCAGCGCCTCCTTGCCCACAAAGGCGTCCTTGTCCAGCTTGACGGCGAACCCCAGGCCCGCCTCCAACGGCGTCGTGCTCTCGTCGATGTCGTTGCCGTATAAGGGAAACCGCATCTCCAGGCGGAGGGTGTCCCGGGCGCCGAGTCCCACGGGCACCAGGCCGAGATCCTTGCCGGCCAAGAGCAGGGCGCGCCACAGGGGCACCGCCGCCTCCGGGGCTACATAGAGCTCAAACCCGTCCTCTCCGGTGTAGCCGGTGCGGGATATGAGCGCGGGGTAGCCGTCGACCTTGCCCTCGATAAACCGGAAGGGCGCCACCGCCGCCAGGGGCGCGTCGGTCAAGCGAGTGAGGATCTCCAGGGAGCGCGGCCCCTGCACGGCCAGCAACGCGGTGGCGTCGGAAAGGTCCTCAAGGATCACGTCCTCGGGCCGGACCGGCGAGCCGCCCTCCCCCGGCCACGCCCGGCGCAGGTAGTCTAGCCATTGGAAGTCCTTGGCGATGTTCGCGGCATTGACGACGACCAGGAAATCGCCGTCCCGGCGGTACACCACCACGTCGTCCACGATGCCGCCGTCGGGCTTGCACATCAGGGAATAGCGGGCCTGGCCGGGCTCCATGTCCGCAATGCGGTTGGTCATGGCCCAGTCCAAAAACGCGGCAGCGCCGGGGCCCCCGACCTTGATCTCGCCCATGTGCGACAGGTCAAACAGGCCCGCGGCGCTGCGCACTGCCCGGTGTTCCTCGAGGATACCGCTGTACTCTACAGGCATACGGAAGCCGGCGAAGTCAATCATGCGCGCCCCGCTGGCCAAGTGTTCCTCGTATAGCGGGGTGCGCTTCCCCGCCGGCCCGTGATCGCTCATCGGCGCAACCCTCCCCTCTTCTATTTTGCTGAACCCAGGGGGATTCCTTCGTGCCCCACCGGGCGGGCAAGGAATGACTCAGCCTTTTCCGAAGTGTATAACACGGCGGCACCGGCCTAAGGGGGCCGCCGGACCACTGGGTCAGGAGGCGATGAACAATGGCGGCGAACAAGACCTTGCAGCAGGAAGCGCCCATCTTAAAAAGCTATATCGCCGGCCAATGGGTCGAAGGGTCCACGGGCAAGCTGTACCCCGACATCAACCCGGCTACGGGCGAGCTTCTGGGGGTAATCTCGGTTGCCGGCGCCCCTGAAGTGGACCAAGCGGTCAAGGCAGCCCAGAAGGCCTTCGAATCTTGGCGAGCCATGCCGGCCCCGCGGCGGGGCGAGATCCTGTTCCGCGCCGCGCAGCTCATCGCGCAACGCAAGGAGCAGCTGGCCCGCCTCATGTCCCAGGAAATGGGCAAGGTACTCCTGGAAGCGCGCGGCGACGTGCAGGAGGCTATCGACGAGTTCTACTACATGGCCGGCGAGGGACGCCGGCTGCACGGTTTCACGACGCCCTCGGAGATGCCCAACAAGTTCGCCTGCTGCGTGCGGGACCCCGTGGGCGTCGTCGGCCTGATCACACCGTGGAATTTCCCCATCGCGGTGCCGTCCTGGAAGCTGGCGCCGGCCCTCATCGCCGGCAACACCATCGTCTGGAAGCCGGCAGAGGACACGCCCCTCGTGTCGCTGGAGTTCGCGAAAATCCTTGAGGAGGCCGGGCTGCCGCCAGGCGTACTCAACGTGGTGCTAGGGCCCGGGCCCGATACGGGTGCGCCCCTGGTGGAGCATCCCGGCGTGCGGGTGATCGCCTTCACCGGCTCCACCGCGACGGGCACCATGATCGCCACCGAGGGCGCCCGCCGCGGCAAGCGGGTGCTGTTGGAGATGGGGGGCAAGAACGCGATCACGGTCATGGACGACGCGGACCTGGACCTGGCCCTGGAAGGGATTCTCTGGAGCGCCTTCGGCACCACCGGTCAGCGCTGCACCGCGGCCAGCCGCCTGCTTATCCATCGCCGGGTCATGGACGAGCTGGTCCCGCGGCTGGTGGAGCGGGCGCAAGCCTTGCGCATCGGCAACCCCCTGGACGACGCGACCCAGGTCGGGCCCATCGTCAACGAAAAGCAATTGCAACGGGTGCACCGCTATACGGGCATCGGCGTCGAGGAAGGCGCGCGCCTGCTCTGCGGCGGCGAAATCTATAGGGAAGGCGATTGCGCGAAGGGCTTCTTTTACCGCCCGACGCTGTTCGCGGACGTCCACCCGGGGATGCGCATCGCCCAGGAGGAGATCTTCGGTCCGACGGCGGTCATTATTCCCATCGACAGCCTGGAGGAAGCCATCCGCATCAACAACGACACCGCCTACGGTCTCTCGAGCAGCATCTACACCCGGGACATCAACAAGGCCATGCGGGCGGCCCGGGACATGACCACCGGGATCGTATACATCAACCACGGCACCACGGGCGCTGAGGTGCACCTGCCCTTCGGCGGGACCCGCGGCACGGGCAACGGCCACCGGGAAGCGGCCGTGCAGGCGTTGGAAGCCTTCACCGAATGGAAGGCCATCTACATCGACTACTCGGGCAAGCTGCAGCGGGCGCAGATCGACACGGCCACGTCGTAGGCCGATCCTGCTCTGGCGGCGTCCCGGCGCCGGTCGCCGGGGCGCCGGCCAGTAGTCTAGGCTCCGGCACACCCCTGCCGGTCCGGGGATATACTGGGTAGGAGCTTGGCGGGGGTGGAAACCGTGGGGGTCGTCTTGCGCGCGCTGAAGCTGGTGCTTGACCCGGTGCTCAAGCGACGGGGAAGAACCGTGATCGTGATTTGGCGGCGAGGCCGGTAGACACCGGCCTCGCCGCGTTGATCACGAAGGGCGTCATCGAACTTGCAGCAAAGCATTGCCGCCGGGGCGGCAACGACACGGGGGTACTTAGGCGCGCCCGAGGCGCTGCGCGACCTTGTCCACGATGTCGCTGATGGTCTCGGCGACCGGAACGCCCGCCGCCTCCAAGGCGGCCACTTTGGACTGCGCGGTGCCGCGGCCGCCGGAAATGATGGCGCCCGCGTGGCCCATCCGCTTGCCCGGAGGCGCGGTGCGGCCGGAGATGAAGCTCACCACCGGCGTCTTCATCTGCTTGATGTACTCGGCCGCCTCCTCTTCATCGGAGCCGCCGATCTCGCCGATCATGACCACAACCTTGGTTTGGGGATCTTCCTCAAACATGCGCAGGACATCGATGAACCGGGTGCCGATGATGGGGTCGCCGCCGATGCCGACGCAGGTGGACTGGCCGATGCCACGGCTCGTAAGCTCGTTGACGACCTCATAGGTGAGCGTGCCGCTGCGGGAGACGAGGCCCACCGGGCCGGGCGTGAAAATGCGGCCGGGCAAGATGCCCACCAGCGCCTGCCCAGGGGTGATGAGGCCGGGGCAGTTGGGGCCGATGAGGCGCACGCCCTTCTGCCGGACGAACTGCACCGCCTCGATCATGTCCTGCACCGGAATGCCCTCGGTGATGCAGACGATGAGTTCGATGCCGTTGTCGGCCGCCTCCAGGACCGCCTCCGCGGCGTACGCCGCCGGGACAAAGATGATGGAGCAGTTGGCGCCCGTCGCGTCCACGGCCTGCTTGACCGTGTCAAACACGGGCACGCCCAGCACTTGCTGCCCGCCCTTGCCCGGCGTCACGCCGCCGACCACCTGGGTGCCGTAGGCCAGCATCTGGCTGGTGTGGAACTGGCCCTCCCGGCCGGTAATTCCCTGAACGATCACGCGCGTGTTGCGATCGATGAGAATGCTCATCTGGGGTTGCGTCCTCCTCGTTAGCCCTGCGCCGCGAGGACTGCCTTGCGGGCAGCCTCCTGGAACGTGGCGGCCGGGGTCAGCTCTGTGCCTTCCAGCAGCCGGCGGCCCTCCTCCTCGCGGGTGCCCGCCAGCCGCACGACCACGGGGACCTTGACCTCCATAGACCGCATGACGTCCAGCAGCCCGCGGGCCACCTCATCGCAGCGGGTGATGCCGCCGAACACGTTGATCAACACCGACTTCACGTCCGGGTCGGACAGCACCACTTCCAGCGCGTTGCGCACGACTTCGGCTTTCGCGCCGCCGCCAATGTCGAGGAAGTTCGCGGCCTTGCCGCCGTTGCGCTGGATCATGTCCAGGGTCGTCATGACCAGGCCGGCGCCGTTGCCGATGACGCCCACGTTGCCGTCCAGCTTGACGTAGGCCAGGCCCCGCCGCCGGGCTTCCAGCTCCAGCG
>PKQR01000132.1 GCA_017578085.1 Bacillota bacterium
GACGAGTGGCCCGTGGTGCATACCCAACTGCAGACGTCTGGGGCTGACTTGCCCTTGTTTCTCATCTGGATCCCGGGCCAGACCATCGAGCAGCAGTAGGAGGTCGTACGTTGAACCGGATATCCCTCGGCCTGGGGGAGTACAGGGTCGGGCGGGCGGCGGACGAGGAGTGGACAATCTACGGCCTTGGGTCTTGCGTCGGCCTCATTTTGTGCGACCCGTGCCGCCGCGTGTCCGCCATGGCCCATGTGGTGCTGCCGGAGCGTCACGCCACGGCGGCGGACGAGCCGGCGAAATACGCGGATACTGTGGTGCCGTTTCTCCTGGATGAGATGAGCCGCTTGGGGGCGCGGCGGGAGGCGATCTACGCCCAGGTCGCCGGGGGAGCGCGCGTGCTGTGCTTCAGCGAGCTCCCGGATATCGGCACCCGCAATGTCGCGGTCGTGCGCGAGCAGCTGGAGCTGCACGGCATTCCCATCGTGGCGGAGAGGGTCGGGGGCACCCACGGCCGCACGCTGTCATGGGACGTGCGGCGCGGGGTGGCGGAGGTCAGGCGAGTGGGCGCGCCCGCAGAGGTGCTGACGCCACAGGAATACGCGTATGAGGAGGTGGCGGTGGTTGGCGCTCGTACTCGTAGTGGACGATGCACAGTTCATGCGCCTGCGGCTCAATAAGCTCCTGACGGAAGCGGGCTATGAGGTCGTCGAGGCGGCGACCGGGCGCGAGGCGTTGGAGAAATACGCAGAGCGCCCGGCCGACGTGGTGCTCATGGATATCACGATGCCGGAGATGGACGGGCTGACGGCCTTGAAGGAGCTCAAGCGCCAATTTCCTGACGCCAAGGTCATCATGTGCACGGCGCTGGGTCAGCAGAGCGCGGTCCTGGAAGCCATCAAGGCAGGCGCCAAGGACTTTATCGTCAAGCCGTTCCAGCCCGAACGGGTGCTGGAGGCCGTCGCGAAGCAGGTAGGCTGATACTGGTGTCCATACGTGTCCTGGTGGTCGACGACTCGGCGCTCATGCGCCAGATGATCAGCCGGTTCCTGACCGAGGCGGGCATGGAGGTGGTCGCCACGGCCCGGGACGGCGTGGAGGGACTTGAGAAGGCGCTTGCCCTCCGCCCCGACGTGGTAACTTTGGACGTGGAAATGCCCCGCATGGACGGGCTGACCATGCTGGGCCGGCTGATGGAGCAAGCGCCGATGCCGGTGGTGATGGTATCCAGCGTCACCCAGCGGCAGGCGCCGGCCACCATTGAGGCGTTGATGCTCGGGGCTGTCGATGTGGTGGCCAAACCCGGCGGCAGCATCTCCGTGAATCTCGGGGACGTACGGGAAGAGCTGATCGCAAAGGTAAGGGCCGCCGCCCGAGCGCGCGTCCGGCCCCGGCGGGGGCGGATGCCGGGCGATGGGCCGCCGGTGCACCGGGCCGCGTCGGAAACCGCGGCCGCTCAGGAACTGGCGCCTGAAGCCCCGTCGAGAACGCCCGAAGCCCCGGAAAGAAAGCCCGGCCGGGCGCCCAAAGGGGCGCCGGGACCGGGACCGGTGGTGGTGGGCAGTTCCACCGGTGGCCCCAGCGCCCTGAGCACCTTGCTGGGCGGTTTACCGGCCGACTTCCCGCGGCCGGTGATCGTTGTGCAGCACATGCCGGAAGGGTTCACCGCTTCCTTGGCTCGCCGGCTGGACGGGCTGTCGCCCCTCAAAGTGGCCGAGGCCGAGCCGGGGCACGTGCCCAAGCCCGGCGAGGCGTGGGTGGCCCGGGGCGGGCGGCATCTGGTGTTTGACCCGGAAGGCCGAATGGTGCTCAGCTCGGCCGCTCCGCACCTGGGGGTCAGGCCTGCGGTGGACCTGACGTTGGAGTCGGCCGTCGACGTGTGGGGTGGCGACGTGGTGGCGGTCATCCTGACGGGGATGGGCATGGACGGGGCCCGCGGCGCCCGCAAGCTCAAGCGGGCCGGCGGCAAGGTGCTGGCCCAGGACGAGGCCAGCAGCGTCGTGTATGGGATGCCCCGCGTCGTCACCGAGCTGCGGCTGGTCGACGAAGTACACAGCCTGTCCGATATGGCGGCCGCCCTGGTGCGCGTTGCCCGGGAGACCGCGGCGCCGTAAGCCGTCGTGCAAGATTCGAGGGAGGGTATTCGTTGCATCCCGGTACCACCGACGGTGCTCGCCTCCTGCCGACCCCCGGCAGCTCCGACCAGGAGGACGCCGTGGCCGACCCCGGGTTTCTCCGCCTGCAGCGCGCCCTGCAGCTGACGACGGGCTTGGACCTGGGAGCGTACAAAGAGAGGCAGATGCTGCGCCGGGTCACCGGTTTTCTGAGCCGCGAGGGTTTGCGGGACTTGGGCGAGCTGGCGGACGCGGTCAGCCGTGACGCGGCAGTGCGCCAGCGCCTCCTGGACTTTTTGGCCATCAATGTAACGGAGTTTTTTCGCAACCCCGAGCGGTACGACGATCTGGCGCGGACCGTGCTGCCCGAGCTGCGCCGGCGCTTTGACCGGCTGCGCATTTGGAGCGCCGGGTGCTCCAACGGGGCTGAGCCGTATTCTCTGGCGATCTTGTTGGACGAGCTGGATCCGGGTTCGGCCGACCGCCACCAGATCCTCGGCACCGACATCGACCGCGAGGCGCTGGAGGAGGCCAGGAAGGCCATCTACACCGCGGACCGGCTCAAGGAGGTATCGCCGGCCCGGCGGCAGCGTTATTTCCGGCAGCTGCCCGACGGCCGCTGGGAGCTGGTGCCCGAAGTGCGGCGCTACGTGCGCTTTGCGGTGCACAACTTGCTGCGGGATCCTTATCCGCCCGGACAGCACTTGATCTTGTGCCGCAACGTGATCATCTACTTTAAGGAAACCGCGAAGCAGCAGATTTTCGCCAAGCTGGCGGCCAGCTTAGTCCCGGGAGGCTACCTGCTGGTGGGCAGCACGGAGACCATTTTTCAACCCGCCCGGTACGGTTTGCGGGCAGCGGCGCCATTTCTGTATGCGCGGATGGAGGCAGGATGATGCGGAGGGTGGACATTCGCACCATCCCCGAGGGGGCGACCCTGGCCCGGCCTTTGGTGGATCAGCGGGGGGCCTACGTGCTGGCCGCCGGCAAGACCGTCACCGAGTCGATGGCTGAGCGGCTGTGGGAGCGCGGGTTTCGCCATGCCTATGTGCACGCCCCAGGTTTCGAAGGCTTGGACGTGCGCGAACCGTTGGAGCCTCAGACATTCCAGCAGCTGCGTCACCTGCTGGCAGGCCTCGTGAACCAGGTGAAGCAGGCCAAGGACCTGGCACAGGTGGAGGTGCCGGTGCTGGCCCTGCAGGATGTAACCAGGCAGGCGTGCGAGGAGCTGGCCAAGCAAAACCAGGGGTTCTTGCTGTATCCCCCTTGGGGGACGCTTGCGGACCGCTTTATCGCCGGTGTCATCAACATCGCGTGCGTCGCGGCCCGGATCGGGGTTGAGATGGTGGATCGGGACGCGGTGCGGCATCTTTTCCTGGCCGCTCTCCTGCAGGACCTGGGCACGTGGGTCACGGACCGGGCCGTGGAGCATGTGGCCGCGTCATTGTCCATCGTGCGCAGCTACCGGGAGCTCAACGCATGGGTGAAGCACATCATTGCCGACCACCACGAGCGCCTGGACGGCAGCGGCTACCCGCAAGGCAAGAAGGAGCGCGACCTGCACGTCTTGTCGCGGATCATGCAGGTGGCGGTGGCCTACGTGGAGCTGGTGCAGGATGCCCGCAATCCGGCGCTGCCCCACGAGGCCCAGGAGCACCTCATGGCCGAAGCGGGTGTGCTATTTGACTGGAATGCGGTGCAGACGCTGCGGAAGGTGGTGCCGGGCTATCCCACGGGTTCCGTGGTCCGCCTGTCCACGAGCCAGTTGGCCGTCGTGGTGCACCCTGGCCCGCCGAGCCTGAACCGCCCCAGAGTGCGGGTGCTGAGCAAGAAGGGCGACCGCAAGGGCGAGAGCGCCTTAGGGGCTCCCGAGGATACCGGCGCGCCCGATGAGACGATAGAGCAGCCCGATTGGCCGGCAAGTCTGAGCGACAGCGGGCAGCCCGCCGCGTACGAGGAGATCGACTTGGCAGTCGAGCACGCGGTGGCCATCGTGCGCCTGCTGGAGAGCTGACGCTTGGACTGTTGGACGGAGGTGGCATACCGCGTGAAGGTGGAACATATCCAGCCCTTTGTGACGGCAGCAGCCCTGGTATTGAAGGAGGAACTGGGCATCGACATCGAGCGCGGCGAGCTGTCGGTGGCCAACACGGACTACACCACGCGCGAGGTTACCGTCTTGATCGGGATCACCGGCCAGGTGGAGGGAACGGTGCTGTACGGCACCGACGAGGCCATGGCCGTCAACATCGTGCGGGAGCTGACAGGGGAAAAGAAGGCCATCTACGACGAGACGTGCGAGAGCGCGATTGCGGAGCTCGGCAACGTCATCTCCGGCCGTGCGGCCGTCCTGTTTGAAAACCAGGGGATCGACTGCACCATTTCGCCCCCGACGGTCATCCGCGGCCGCGGCACCATCATCTCTACCGTCAACATCACCCGCCTGGTCATTCCACTCAAGACGCGCCTGGGCGAGCTGGACGTCGCCGTCGCCCTGCGGGAGCGGGAGTAAGGTCTCTCGAGAGGGAGAAGGGTTTCGCCAGCGGGCGCAACCTTTCGCACCCTGCCGCAAGGCGGAAGGCAGCGGCCAAGCTGCCGGCGGGGCGCCGGGCGGCTTATAGATTGCGGGGTTCCCACTTCCGGTAGGACGGCTGTGGGCGCAGGAGAGCGGACGCCTGGGTCGCGCTCGGCCCACGCGCGGCGCCGGAGCCTGACGGGTCCTGCGCGGATTGCGTTGTTACGGAGGCGGCGCCGGCCGGCGCCGCCTCGACCACGGCGCGCAGCGGGTCCCCGGCGGGCGCGCGGGCTTGGAGCAGGCCGATCACCTGCGACAAGAGTATCTGGACCTGCTTTGTTTCTTCACAGAGGTCCTCCAGTTGGAGAAACAATTCGTCCAGCCGTTCCTCCAGACCGGCAACGGAAACCGTCCCGGGCGGCCGCGCCAGCATCGCCCGCTGGGCGGGCGGCTCAGGTGACGCGGGCGGCTCCGGCGACTCAGCCGGCTCAGGCGATGGAGCCGCTGCTGGTGGAGGTGCGGGCGATGGCGTGGCTTGCCCGACGGGAGCAGCAGCTGAGCGAGGGGGATGTGCGGCCAAGGCGGCGGGGGCCCCAACGCCCGTGACCGCCTGGAGCGCCGCCGCGGGGGACGCGCCCTCCGCCAGCGCGCGGAAGAAGGGCAAGTGCTCGGCGCGGAACGTCCACTCCCCCCAAGGCGAGCAGGCGGCGCCCAGGAAGTCGCCGTAGAGCGCGGCGTAGTAGCGCACTTTGGGGATGGGCAGTCCTGTGCGCACGGCCACGTCGGGCACCGTGTATCCGGCTGGCGCGTCCACTGGCATCGCTCCTTTCCCATCATGGTTGGACGCCCGGCGCCGGAATCCTGCGACACAAGATAGAATTTAAAGAAATCACCCGGTCATTTGTCTCAATTGCCGGCCCACAGCTCTGATATAATGGGCTTGACGGCGCCCCGCAGGTCTGTGGTTGCAAGTCGATGCCAGCCGCAGGCGAAACGACCCACGTAAGGCGGTGGAAAAAACGGGGGCCAACACCGCTGAGCATGGTGCGGCTTAGCGTAAGTCCTGCCCGGTGCAGCCTTGAACGCGGGGCCTAGACCTCCGCCGAGAGCGCCCGCGCCGGAGAGGGGTAGTAGTGAGATCGGCCCATCGAGCGAACCCCCCAGCAGGCGGGTGTGGGGGCAAAGACCAGGTCAGCTGCGGCCGGCGCCGTCGATTTTTCCTGCAGCCCGCGAACCTAGAGCACATCCGCACGGCTGCGCCCGGCGTT
>PKQR01000133.1 GCA_017578085.1 Bacillota bacterium
GCCGGCGCCCTGATGTTCGCAGACCGCCACCGCTGGTACCACATCGGCAAGATCATGACCCTCCGGGGCCTGTTGCAAAAGCCCCGTCTCCTCGGCTGACGGCGGCAATCCCCCGCATCGCTCGGTGCTGCCAAAGAGGTACTGGGAGAGATAAAGCGGCGCCCAGGACGGGGGCTGACGCCACCCGCCTGGGCGCTGTCCGCAGCGATTGCTTGTGCAGCACCGTGGCAACCCGGTGCAGCGGGTTATCCAGCCCGTTCCACCACAAGCCCGGCGATGTAGTCGCCGATGGCCAGCGACGCTGTCGCGGCGGGTGACGGCGCGTTGAGGACGTGGAGGCTGCCCTCGCCTTCCACAAACACGAAGTCGTCCACGAGCTTGCCGGTTTCGTCGACCGCTTGCGCCCGCACGCCGGCGCCGAACGGCTCGAGATCCCCGAACTGGATGGCGGGCACGAGCCGCTGCACTGCCCGGGTAAAGGCCTTGGCGCTCACCGAGCGGCTGAACTCTTCGAGCCCGGTATGCCACCACCGCCGGGCCATGGACCAGAATCCGGGATAGGTCACGATCTCCCACAGTTCCCGCGGGTTCACGCGCCCCAGCTGATATCCCTCGCGCGCGAAAGCCAACAGGGCGTTGGGTCCCGCCTCCACTTCGCCGTGGATGGTGCGGGTTAGGTGTACCCCCAAAAACGGCAGGCGCGGGTCCGGAACCGGGTAGATGAGCCCCCGCACGAGGCTTGCCCGTTCCGGCCGCAACCGGTAGTAGGCACCCCGGAACGGCATAATGCGAACGGGCGGCCGCAAGC
The DNA here is from genome assembly GCA_017578085.1 of Bacillota bacterium. Taxonomy (GTDB): domain Bacteria; phylum Bacillota; class Limnochordia; order Limnochordales; family ZCTH02-B6; genus ZCTH02-B6. The sequence continues at coordinate 809 of PKQR01000133.1, forward strand.
CGGCCAGCCGGGCCACGTGGTCGCTGTAGAGCCCCGCGCAGTTCACCAGCAGCCGGGTCCGGAACCGGCCCACCGGGGTGATGGCCTCAAGGCCTCCTGCGGCAGGGCCAAGGTCTGTTACTCGCGCTCCAGTTACGATCCGCACCCCGCGGCTTTCGAGCACCCTCGCCATCGTCGCCGCCACCTCGCGGTAGTCGACGATGCCCGTCTCTGGAGAAAGCAGTGCTGCGCGGCCCTGCGCGTGGGGTTCTATGCGCTTGAGCTCCTGGCTGTCGATCAGCCTGAGCCCGGGAACGCCGTTCTCGGTGCCCTGGCGGTACAGGGCCTCGAGGCGCGGCACCTCTTCCTCGGAGACGGCCACGATCACCTTGCCGCAATCCTCGTAACGTACCCCATAAGCGCGGCAAAAGCTCTTGAGCCGGCGGACGCCCTCCACACACAGGCGCGCTTTCAGGGACTGGGGACGGTAGTAAATCCCAGAATGGATGACGCCGCTGTTATGGCCCGTCTGATGGCGGCCGACCCCCGCCTCCTTCTCGAGCACGATGATGCTGAGCCGCGGGCTGCGCTCCGTCAGAGCCAGCGCCGTCGCGAGTCCTACGATGCCGCCCCCAACGATTAGCACATCCGATACTGCGCCATCTTTCATGAATCTTGGTTCACCCCTGCGGTTGATCCCACCCGTGAGAAGGGCCGCGCGGTTGGTGAAAGTAACACAGGTATACCATTGGGCAGCACGGCGCGGCCAACAGTCCTCCCAACGGCCAGCGGCCGACGCTACAGGACCTTCACGACAAACGCGATGGTCATACCCCACGCCACGACGAACTTGACGACCATGGACCCGAGCGTCCCGACGAGGCCTCCCCAGCCGGCCCGCACCGATTCGTGCAGCGTCCGCCCGGCCAAAAGCTCCGCCACCAGCGCCCCAAAAAACGGCCCGACAAGCAGCCCCACCGGCAAGAAAAACAGTCCAACGAAGGTGCCAATGACCGCTCCCCAGGCGCCTGCCTTGCCCGCGCCGTAGCGGCGCGCCCCCCACACCCGGGCCAAGTGGTCTGAGGCCTCCGCGGCCATCGTCACGACAAGCAGGATGATGAGAAACGTGCCGTCGACCCGCTCAAACCCGTTTACCGCCCCAAAGCCCAGGGCAGCCAGCCAGATGAGGGGGAGTCCCGGGAGCGCCGGCACCACCGTGCCCGCCACCCCGAGGAGCATAAGGATCAAGGCGGCCGCAAAAGCGGCCCATTCCCAACCGCCCAAGACACGCCCTCCATCCTGCGTTCGCGTCCAGCCCGCCCTTTTGGCCAGCCGGTTGGCCGCGTTACCGAGCCACTTCCTTGACCGCTTCACCGAGCCACTTCATAGTAACTTTACCATTCGCTGCTGCCCGTCCGCCACCCGGAGCCGGCTGGCCGGCCCCCAACCGGGTTGCGCAGCGGCGCGGCAGCCACGCAGGATCTCCATTGCGCCGCACCTAAGAAAATAGTGCTGTTTGGAAGGTGATACCATGGAACCGGCCGCGGCGCCGGCAGCGCCCCGCCTTGTGCTCGACATCGGCACCCATAAGGTGCTGGCCCTCGCCATCCGCGAAAAGCCCGGCGACGGGCCCAGCGGCGTCGAAGTCCTGGCGTCTTGCTTCTTACGCCACACCAGCCGCGCCATGCGGGATGGGCAGGTGCATGACGTGCCGGCCGTCGGCCGCACCTTGCGCCAGGCCAAGGAGCGCCTGGAAGCCGCCCTGGGCGTCACGTTCACCCACGCCCACATCGCCGCTGCCGGGCGCGCGCTGCGCACGGTGCGCGGGCACGCCGAGCAATCCCACACCAGCCATGTGCTCGTCACCGACGAGATGAACCGGATGCTGGAGTGGGAGGCGGTGGCCAACGCGCAGCTGTCCCTCCTCTCCTCGCTGGACAAGCACTCCGCCGCCCACGGCTTTTATTGCATCGCCCACACGGCGACCAACTACTGGCTGGACGGCGAACCCATCGGGAAGCTGGTTGGCCAGCGGGGCAGCCACCTGGCGGTAGAAGTGCTGGCCACGTTCCTGCCGGGCACCGTGGTGGATTCCCTCGAAGGAGCCCTGGCCTACGCCGGGCTCGAGATGGCGGGGCTGACCCTTGAGCCCATCGCGGCCTTGGAGGCGCTGGTGCCCGACACCATGCGCCATCTGAACCTGGTGCTCATCGACATCGGGGCCGGGACGTCGGACATCGCCATGACCGGCGAAGGCACCGTCCAGGCCTACGCCATGGTTCCCGAAGCGGGCGATGCCATCACCGAAGTCATCGCCAATGAGCTCCTCTTGGACTTCGCCGTGGCCGAGCAGGCCAAGCGGGCGGTTTCCTTAGGCGGCAGCACCGTCGTGGAAAACGTCCTCGGGGAAACCGTCGAGCTCACGGCCCCGATGCTCAAGGAGATCACCCAAGACGCCACCCGCCGGCTGGCCGCCCGCATTGCGGCCGAAATCCACCAGTGGCGAACCGCTCCGCCCGCCGCGGTGCTGCTGGTCGGGGGCGGGAGCCAAACGCCGGGCCTGGTGGAGGCCCTCGCGGCCGCCCTGGACATGCCCACAGCCCGGGTATCCATCCGCGACCGCCGCGCCGTGCGGGCGGCTACCGGCGGCGAGGAGCTGCAGGGGCCCGACGTCATCACCGCCCTCGGCATCGCCCTCCTCAGCGTACGGGGAAACCAGCTGCCGCCGGTGCGGGTGCGGGTCGACGGGCGGCCGGTATGCCTCTTCCTCCCCGACCGGTGCACCGTGCGGGAAGCGGCCCGCATCGCCGGGCTGCCGCTGCACCGGCTCACGGGGCGCATGGGCAGCGGCCTGACCATCACCGTCAACGGCGAGCTGCAGGTCATCCCCGGCACCCGGGGCACCGCCGCCTCGGTGTACGTCAACGGCGAGCCGGCCACCCTGGACACCGTGCTCAAGAACCAGGACGAGGTGCAGCTCGGCGAAGCCAGCGATGGCCAGCCGCCCGTCCTTTTCGTGCGGACCTTGGTGGAGCGGTGGCTCGCGGAGCAGCAGAACGGCGGCGAGCGCCAGCCCGTACGCATCCAGTTTGAAAACACGTGGCAGGAGCTGCCGGTGCTCGTGCGGCGCAACGGCAAGCCCGCGGACCTGGATGAACAGGTGCAGGACCGGGACGAGATTGAGATCCGATACCCCCGCACCGCCGCCGAGCTTTTGGAGGCCTTTGGCCGCCGGCTGCCGTCCCGGGACGTGCGCTGCCTCGTCAACGGCCGGCCCGTGACGTGCAGGACGGGCGGGGGCTTGTTGCGCAACGGCGAGCCCGCCCAGCCCGACGATCCCGTGCGGGACGGGGACCGGTGGGACTGGGAGCCCGCCCGCACCGTCACCGTCGCGGACGCGCTGGCGGCAGCGGGGTTGTCTGCCGAGCGGACGCTGCACGTGATCCTCAACGGCGAGCCGGTGACCGTCAAGGCACCGGCGGAGATTCTCCGCAACGGGGCGCCCGCCGCCCTCGACGACCCGGTGTCCGACGGGGACTGGCTCGAGGTGGCCACCGCCGGCTCCGTGCCCCTCTACCAGCTGCTCCCTTACGCAGGCATCGGCCAGGACGCCATCCTCCAGGGGCGCCGCCTGCTCCTTTTGGTGGGCGGCTTGCCCGCCGGCTACACGGCGCCGGTGCGCAGCGGCGACACCATCACCATCCGGTTCGTCACGGAAGACGACGGCGAGGCGGGCAAAGGCTGGGCCGCCAACTAGTTCCTTCGTTTCAGCGCAGGTAAATGGGATTGGTGAATACCCACGGCCGCCAGGTGCCCTTGTACAGTAGCCGCGCCTCCACCCGGTAGACGCCGGGCTCGGTCACCCGGTGGGCGAGGGTTTCCCCTTCGGTTTCAACGAGTATGCCGTCCGGCGTCCGCAACGTGAGCCGGCAGCGCACAGGCGCCTGCGCCTTGAGCCACACGCCGTCGCCTACAGCCAGCACGCCGCCCATTGGCGTGTGGCGGGAGCCTCGTTCGGCCGTAAAGCGGAAGCCCGTCGCATCGTGCAGCAGGTCGTTGGCCACGAACGCCCGGCCCGCCCCCAAGGCCTCCAGCACCAGCGCCTTGTCTTTTTCCGCGTCGTGCCGCCAGCCGCCGGCGATCAGGATGTGGGTGCGCACGGCCCGGAACATGCGGCGGTACGAGTACAAGATCCCGTGCGCGTCCTGGGCACCGATGCCCACCACCCGCCGGCCTTGGGCCCACGCCGCCTTCAGTAGCGCATCCCAGCGCGCCAGCGTTTCCGGGAATGGCCCGTCGACGAAACTCAGCGGCGCGGCCAGGGCTTTGATCAGGCGCCAGACTGTGGTGACCCCCGTCAACCAGTCGACCGTGTAGGTCCAGATTTCCATGCCGGTGTAGCCGCTCACGGACCAGTCGTGCCACGGAAACCGCTTGAGCGGGTACTGCTCCTGCGCCGGGTAGTCGGGGTGCGCGATGAAGCCGAGACCGCCCTGGTCCGCGATGGCGCGAATGTACTCGCCGGGGGGTACGTCCCGGGGCACTTCGGTATGGACGCCGATGCCCAAGTAGTGATTGCCGTCGTCGGGGGAAACCTCGGTCCCGACCAAAAGCAGCGTGCGGCCGTGCCAGCCTTCCTTGCCGTCTCTCAACGCGCCCAGGGTATCGTGGTCGGTGAGGATCAGGAACTCCGCCCCCGCCTGCTCAGCGGCCCGGACGATGGCTTCCACCGTGCCGCGGCCGTCCGAATAGCGGGAGTGCACGTGAATGACGCCTGCCTTGTCCTGCCAGCCGTCGCTCACGGCCATCCTCCCCCGAAGAGCACCTTCAGTGGCGATCGTATTCCACCTTCGCCCGCGGGGATTCGTTTCCGCGCCAATAGCCCGTTGGCCTGCCGCTCCCGGCAGATTTCGGGAAACCGTACCACACTGGGGTAGGTGCTGGCAGCTCGCACAGGCCCCGTTGACCCCACAGTACCCTGCCGGGTAGAGTATATTTAGAAGCGTGAGGGTGCAAGGACGGTGAATGGAAGATGCCTGGGACGCTCAAGGACCCTAAGGTCATCAAGCAGCTGACGGACCGCCTGCGCCGCATCGAAGGCCA
>PKQR01000134.1 GCA_017578085.1 Bacillota bacterium
ACGTGAAGATGGTGCCCGCCTGGCACAGCTCTTCGTTGGACGGCCCCAACGGCCCCATCTACTTGGGCAACCCGGCCGGGTTTCTCATCACCATGGGCGGCGTGACCGTCTACCATGCGGGCGATACAAGCTTGTTCGGCGACATGGAGCTCATCGGGCGCCGCCATCGCATCGACGTGGCGCTGCTGCCCATCGGCGACAACTACACCATGGGCCCCGAGGACGCCGCGTACGCGGTGGAGCTCATCAAGCCCAGGTACGTGATCCCGATGCATTACGGGACGTTCCCGGTCATCCAGCAGGATCCTCATGCCTTCGCACGGCTCGCGGAAGCGGCCGGCGCCAAGTGCCAGGTGCTGGCGCCGGGAGAAGAGTGGACAGTGCCGGCGTGATGGGGCGCCGTTGCCGCCTGGTGGGGGATGCGGCTGCCGGGCCGCATCCCCATTTTTGCGGCGGGGCGCTGGTGAGGCAGTTGACCCGCAGAAGCTAGGAGGGCGGCGTCATGGCCGATGGCGAGCGGATCGCGATCGCGTGCGTCCAGGCCAAGGTGAGCCTGGCGGACTACTTGACGGCGGAAAGGTTCCGGGGCCTGGTGGACCGGCTCATGAGCCAGGCGGCGTCCGCCATGCCGGACGATGTGCCGCGGCTGGTGGTTTTCCCGGAGGATTTCGCCTCCGGTTGCATCTTTGCGGGCGAAGCCGACACCCTGCCGGAAGGGGGCGGCCTGCGGGCGGCGGTAGCGGCCCTGGTGCGGCGGCACTTCGCCGGCGTCATGGCCCAGAGGCTGAAGCACCGGGTCGGCTGGGTGCGGGCGCTGGCCCTGCACCGGGCTTCCGCCGTCGCGGAGCTCTACTTCGATACGTTTGCTGCCGCGGCGCGCCGCTACGGCGCGTACGTGCTGGGCGGCACGGTGCTGTTGCCCAAGTTGGATGACAGCCGCCAGCCGCAAGGAGGCGAGGTTTACAACACCGCCTATTTGTTCGGGCCCGACGGCAACGTGGTCGGGGCGCAGCGCAAGGCGTTTCTCATCGAGCTGGAAGGGCCGGAAGGGCTGGACCTGTCGCAGGGTGCGGTGGAGGAGTTGACCGCGTGGGACACGGAGCTCGGCCGCATCGGGGTTGCCGTTTGCTTCGACGCCTTCCAGGAACCGGTGGTGGAGCGGTTGGCGTCGTTGGACCTGGACATTCTGCTCCAGCCTTCGGCCAACCCCCAACCGTGGACCGACTGGCAACAGGAGGACTGGCTGCGGGGCAGCTGGCATGCGGTGTGCCGGTGCGGCATCGCGCGCTACGGGGTGAACCCCATGCTGGTGGGAAGCCTGTTGGATATCGCGTTTGAAGGACAGTCGGCGATCTTTGACCGGGAGCTGGCGCGCGCCCAGGGCGATGCGGCGCCACCGGGGGCGCCTGGCTACGCGGCGCTGCCGCCGCGGCCCGGCTTCGTCAAGGTCGCCGGCAGCTGGACGGAAGAAGAGGTGCTCGTGGCCACGCTGCCGCACCCGCGCTCCTAGGGAGCCGCCAAGAGCGCCAGCGACAGCAGGACTCCGAGGACGAAGATTACCACCACAAAAGCGGCCACGTCCAGCGCGAGCGCGGCGACGGCGCGCCCGGTGCTAAACTTGTACGTCTCCCTGATAGCGACGACGGTGAGCCATAGCGACCACGCCACCGCCGCGAGCACGGCGAGGAAGTAGACGAACGGGAGCTCGGCCAAGTGGGCGACGACGGCGAAGGGGGCGACGAACACGGCCGGCAGCGATGCCAGCCCCATGGCCTGCAGGATTTGGCCATAGCGGCCGTGCCCACCGAGCAGCCGGGCGACGAGGTGCAGCGGTGCCGCGAAGATGAAAAGGCCGATGATGTGGTAGATGGCGTCGACCAGCACGCTGCGCACGGTAGCCGGCGGCGCGGTGGCCAGGTCCCCAATGTCGGCCGAGAAGGGCAGCGGTGGGGTAAAGTTCAAGGGCAGCTGGGACACGGCATATACGATAAGTGCCAGGCCCAGATGATTGTGCTGCGCCAGGTAACGAAAGGCCTCGGCAGGCTGCGTCAGCACATCGAGCATGAGGGAGACGCCGCCTCGTGCCTCCGTCCGCGTTTCAATCTCCAAAGTAGCTCCCCCTTCCAGTACCGCCCCATTAGTAGCGCAGCCGGTACCCCCACGGGGGAATGTACGGCGTCAAGTTTCCCGCGGGCACACCGTTTGCAACGGATTCTATGCTCCACAGGCCCGCGGCGTGCCCCAAGCCCGCCCGGACGAGGGCCGTGGCCACGGCGCCCAGCAGCCGATCGTACCAGGACCGCTCCCTGCGCAGCGGCACGACGACCGGCCGCTCTTCGATCCCGGCCAGTTCGGCCGCGATGGACACCGCGTCCTCAAGGCCGCCCAAATGGTCCACGAGGCCCAGGGCCAGCGCTTGCCTCCCCGAGAAGACCCGCCCGTCGGCCACCGCCCGCACAGTCTCCACATCCATTCCGCGCCCCTGCGCCACGTCGCTGATAAACTGGTCCAGGACGTCGTTGACGAGTTCCTGGAAGTGAGCCCGTTCCTCGGGGGACAGCGGCCGGTAGGGGCTTCCCGCATCCTTATAACGCCCGCTGACGATGGTCTCGGCTTCCACGCCGAACCGCTCCATCAGGTCCTCCACGATAAAGACTTCCATGATGGCGCCGATGGAACCCGTCAAGGTACTGGGGTTGGCCACCACCTTGTCGGCCGCCGAGGCGATATAGTAGGCGGCGGAGGCGGCCACGTCGCCCATGGACGCCACGACGGGTTTGTTGTTTGCCCGGACCTGGCGGATGGCCTGGTAAATCTCCTGCGCCGCGGCGGGGCTGCCGCCGCCGCTGTTGATGCGCACAACGACGGCTGCGAAGCGCGGGTCTTCCTGCGCTGTCCGCAGGTGCTCGATGACTTCCCGCGCCCCCGTGCTCAAGTCCGACCAGGGCGAAGCCGACGAGCTGTCCGCGATGGTGCCCGTAATCTCAATCAAGGCCACCCGGGGCTTTTCAGGAACACGCTCGTGTCCAAGGACCAAGAGCAGCGGCAATACGAGGACGGAAACCACCAATAGCACAAGGAGCACGCGTCGCAACGGTCATCACCTCTACTTTACGTAACCTTCCCCCAGCCTGCGGCTACTTCCTGCGCCGCAATGCGTCTTGGGGACAAGGGAGGATTCTATTTACAGAAAAGAGAAGATTAAGCCTGTATATTCGGTCGGTGTGGCTCAGAAAGGAGGGTAACGTCACCGCGGCCACATCGCACCCCATAAACGAGCGAGGAGGTCGGCAACGTGAGGCTAGGGATTGTTGCTGCAGTTTTCCTCTTGCTCGCGTCTTGTTGGACGGCTTCCGCGCAGGTCGACAAGGACACCATCGTCGTCGGCATCACCTCCGACATCGTCAACCTGGACCCGCACAACTTCCGCCACCGGGACACCGAAACGGTTTTGCGCAACATCTACGACGGGCTCGTCACCCGGGGACCGGACATGCAGCCCGTGCCTGAGCTGGCCGAGAGCATCACGCAGATCGACGATACCACGTGGGAGTTCAAGCTCCGCCGCGGCGTCAAATTCCACGACGGGACCGAAATGACCGCCCACGACGTGGCGTTCTCCATCAATCGTTATGTCCGGGAGGGCGCCATGGGCGGGCAGACGTCGCCCCGCAAAGACCTATTGGGGCCGGTAACGCACGCGGACCCCGTGGACGACTACACGGTGCGGGTGTACCTGTCCCAGCCGTGGTCGGTGTTCTTGCCCTATCTCGTCCATCACATGGTCGTGCCCGCCTCGGTGGGCGACGGGCTCGTGGAGCACCCCATCGGCGCCGGGCCTTTCAAGTTTGTCGAGTGGGTGCGGGGCAGCCATATCGTCCTCGAGCGGTTTGACGACTACTACGGCGGCGCACCGGATCTGGGGCGCAGCGGCCCGGCGCCGGCCAAGCGCGTCATCTTCCGCGTCATCCCCGAAAACGCGACCCGTCTCGCGGCGCTGATGGCGGGCGAGATCGACATTATGGCCGCCGTGCCGGTGCACGCGATCCCCGACATCCAGCGCCATCCCAATCTTGAGCTGCGGCCCGTGATGGGGACGCGCAGCTACTTCACGGAGCTCAACGTCCGCCGGCCGCCTTTTGACGACAAGCGGGTGCGACAGGCGATGAATTACGCCATCGACGTGAACCTCGTGATCGATCGGCTGCTGGACGGCTTGGGTCAGCCGCTCTCCACGGTCTTGTCGCCGCTCTCCTTTGGCCACAACGACGACCTTGTGCCGTACCCGTATGACCCCGACAAGGCGCGGCAGTTGCTGGCGGAAGCCGGGTATCCCAACGGGTTTACCTTTGAGCTCAGCGTTGAGGACAGGCGGCGGGACGTAGCCGAAGCCTACGCGTTCATGCTCTCGCAGATCGGCGTCACCGCCCGGGTGCGGGTTTGGGGCGACTACAACAGCATGGTGGACGCGATGCGCCGGGGAGAGCTGGACGCGATGATGACCGACTGGGGCGACAGCACGATGGACCCGACGGGCATCTTTGTGCCCAAGCTGCGCACGGGCGACCGGGGCAACTACGGCGGCTACTCCAACCCGGAGGTGGACCGGCTGATCGAGCTGGCGGAGAGCACATCGGATCCCCGGGAGCGCGCGACCGCGTACCGGGCCGCCCAGGCCATCGTGTACGAAGACGCCCCCATGATCTTTGAGTACATCACTCAGGAGCTGTACGCCCAAAACAGGGCCTTGAGCGGCTGGGACCCGATTCCTGACAGCCGCATTAATCTTCACACGGCCGTAAAGCAGTGATGCCGGTCGGAGCCGAACCAAGGCCCCATCGGCAGACGTTGACCGGGACGCCGGGCGGCGGGTGCCGCCGCCCGGCCGCTCCCTAGGACCGGGGGAAAGCGCACCGTGAGCGCGAGTTTCATTATCAACCGCCTGCTGCAGCTCATCCCGGTCATGTTCGGCGTCACCGTGATCGTGTTTGGCCTCATGTACCTGACGCCGGGAGACCCGGTGGAGGTCATTTTTGCCGGTGAATCCGGTGCGACCGAGGAAGACCTGGAGCGGTACCGGCGGGAGCTGGGTCTGGACCAGCCGTTTCCCGTGCAATACTTGCGGTTTGTGCGCGGCCTCCTGCGGGGAGACCTGGGCATGTCGCTGGTCCAGCGGCAGCCCGTGCGGGACTTGCTGCTGTCGCGCCTGCCGGCGACCATCGAGTTGAGCGCGGCCGCGATCCTGGTGTCGCTGCTCATCGCGATCCCGGTGGGGGTCATCGCGGCCGTGCGCCGCTACTCCACCCTGGACAAGCTGGGCACGCTCGGGGCGCTGCTGGGGGTTTCCATGCCCGACTTCTGGCTGGGCCTCGTGCTGATGCTGCTGTTTGGCGTCAAGTTGGGCTTGTTGCCCATTTCCGGCCGCATCCCGTGGGGGATGGAGCCCGAGCACATCACAGGGCTGTACGTGCTGGATGCGCTGTTGACAGGCGATTGGCCCTCTCTGCAGGCCGCTTTGCGGCACCTCGTCCTGCCGGCCGTCACCCTGGGCACCTCCATGGCGGCGCTGACCATGCGGGTGACGCGCTCGAGCATGCTCGAGGTCGTGCACCAGGACTACATCACCTTTGCCCGGGCCAAGGGCTTGTCCGGAACGCAAGTGGTGGTGCGCCACGGCCTGCGCAACGCGCTGATCCCGACCGTGACCGTTGTGACCCTTAACGCCGGGGTGCTCCTGGGCGGCAACATGATCGTGGAGACGGTGTTTGCCTGGCCGGGGTTCGGACGCCTGGTGGTGGAGTCCATCTACAACCGGGATTACACGGTGGTGCAGGCTGCGGTGCTGGTCTACGCGGTCACGT
>PKQR01000135.1 GCA_017578085.1 Bacillota bacterium
AGAGATAAAGGAGTAGACGGCGCCCGCGCGGCGCACGCGTGCGATTAATTCGACAACCCTGAGAAGCAGACCTTTCGAACTATGATTCTTTTGCGACGCTAGGTGGTTCACATTTGGTCGTCCCGACCGGGCCCCGGCCCGCCGGAAGGATGTAGCGATAGGAACCGTGTCCTGTCCGCAGCCATATGATGACGAGCACCGGCGCCGGTACCAGTCTCTAATTGTCCTTCTCTGAGCGGCCCGCTGACGAGCGCGGCCCAGGGACCTGCAGAGGCAGAAGGAGGGGCATGTGTGCGCAACCTCGTGGTTTTGGCCTTGGTCGGCTTCCTCGCCCAGCTCATTGACGGCGCGCTGGGCATGGGTTACGGGGTGACATCCTCGTCGATGCTCTTGGCCTTAGGCGTCGCCCCAGCGATGGCCTCGGCCTCGGTGCACGCGGGCGAGGTGGTGACGACCCTGGTCTCCGGCATCGCCCACTGGCGTTTCGGCAACGTGGACCGGCGAATGGTGTGGCGCTTGGGGGTGCCCGGCGCGGTGGGAGCGTTCCTGGGGGCACTGCTCTTGGCGTCGTTGCCCGTCCAGGCGGCGCGTGTTGGGGTGTCGGGCTTTCTCTTGCTCCTGGGAGTCGTCGTGCTGGTGCGCTTCCTGAGGGCGGGACGCACGGTGGCGTTGCGCAGCCGGCCGCTGCCCCAAGGGTGGCTGGCGCCGCTTGGCTTTGTGGCAGGGCTCTTGGACGCGACGGGCGGCGGTGGCTGGGGGCCCGTCACCACGACGACCCTGATTGCCCGTGAGCCTGCCCGCGCGCGGCGGGTAATCGGCTCGGTGGACGCCAGCGAATTCCTTGTAGCCGCGTCGGCCACGGCCGGCTTTGTATTTGCTCTCGGGTGGGAAGGGATCAGCTGGCTGTGGGTTGGCGCCATCGTCCTCGGCGGTACGGTGGCGGCGCCGCTGGCGGCGTGGCTGGTGCAACGGCTGCCTTTGGAGATTCTGGGCGTCACGGTAGGGGCGATGATCATCCTTTACAACGTCCGGACTGTACTGGTGGCGCTCGGGGTGCCCGTGCCGCCGAGCGTGGTGCTGCTGGTGTTCCTGGTTCCGGCTTTGGCGGCTCTAGCCATGGGCCGCATGCGGCCGGCCCAGGAGGCGGACCCGGTCTGACGCCAAAGCCCCCCGGCCGACAAGGGCCGGGGGGCTTGACGTATATGTGCCGCTTTCTGGCGGCGCGGAAGCCCGCTGGGCCATGGCCAAGGGCCCCCAGGCGATAGCAGTGCGGTGACCAGCGGGAGAAGCGGTTTCCGGGCGCGTTTAAGGTTCGCAATTTACCCTCCTTGTGACGATATATCGCAAAAGGACATACCGCACGCAGGAGAAAGAGCATCTTAAGGCGCAATTATTGCGATGATTGCGTCGTAAAAACCGGGACGAGCGAAAGGAGCGGACAGGCGCGTGCGGGAAGGCGAGTTGTTGTGGCAGCCGTCTCCTGAAAGGCAAGCCCGCTCCACCATGCGCCGCTACATGGGCTGGCTCAAGGAGCGGTACGGGCTCGAGTTTCACGACTACAACGCGCTTTGGCACTGGTCCGTCACTGACCTGGACGCGTTTTGGGCCTCCGTGTGGGAGTTTTGCGGCGTTCAGGCAAGCAAGCCGTACTCTCAGGTCCTAGCGGAGGAGCGCATGCCCGGCGCCCGCTGGTTTGTGGGGGCGGAGTTGAACTACGCTGCCCACGTCTTCCGCAGCCGGCCGCAGGATCAGGCGGCGATCCTGTATCAGCAAGAAGGCGGTCCTCTGAGGTCCATGACCTGGGGGGAGCTCACCGCGCAAACTGGGGCGGTTGCTGACGCCTTGCGGGAGCTAGGGGTCGGGCCGGGGGATCGGGTCGTGGGCTACATCCCCAACATTCCCGCCGCGGTGGTCGCGTTCCTCGCCTGTGCGAGCATCGGGGCGGTTTGGTCCAGCTGCTCGCCCGATTTTGGCCCCCAGAGTGTCGTGGAGCGGTTTCGCCAGATCGCACCGAAGGTGCTGATCGCGGCCGACGGCTATCGGTACGGTGGCAAGCCCTTCGACCGCATGCCTGTCATCAGGCAGCTAAAGGCGCGCCTTGAGAGCGTGGAGCACGTGGTGCTGGTGCCGTATCTCAACGAGCGCCCGGACACGGCGGGGCTTGCGGGCGTCGTCTTCTGGGACGAACTCCTGCGGCGCAGGGCCGAGCCCGCGCCGATCCCGGTTCCCTTTGACCATCCGCTGTGGGTGCTGTACTCCTCAGGCACCACGGGCCCGCCGAAAGCCATCGTCCATGGCCATGGCGGCATCGTGCTGGAGCACCTCAAGATGCTCATGCTGCATATGGACCTGCGGGCGGGCGATCGCTTCTTCTGGTTCACGACTACGGGCTGGATGATGTGGAACTTCCTGGTCAGCGGTCTGCTCCTGGGGATCACCATCGTCTTGTACGACGGGAACCCTGGGTACCCGAGCATGGAAGCGCTCTGGCAGCTGGCCGAGGCGACGCGCATGACGTGCTTCGGCACCAGCGCCGCCTATATCGCCGCGTGCATGAAGGCGGGCATCGAACCGCGGCGCAGCTTCTCCCTGGAGGCGCTGACGCAGGTCGGTTCGACCGGCTCACCCCTGCCGCCGGAGGGCTTTGCTTGGGTGTACCGGAACGTCAAGGAGGACCTGCACCTAGCCAGCATCAGCGGCGGCACGGACGTATGCACCGCTTTTGTCGGCGGCGTACCTCTCTTGCCCGTGCGGGCCGGGGAGATCCAATGCCGGGCGCTGGGAGCCAAGGTGGAGGCGTACGACGAGCATGGCCGGCCCGTCGTTGACCAAGTGGGCGAATTGGTCCTCACAAGGCCCATGCCGTCCATGCCGCTCTTTTTCTGGAATGACCCGGACGGCCGGCGCTACCTCGAGAGCTACTTCGCCACGTACCCGGGCGTCTGGCGCCACGGCGACTGGGTTAAGATTACGCCGCGGGGCAGCTGCGTCATCTATGGCCGTTCCGACGCGACCATCAACCGGGGCGGCGTGCGCATGGGCACCAGCGAAATCTATCAAGCCGTCGAGAGCTTGCCCGAGATCGCGGACAGCCTGGTCGTCGACATGGAAGGGCTCGGCGGGCGGTCGTTTATGGCGTTGTTTGTCGTGCTGCGGGAGGGCTGCGTCCTCGATGAGGCCTTGGAAGGGCGCATCCGCCAGCGGCTGAGGGAAGACGTCTCGCCGCGCCATGTGCCCGATGCGATCTTTCCTGTTCCCGAGATCCCGCGCACGCTGAACGGGAAGAAACTGGAGGTGCCCGTGCGCAAGATCTTGCTGGGGACGCCGCCGGAGCAAGCGGTCAATCCCGGCTCCATGGCCAATCCGGAGTCGTTGGCGCCTTTCGTCCAGTTGGCCCGGCAGCTGGCCGGGGCCGGACCAGACGCGCCTGGCGCCGCGGCCGTATAGGGTGCGGGCGCGTTCGTCACACTACGGGCGAAGGCTTCGCGCCAGGCGCAGCCGCCGGCAGGGAACCAGGGAAGGCGCCCGGGGCCGGCACGGTACAGAGCGCCTCGCGGAGCCTTTCCTCGTTGCTTCGCTGCTGCGGCTCCGTTGGCGCCTTGGGGGCGTCGCGGTACGGCCGCTGGCCCTAACCGTTCCGCTCCCGGATGGGCTGCCCGGCAGGAGCGGGGGCCGCGGCTGCGAATTGCTGGTTTATGGCAAAGTGGTCTGTTCCGGCGCTGGTATCCCCGTTGGGAGCGCTGGTTGTCGCCTGGGCCGTCGTCTGTGGCGCGGCGTCGGCCAACGCGCTCGTCCATGAGCAAGACCTTCCCTTCGGCCCAGCCGCTGCGGCCGCACTGGTGGACTTGACCGGGGACGGACAGCCTGAGCTGGTGCTGGCTGGGGAAGAGGGCATCGCTGTCTTCGCGTTGCCCGGCCCGGCCGACGGCACCACGTGGCAGTTGGCCTCCCTCTTGCCGCCGTTGCCCGCCCCGGTCACCGCGGTGGCAGGAGGGGACGTGACCAGCGACGGCGTCCCCGAGTTGGCCGTGGGAACCGGCAACGCAGGCTCCATCTATGTATTTACCTGGACCGGCCGGCGGTGGACCCTGCTAGGCCAGACACCCTATCTCTGGTCGCCGGTGCGGTCCCTAGAGGTAGGCGACCTGGACGGCGACGGCCGCAACGAGCTAGTTGCCGTCACCGGCGCCGGGGAGCTCCTGGTCTTTGGCTGGCGGGAACGCAACTGGCACACCCTGTTTCGCTCGCCGGCCGCGTGGTCGCCGGTGCTCCACGCCCGGGTGGCCGATGTGACCGGCGAAGGGCGCCCGCAGCTGGTCCTCGCCGACCAGTCGGGCGCAGTAGCCGTCTGGCGCTGGCCGCTGGTAGAGCCGCTGGCCCAGGGATTTGTGTGGGGCACACCCGTGTCGATGGCCGTTGTGGATTTGGACGGCACCGGTTCGCCTCAGGTAATCGTGACCACGAGCGAGCGGCTTCTTTACCGGTTTGTCTGGCAGAAGCAGGGTCTCACCCTGGCTGGGGCCCCTGTCTACGACAACCGCCTGCCTCTCGAGTCTATGCACGCCCTGCGCTGGGCCGGGGAAACGCGGGTCAGCATCGCGGCGCGGCATGCCGGCGGACTGGGCTTGTGGCGCATCTCGCCGTCGGGGCTGGAGCTGGTGGCCGCAGGCGCTGCCAACCCCGTGTGGGTGTTGCCCTTGCCCGGCGGGCGGCGGCTGCTGGTGGGCGAGCCGGCGCATCCCGTCAGCACCTGGGTGCGCGTGCCGGCCGATTATCTTGCGTTAAGGGTCAATGGGAACGTTTGGACCTTGCAGGACCCGCCCTTGTTCCAAGGCGACCAGGTGCTGGTTTCGATGCGGGACTGGGCCTCAATCCTTAGACTTGGGCTCTATTGGGATGCAGCCAGCCAACGTCTCACCGCGGTGGGCGGGAACCGCTTCGCCGTTCTGACGATGGGGGACCCGGTCGGGTGGTTCTCGGATGGAATCCGCCTGCTGCCCGCCGCCCCGGTACTGCGATCGGGCCGCATTTATGCGCCGGCCGCGTTCGCCCAAGGCTTTGGCGCCAGCGTGTACTGGGACGCGCGCCGGCGGGAGCTCGCGCTCGAAGTAAGCCCTTAAGGCGCTGGCCCGCAGGAAGGAGTTGTCGCGCGTGAACGGCCAACAGCTGTCGCTGCCTTTCGCCGCTCCGTCGTCTCTGGATCCCGAGCCCCAAACCGGCGCAGCAGTGCCGGCCGTCTC
Organism: Bacillota bacterium; assembly: GCA_017578085.1. GTDB lineage: Bacteria > Bacillota > Limnochordia > Limnochordales > ZCTH02-B6 > ZCTH02-B6. Next base: position 5,241 of record PKQR01000135.1, read on the forward strand.
AGGTGCGCTGTCCGCGCCGGCCGCGCCGCCCGCGCTCACGCTGCCGCCGGTCGTAGACGACCCGCTGCCATCTGTCGGAACCCTTGAAGAACTGGCCCGCATCGCGCGTGCCTGCAGCCGCTGCCGCCTGCGGGCTGGCTGCAGGCAGGTCGTGTTCGGTGAGGGAAACCCAAAGGCCCGCCTCATGTTCGTGGGGGAAGGCCCTGGGGAGCAGGAGGACATTCAGGGCCGCCCGTTTGTAGGCCGGGCTGGGCAACTGCTGGACCGGATGATCGCCGCCATGGGGCTGCAGCGGGCCGACGTGTACATCGCCAACGTGGTCAAGTGCCGCCCGCCGCAAAACCGCGCGCCCGAACCCGACGAGGCGGACGCGTGCTGGCCGTTTTTGCGGCGGCAGATCGAACTGATCAATCCCCGGATTATCGTGTGCTTGGGAGCGGTGGCCGCCAGGCGGCTCTTGGGCCCAAGCGCGAGCGTCACCAAGAGCCGCGGCCGGTTTTTTGAGGTGGACGGGCGGCTGGTGGCGGTCACCTTCCACCCGGCCGCCCTCCTGCGGTTTCCCGCCAACAAAAAGCTGGCCTGGGAAGACTTGAA
>PKQR01000025.1 GCA_017578085.1 Bacillota bacterium
CCAACGTGCGCATCTACCCCGGGGTGTACATCGGGCGCGACGTGGAGATCGGCGACGACACGGTCGTGTACCCTAACGTCGTCATCATGGACCGGGTGCAGATCGGCTGCCGCGTCATCCTGCAGCCGGGCTCGGTCATCGGCAGCGACAGCTTTGGTTTTGTAACGGTGGAGGGCCGGCACGTGCGGGTGCCCCATATCGGAACCGTCGTCATCGAGGACGACGTGGAGATCGGGGTCAACTCCGCAGTCGCCCGGGCCACGTGCGGGACGACCCGGATCGGGCGAGGGACCAAATTAGACGCGTTCGTCTACATCGCCCACAATGTCAAAGTGGGCGCCCACTGCCTGATCGTCGGCATGTCGGCGGTGGCCGGCAGCGCGGAGTTGGAAGACGGGGTCGTCCTGGCCGGGCAGACAGGGGTGGTCGGTCACCTGCGGGTGGGCGCCGGCTCCGTCGTCGCGGCCCGAGGGCTGGTCGCGGCGGACCTGCCGCCCAAGTCCTTTGTGTCAGGCTTTCCGGCGCGGCCCCACGTGGAGACCATGCGCGTGCTGGCGGCCCAGCGGCGGGTGCCGGAGTTGCTCAAAACCGTCGCGGAACTTGAGAAGCGCGTGCAGGATCTGGAGCGCCGGGCCGCCGAGTTTGAGTCCCGCTTCCCGGAGGCCCAAGCTCTTTAAGGCAGTGCCCTCGGAACAACCCCTTTGATGCTCCTGCCCGGTCCAGGGAATTCCTCGCAGGAATGCCAAAAATGGCGATCCGCCGCCGCCGGAGGGAACCCCCGCGGGGTTGTCGAACATCGCGCACGGCATCAAGGCCGGAAGCGGTCCGGCCTCGGTCCCCGGGGGCGGGGTCAAATGGGAGGCCTTATCGTGATGCGTATTGGAAGGTGGTTCTCGGCCGCGCTCACGGCCGGCGCAGCCCGCGGCCGCGGCAGAGGGGCGCGCTTTGGGTTATGCGCCGCAGTGGTCGCGGCCCTTGGTGCGGCGCTGGCCTTGGCTAACCCTGCCGGCGCGGCGACGATCACGGGCACGACGGGATTGCTGCAGGTTCCGACGGCCGACAGCCTGGCTCAGGGCGAGTGGCGCCTGGCTGCGGGTTTTGATGGCCGCGAGTTTTTCCCGTCCGTGTCCTACGGCGTGCTGCCCGGCCTGGAGATCGGGGTTACGACCCAAGCGGACGGCGGGATCACGCCTAGGTTGAAGTACACGGCAGCGGCGGAGTCGGCTGGGGGACCGGGACTGGCCGTCGGCCTGGAAGGCAACAGCTGGTACGCGGTCGCCAGCCGTCTGCTGAACACCCCGGGCCTGCGGATGCACCTGGGCGTCGGGTCCGGGCGGTTTGGGCCGGTGATGGTGGGAATTGAAGCGCGGCTGCGCTCGGTCGCGGTGGCCACGGCCGACGCAGGCGCCAGCGCACCCGCGGTGAGCCTCCTGGTGGACTACGACGGCCAGGCGGCTGCCGTCGGCGCCCGGCTGGATTTCGCCTCGGGCCTGACCCTTTCCGCCGGCGTGCGGGCAGGTGACGGCGTGATCGGGTCCGCCGCGTACGGCATGCGCTTTTGACGGAGTGCTTGGCCCCGTTGAGGCTGAAGCTGCTCGATCGCTACATCCTGCGGGAGTTCTTATGGCCCTTTGCCGGATGCGTGGCGGGCTTCTCCGTCATTCTCCTCAGCGGGCTCCTGTTTGAACTGACCGACCTGATTCTTGTGAAGCGGATCGCCTGGCAGGTGGTACTGCGCATGCTCCTGTACCGCCTGCCGGGCCTAGTGGTCGTCTCGCTGCCGGTGGGCGCGCTGTTTGGGGTCCTGTTGGCCCTGGGGCGGCTCGTCCGCGACAACGAGCTCACCGTGATGCGGGCCGTAGGGTTGCGCTTTTCCCGCTTGAGCGCGTGGCTGATCGTCGCCTGCATCGTCATCAGCGCCGGCGCCTACCTGATCAATGAGCGGGTCGTGCCCTGGACGAACCACCGTTACCAAACCCTGGTGCGAGAAGCGGTCTTTAGGGACCCGGTTCCCGCCGTCCAGGAGCAGGTGTTTTTCCGCGACGGGGACGGGAACGTCTTCTACGTCCGGCAGGTCGACACCGCCGCCTCGCGCTTGACCGACGTGATGATCTACCAGCCGGGCGGACGCACCTTCCCGCGGTTGATTACGGCCCGCCGCGGCGTGTTTACCGAGCATATGTGGCACCTCGAGGACGTGGTCACCCGCGAGATCGGCCCGGACGGCTTTGTGGAGCGGGAGGTCAGGGCCGAGAGCCTGGATTTCCCGATGACGGAAAGCACCGTGTCGTTTTTGGGCAACCAGCGGACGACCGACGAGATGAACCGCGCGGAATTGGCGGAGCACATCCGGCTTTTCCGGCGCAGCGGGATTGACGTTACGCCGTTTCTCGTCGACTACCACATCAAGCTGGCCCTGCCTTTCGCCAGCCTGGTGCTGGCCTTGTCGGCGGCTCCCTTGAGCCTGTGGGGCGGCCGGCACGGGTGGGTGTTTGGCCTGGCGGCCAGCGTTGCACTGGCGTTTCTGTATTACACCCTGGTCGCGCTGTTCCGGTCCCTGGGCAACAACGGGGCGCTGCCGCCGCTGCTCGCGGCGTGGCTGGGCAACCTGCTCTTTGCCGCCCTGGGGGTCGTCCTCTTCGTCAAAGCCGACCGGGCCGGCCGGTCGCTCTTTTAGCGCCGGGCGGGCTGGAGTTCAGATCGAGGTTGGGGGAAGTGACGTCTTGACCCTGCGGGCCCGAGGGAGCGCCTGCGTCGTCAGCCTGCTGGCCGTGCTGGTAGTGGCCAGCGGCGCGCTGGCCGCCGATCCGGTTTCGGTGCAGGCCGACGGCTTCACCTTCTGGGACGGCACCCGCATTTTTGTGGCGTCGGGCAACGTGACGGTGCGCTGGCGCGACGCGGTCGTCACCGCGGACACGCTGCGCTACGACGCGGAAGCCGAGGTCCTCGTTTTCGAGGGCAACGTGGTTTACGTGCACGGCGACCAGGAGTTGGCCGGAGCCCGGCTGGTGTACGACCTGAACGCCGAGGAAGCGGTTTTCCAGCAGCTGGACGCCATCCTGTACGCCGAAGGTGTTGACGGCCCCATGTACGTAAGGGGCGAGCGGGTGACCAGCAAACCGGACCAGGTGCTCATCGAGGGCGGGCGCCTCACCACATGCGAGTGCGAAGCAGACCGCCCGCCGGCCTACCACTTCGCTGCACGGGAAATCGAAATCTACCCGGGGGAGCGGTTGATTGTCCGGGGCGTGACCTTCTACGAGCACGGTGTGCCGTTACTGTATCTCCCTTACATGACCCTCTCCCTGCGCCAGGACGCCAGCCACTTCGATGTGCCGCAGATCGGCTACAGCAGCCGCACGGGCTGGTACATCAAGACGACCTACAATTACGTCCTTGAATCCGGGCTCTACGGGGCGCTCCTGTTGGACTACTTCCAATACCTCGGACCAGGGGCGGGTGTGCGGCACACGTACAGGCACGACGCGTCGGGCCGTGGGACTGTGCTGGTTTACGGCGTCGGGAATGCGGACGGCGGCGTGGACGGCACCCTCGAGTGGGACCGGGAATGGATCCTGGACCGGTGGCGGCTGGGGACAAGCCTCGGCTACGAGGTTTCCACCGCGCAGGACAGCGTGCAGCGGGAAGAGGTGCGGGCCCAGGTTCAACTGGAGCAGACGGCGGGCCAAGGTACTGCCCGCGGCCAGTTGGAGTACCGGTTGGCGACGGGCACAGACCCGCTTGAGCGCTTGGAGGGCAGCGCGCAGTTGCGGCGTTCCTTGGGCGGCGACTGGGAACTGGACGTGCGGGTCGAGGGTTTTGAGCACGAGACGCCGACCACCCCCCTGCGCCGCTGGCTGGGCTACGGCGCCGAACTGCGCCAGGCGGCACCCAACTACACCTTGGCCGTGCGCCTGGAGCAGCAAGTTAATCCCGATTACAAGGACGAAGACAAGAGCCCCAATCCCCCTTGGACCCACGTCAGCCGCCTGCCGGAGATCACGGTGGAAACCCGGGCCCTCGCTGGGCTCGACCTACGGGCAGGCGTAGCCAGGCTCAAGGAGGAGCCCGCAGGGACCGCCGCCTGGCGGGGCGAGGCCCGGCTGGGGGTGCCCACCCGCACCTTGCGCCTGGGGCAGCGGACGGCGTTGACGGCCAGCGCGGCGCTCCTAGGCCGCGCGTACAGCACCGACGACCGCCAGCTCTCCTTTGAAACCAGAGCGGGCGTCAGCCACCGGCTGGCGGCGCCGTTGAGTTTCTCGCTGCAGCACACGTACCGCCAGGTCTGGGGCGATACGCCTTTCCGGTTTGACAGCCTTTCGCCCCAGTCCACCTTGAGCGCGCGCCTCAACTGGCGCAGCGCCCGGCTGACCGCCGGCGTCAGCACCAGCTACAACCTGCTGACCCAGAGCTGGAACATGGCCACCCTCAACGCCGCGGCGCGTTTTTCGCCCGACTTGAGCTTGCGGGCGGCGGCTTCTTACGACATCGAAACCGCGAGCTGGCAGCAGGTGGTCGCCACGCTGGACTGGCAGCCCGCTGACGGATGGATCATCCGCTTGGGCGGGCAGTACAATGTGCCCAAGGAGTCCCTGGAGCGGGTGGACGCCCAACTGGAGATGGCTCTTCCGGGAGGCTGGAAGGCTGGCCTGACCGCCATCTACAGCGCGGCCAACAACACCTTCCCGCGCAGCGAGGTCTTTATCGCCCACGACGCAGACTGCCGGGTGATTCGGCTCCGCTACGACCACGAGCGGCAAGAGGTCTGGCTCGAATACGAGATCACCGCGTTCCCGTCCAGCCGGGTGGCGGTGGGCGCGTCCCAGGACAAGCTGATGTTCGAAGCCGACGCCTTGTCGGAGTTCCTGGAGCTGTAGCGCCGACAGGGGGCGACGGAGGGGTCGCAGCCTTTGGGGTGGAAACAGGCATCGAACAAGCGACGCCGCGCGGTAGTGGCGCTCTTGCTGGCCGCGCTGGTCGCCTTGGTGGCCTGGGGGGCTCTGCGCAGGGAGGAGCAGCCGCCGGCGGCCCAAACGCCCACGCCCGAAGAGGCCCGGCCGCAGCTGGTTTCCACGCGGGTGGTCGGCCGGAGGCAAGGCGACCGTCAGTTTGAGCTGGACGCGGGCGCCATCGCCGATGAGGGCGAATGGGTACGGATCGACTCCATCCAGCACGGCGTTCTCTACCGGGACGGGAACGCGTTTGTCACCTTTACGGCGCAGGCGGGACGCTGGCACCGGCAGTCCAACGACCTGGTGCTCATAGGCGACGTGGTGCTCGTGTACGAAGACCGCGTCCATCTCTACAGCGACCAGCTCGAATGGCGGGCGGCGGAGGAGAAAGTCGTGTCGCCGGGGCCGGTCATGCTCACCATGGACGGCGACGTCATCCGGGCGGCGTCCATGGAAGCGGAGCTCGATCAGGAAGTGGTCCGCCTGCGGGGGGACGTGCGCATCGAGCGGGCGGACGGCGGGCGAATCCACATCGCCGAAGTCGTCTACTGGCTCGAGGAGGACCGCCTCGAAGGCTACGGCCAGGGCCAAGTGCTGGTCGTGCCGGGCGGCAGCGAGCCAGGGGAAAGGTGAGCCGCAGCCAAGGGCGCGGCTGTCGCGGGGAGGGGATGGCTCGATGAAGCTCGGGTGGCGCAAGGTACGGCGCCTGGCCGGAGCCCTGGCGCTGGTGTTTTGCATGACGGCGATTGGCCACGGGCAGGCGGGCGGCGAAACCGGCGCAGGGACCGCCGGCACGGAGCCCCGCGCCGGCGGGGACCAGATCATCATGGACATCTTGGACGAGGACGCCCTGCTCTTGGTCCAGCGGGTCGACGGGCGGGACGTGGTGCGGGTGCTGGGGCGCAGCCAAGTCCGCCACCGGCAGCGGACCGCCTGGGCCAATGAGCTGGAATACGATGAAGGCGCGGGCCGGGCGGTGATGCGCGGCGATGTGGAGCTGGTGGACGAGGGCGACGAGCCGCTGAACGTCGTCGCCGGCTATCTTGAGCTGGACCTGGACACGGAGGCGGCGCTCGCCCGCGGGAACGTGCGTTTTGTACGCGGAGACGGCCGCGGGCGCGCCGACGAGCTCCACTACGGTGAGTACGCGCAGTTGCAGCCGGTGATCGCGGCGGAGTTGGCTGCCCGCCGCACCAATGCCGCGGCCGTGCAGGCGTTCTTGGCGGATTTCCTGCCCGAGGACAGGGTGCTGGTGCTCATCGGCAACGTGGACATGCAGGAGGGCGATAGGGAATTTGCGGCCGAGTTCGTCGTGATTAACACCCGCAACGAAGCCCTGCTGTCCGTCGGACGCAGCGCGGCACGCCTGCCCGGGCCTGCGGACGAGCCATAGTCACCACCTGCCAGGCTTGAGCCGAGGGGGCAGGCAGCTTCTGCCCCCTATGGCACCAACTCCATGGCCGGCCTTCGATAGCTGCATGTTATAATCGGCGTGCGAACGCGTATTCGCGATCTGTTTGCGCGCCGCGCGAAGGCCGCCGGCGCCGATCCCAGCGCTGTCGGAAGGCTGGTTCGCCCTTGATGTCCCTGCTGCGGGAACCTTTTTGGAGAGAATATGTTTTCGTCGTCGCGTTGACGATTATCTTGGGCGCCGGCTGCGCCGCCGGGACCGCACGCGCCCTGGACGCGGCCTTGGGTGAAGCCGCGCACAGCCTCCTGGGTGAAGCGGGGCAGTATGACCTCATCGTCCACGTGCGGCAAGACTACCGGGAAGTCGCCGGGCGAGAGCTGCAGCGGCTGCTGGTGGATCTCGATCCGGAAGTCCGCGTCGTGCCTGGGGTCATCGTGGCCGGCAACGCCAACTTTCTGGTAGAGCTACCCGACAATCTGCTAAAGCAGGACGCCCTGGAGGACGTGGCCGCACGGTTGGAGGACGTGCCCGGGTTCAACGGCTACACGTGGCTGCTTGAGCCTAGCCTATCGGTGAGCGGCCTGCAGCCGGCTCTGCGGGACCTGGTGGCGCGGGAAGCGGCTTCCCTGCCGGGAGTGCGGGCGGCGGTGCGCGGAGGATCGAGCGTCACCGTGCTGCTCGAGCACATCGAGTACCGGGAACAGGTGGCGGCTGCCCTGAGGGAGCTCGTGGAACGGCGCCAGGTAGTGGAAGTGCGCCTGCCCGGCGGCGGGGCGTCCGCGCCGGACCAGGCGACAACTGAGGCGACCGACGAGGCCGCCGGCAGCGCCGTTGAGGCCGTGCGTGCTGCCCTGGCGCCACTGGCCATCGCCGAGTTGACGGCGGAGGAACCGGGGCCCGGATCATCCTTGACCGCGTTGCGGGGGCTCCTCGCGTCCCTGGCCACCCGCGTCCGGGTGCAGCCTTTGCCTGAAACCTCCTTGCAGATAGGAGACAGGCTTGTGCTTCAGGGCTCGGCCCCATCCCCGCCGGGGCCCGGCGAACCTCCGGGGCCAGAGCACCTGATAGTCGAGGTAGTCGGACGTCGCGGAGGAGAAGCGCTGGGTTGGATCGTGCAGGGCGACGCCGGTCAGGGTACTGTCCAGACGGCTTTCCGCCTGGTCAATGGCGCGGTGGGCCCGCCGGCCGGCCAGGCGGTGCTGGAAAGCCCCCGTTGGGCGCTAGCGCAGGGGTTGACCGGCGACGGTCCCGTCGGACAAGAGCTGGAGCAATTGGCTCAGATCGCCCGGGAAACCGCCGACCGCCTAGGCGATTTGACCGCGCTCGTCGCCCCGGAGGCCGCCCAAGAGGCCATCGAGCAGCGGGCGGAGCGGCTGGCGCGCGCCCTGCGCGCGGGGGATGGAGCGAGTGCCGTCCGGGAGACGCTTCTGGGTGTGGCCCTCTCGGTGCTGACCCGCAAGCTCCAGGAGGCAGGCGGTGCGGGCGCAATGGACGGAGCTGGCGCTGGCGGTAATGCCACCGTAGCCGGGGGCGCGCCCACCGGCGGCAGGCTGGCTTTGAGATTTGATGTGGAGAAGCTGGAGCAGCTGCGCCAGAGCCTAATGTCCCTGGCCGATGCCGTGGAGGCGCTGAAGGACGGCGCCGCGGGCGAGCTGCTGGCAGGGCTGGTGGACGTCCAGCAACTGGTGGGGAACTTGCGGGACGACGAGATCACCGGCCTGCTGCGCCTCGTCGATGGGGTGGCCGGCGGTGAGGGGGCGGAGCCCCGCCTTGTGTTCCTGGTGGACGACCGGGTTACTGCAGCCGATATTGAGGAGGCTATTCGCCGGGCCGCGGGCCGTGACGCCGTCGTAGTCGCCGCCCGGGCCGGCGTCGTCAACCCTAGCGCGCGCTCGTTGTTGATTGAGCTGCTCGCGGACGTGCGCCGTTCCATCGCCGGGATTGTGGCGGTGCTGGTGGCGGGCGCCGCGCTGGTGCTGGACCACGCCACGGTCCTGGCGGCCTTGCGGCGGCTGGAGGTGCCGCCCGCGACGGCCAATGCCCTCGGTGCCGGTCTGGGCGCGGTGCTGCTCGGGGGTGTGTGGAGCTTGAGCGGCGCTGAGCTCCCGTTTTTGGGGCCCGCGGGTGCGTTGGCAGCCGGGGCGGCTTTGGGGCTGGTCACGGCGCTCCTGGCCGACCGGCTGAGCCCGGTGAGGGTGGAGGAAATCGTGGCCGGCCAGTCCCTAGGGTTGACCAACGGCCAAATCATGCGGGAGATCGTGGTGCCTGCCGGCAGGCCCGGGCTGTTGTCCCTGGTCAACCGCTGGCGCCGGGAATTTCGCTGACGCCCGGGTTCCCCGGGGAACGGGAGGTCACGACGTGCTGCTGCACGTGGACGGGGTACATAAGCGATATGGCCGGCGTGTCGCCCTGGCGGGCGTCAGCCTCACGGTGGCGCCGGGCGAAACCGTGGCCCTCATGGGCCCCAGCGGCTGCGGGAAATCGACGCTGCTGCGCTGCATCAACCGCCTGACCCGGTGGGACGCGGGCGAAATCTACTTTGACAGCGCTCCCGTGGGCGCCATGGGCCCAGACGAGGTGCGGCGCCTGCGCCGCCAGATCGGCTTTGTGTTTCAGCATTTCCATCTCATTGAGCGTCTGACCGTCCTCGACAACGTCCTGCTCGGCCTTGTGCTCGGAGGTGTGCCCAAGGAGGAGGCCCTGGAGCGGGCCCGGGCGGCCTTGGCCCGGGTGCACCTGGCCGGCGAAGAGAGGCTTTACCCGGCGCAGCTGTCCGGCGGGCAGCGCCAGCGGGTGGCCATTGCCCGGGCCTTGGCGCTCGAGCCGCGGCTGATGCTGCTGGACGAACCCACGGCCGCACTGGACCCGATTCTCGTCGGCGAAGTGCTGGATGTCATGGAGGAGCTTGCCCGCACCCGCAGCACGGGGATGCTGGTGGTGACCCATGAGGTGCGCTTCGCCATGCGGGTTGCCGATCGGGTCGTCCTGATGGACGCGGGCACCGTGGTGGATGAAGGCCCTCCGGAAGAGGTTTTCCGCCGGTGCCGTTCCCGTATCGCGCAAAGCTACGCCCGGTTACTGGTTTCCTAAGCTGTCGACGACACCCGCTCGTGGAGAGGGAATAGGGGCACAAGAGCGAACCTGTCTCCGGAAGGAGCGTGCCCCATGGAGTGGCAAACCACCCTGGGCAGGCCGGTTTCTCTGGAAGGCGTCGGGCTCCACAGCGGCAAGTCGTGCCGCCTGACCCTTCTGCCTGCGCCGGCGGACACCGGCGTGCGCTGGCAGCGGGTCGATCTGGATGGGCAGCCCATCGTGCCCGCCACGGTGGATTACGTGGCCGGCACCGAGCGCTCGACGACGCTGGCCCTGGGCGAGGCGAGGATACAGACCGTAGAGCACCTCATGGCGGCCTTGGCCGGCATGGGCGTGGACAACGCGCTGGTGCAGGTGGATGCCCCAGAGCCCCCGGTGGCCGACGGGGCGGCGGCGGTCTTTGTGGACCTCATCCGCACAGCCGGCGTGGTCAGGCTGGAGGCACCGCGGCGTGTGCGGCGCGTGACCCGGCCGGTGGCCGTATCCCACGGTAACGCCCACATGGTGGCCTTGCCCGCGGATCGGCTGCGCATCAGCTACGTTTTCGTGTCCGATCACCCGGCGCTGCCTACACAGTTTGCCGAGTACGCAGTTGATCCGGCAACCTTCCCGGCGGACATTGCCCCGGCCCGCACCGTGGGGTGGCTGGCGGAGGTGGAGGCGCTTCGCCGGCGGGGGCTGGCCCTGGGGGCGAGCCTGGACACCGCGGTCGTCGTCGGGGAGCGGGAGCTCTTGACGCCGCTGCGGTTTCCCAACGAGGTCGCGCGGCACAAGATCTTGGACATCATCGGCGATCTGGCCCTGGCAGGCCGGGTGCAGGCGCAGATCATCGCAATCCGATCCGGCCACTTCTTGCACACGCAGCTGGCCCGGCAGCTGGCTGCAGAGTTCACGGAGGAGGCGCTGGCATGAAGGCCATTTTGCCCGTAGCGGGCGTCGGCACCCGCCTCAGGCCCCACACCCACACACAGCCCAAGACGCTGGTCCATGTGGCGGGGAAGCCCATCCTTGGCCATATCCTCGACCGCCTGCTACCGGTGGGCGTCGATGAAGTGGTGCTGATCGTCGGCCAATGGGGAGACCGGGTAGTTGAGTACGTCCAGGGGGCGTATCCCCAGTTCAAGGTGACCGCCATCGAGCAGGCGGAGCGAAAGGGTCTCGGGCACGCGGTCTACCTGGCGCGGGAGGCCGTTCCTCCCGAGGAGCCGGTGCTCATCGTGCTCGGCGACACCATCTTTCAAGCGGACCTCAAGGCGGCCCTCCAGCCGGGCCGCAGCACCATCGGCGTGCGCCGGGTGGCGGACCCGCGGCAGTTTGGCGTCGTGGAGCTTGACGGTGACAGGGTACGGCGGCTGGTGGAGAAACCGGCGAACCCGCCTAGCGACTTGGCCGTCGTCGGGGTTTATTACCTGCGTAAGAGCGGGCTCTTGTTTGACTGCCTGCAGGAGATCATCGACGCCGGGATCCGCGTCAAGGGCGAGTACCAGCTGACCGACGGCCTGCAGCGCATGATCGAAAAGGGCGAGCCGCTTTACACCTTCCCGGTCGAGAACTGGTGGGACTGCGGCAACCCGGAAACGCTGCTCAAGACAAACCGGGACCTGCTCATCCTGCTCGAGCCGCCCGTGGCGGAGATCCCCGGCAGCATCGTCATCCCGCCTGTTGTCATCGAGGAAGGGGCTGTAATCAACAACTCCATCATCGGGCCCTACGTGTCGGTCGCGGCGGGGGCTGAGATCACCGACGCCATCGTGCGGGACAGCATCATCAACGAAGGCGCATGCGTTTCCGAGGTATTGCTGGAGGGCTCGCTGATCGGTCATAAGGCGACGGTGCGGGGCAGCTTCACCCGCGTCAACATCGGCGATTCGTCCAGCATGCACTTGGGCGGCGGCAGCGGGGAACTGGCGTGATCCCGCGGAAGCAAGCCGTGCGTCCTGGAGACTTGAGGCCACGGACGGGAGTGGGCGTCATGGACATCAGGAGGATCATGCGGAAGCTACCCCATCGGTACCCAATGCTGATGGTGGATCGCATCGTGGAGCTCGAACCCGGGAAGCGGGCGGTCGGAATCAAGAACGTCACCATCAATGAACCGGTGTTTACCGGCCATTATCCCGACCTGCCCATCCTGCCCGGCGTTTTGATCTTGGAGGCGATGGCCCAGGTGGGCGGCTTGTGCCTCCTGCCGGAGGAGGGGCTGGAGGCGTCGGGCGAAACACCCATGGTGCCTTTGTTCACCGGCGTGGACAACGCGCGTTTCCGCAAACCGGTGTCGCCGGGAGATCAGTTGCGGATTGAAGTGACCGTGTTGCGGGTGCGCGGCCTTGTCGGCAAGATCGCAGCCGTGGCCACCGTGGACGGCCAGACCGTGGCCGAAGCGGAGCTTATGTTCGCATGGGGGCGGGTGTAACGGGTGGCGGAGGAGGCACAGATTCATCCGACCGCGATTGTGGATCCGGAGGCCCGCATCGGGGCCGGCGTGATCATCGGGCCCTACTGCGTCGTGGAGGCGGGCGTGGAGATCGGAGCGGGTACGCGGCTTGGCCCCCATGTGGTCGTCCACCGCGGGACGGTGCTCGGCCGCGACAACGTCGTCGGGCCCGGCGCGATTTTGGGGATGGAGCCCCAAGACCTCAAGTACAAGGGCGAGCCGACGCAGCTTATTGTCGGTGACCGGAACTTCATCGGGGCGTATGTCACCATCAGCCGGGGCACGCCCACCGGCAGGGGGGTTACCCGGATCGGCAGCGACAACTACGTGATGGCCATGGTGCACATCGGCCACGACTGCGTGGTGGGCGATCACGTGATCCTTACCCAGGGCGTTGGCCTCTCCGGCATGGTGACAGTGGAAGATCAAGCGGTGCTGGGTGGCATGTCCGGGGTGCACCAGTTTGTCCGGATCGGGCGCCTGGCCATGGTTGGCGGCATGACGAAGGTGACCATGGACGTGCCGCCGTTTGTCCTGGTGGACGGGCACCCGGCCCACGTGCGCGGCCTCAACAGCGTGGGCCTCGAACGGGCGGGCATCAGCCCCGAGCGCCGCACGGAACTCAAGCGGGCCTTCCGCCTCTTGTACCGGGACAGCCGCAGCCTGCAGGAGGCGGTGGCCGCCATCCGCGCGCATGTGCCGCCGTCCCCGGAGCGGGACCACTTTGTCGAGTTCGTGCTCTCGTCCGAGCGGGGGATCTGCCGGTGAAGACCGTGGGGGTCATCGCCGGGGCCGGGCGGGTGCCGGTTCTGGGCGTGCGGGCCGCGCTTGCCAAGGGTTGGCGCGTGTTTGCGGTGGCGCTGGCTCCCGGCGGCGTCAGCGCGGGCCAGGGGGACACGGCGTGGACCGGCTCCGCCTGTGCGGCGCTGCAGGAAGCCGGGGCCGAGTGCCAGACGATGCCGGTCGGCGAGTACGCCCGCATTGTGGAGGCCTTCACCGAGCGGGGCGTGCGGGAGATCTACGTCTTGGGCAAGCTGCCCAAGACGGCGCTGTACGGCGAGCCCCTTGACAGCGCCGTCCGGGACGTGTTGGCGTCCCGCGCCGGCCAGGGAGACCACGCCTTGATTGAAGCGTTCATCGCCGACCTGGCCCGGCGGGGACTCGCGGTGCGGCCCCAATCGGAGCTCTTTGCCGAGCACATCGTGCCGCCCGGCTTTGCGGCCGGACGCCCCTTGTCGACCCGGGAAGAGGCCGACGTCCGCTACGGGTACATGGTCGCCCGGAGGCTGGCAGACGTGGCCGACGCCGGCCAGACGGTGGTCGTCAAAGACGGAATCGTCCTGGCCTTGGAAGCCGCCGAAGGCACCGACGCGGCCATCCGCCGGGGCGGCCAGCTGGGAGGGCCTGGCGCTGTCGTCGTCAAGGTAAAAGGCTGCCGCGGCATTGACTTCGAGCTGCCGGCCGTCGGCCTGGAAACCCTGGCGGCGGTGGAGGACGCCCAGGCCGCGGTGCTGGCGGTAGAAGCGGGCCGTATCCTGCTCTTGGAGCGGGAGGCGGTGCTGCGGCGGGTGGAGGAACTGGGCATTGCCCTGGTGGCCGTGACGGGGGAAGACGCGTCATGACGCGCCTGTTGCTCTCGGCGGGGGAGGCGTCCGGGGACTTACACGGGGCTGACCTGGCCCGGGCCCTGCTCGCCCAAGCGCCCGGCGCCAGCTTGTTCGGTATGGGCGGTCCCCTGATGCGGGACGCCGGGGTTGAGCTGCTCTTCAACCCCACCAGCATGAGCACCGTCGGTTTCGTGGAGGCACTGCGCAGCGTCAACGTCCTGCGCCGGGTGCTGGCGCGCCTCGGCCAAGCGATGGACGAGCGGCGGCCGGACGCGGTGGTGTGCATCGATTTCCCTGGCTTCAATATGCGGCTTGCGGCCTTGGCTCGCAGCAAAGGCATCCCGGTGCTGTACTACTTCAGCCCGACCGTATGGGCCTGGGGCAAGGGGCGGGCCGACAAGCTCGCGGAGCTAGACGTCACAATTTTGGCCGTGTTTCCGTTTGAGGCCGAGGCGTACCGGCAGGCCGGCTGCCGGGTGGAGTTCGTCGGGCATCCGCTGCTCGACCGGGTGCGGCCGTCGGCGGAGCGGGAAACCCTGCGGCGCGAGTTTGGGGTGGCCGGGGACCAGCCTCTCGTGGCCATCATGCCCGGAAGCCGCGAGCAGGAACTCGCGTACTTGCTGGCGCCGATGCTGGCCGCAGCCCGCATCGTTTTGTCCCAGCGGCCCGGGACCCGGTTTATCCTGCCTGTGGCCCACACGCTCAACGTCCAGGACGTACGCAAGATGGTGGCCGACGCGGGCCCGCTGCCGGTGGACGTGGTGGAAGGGCGCGCCTACGACGTGCTGGGGGCGGCCGACGCGGCCATGATCAGCATGGGGACGGCGACGCTGGAGGCTGCACTTCTTGGCGTGCCCCACGTGGCCTGCTACCGCGTCTCGAGCACCACTTACCAGTTGGCCCGGTTTCTGGTAAAACTGCCCCATGTAGCCCTGCCCAACATCATTCTTGGCCGGGAAGTCGTTCCTGAGCTGCTGCAATCCCGGGTCACCGCGGACAACCTCGCCCGGGAGCTGCTCAAGCTGCTTGAGCCCGCACGGCACGCCGCGGTGCGGGCCGAGCTGGCGCAGGTGCGTTCCCGGATGGGGGAGGGGGGCGCCGTCGCGCGGGCGGCAGCGGCAGTGCTGGCGCGGGCAGGCGCCGGCGCGGCGGGAGCGGGTTGATGGAATTTGTCCTGACGGCCAACAGCCCGGGCGAGGTGTCCACGTGGCTGGCGCCTGTCGTGCGGGCGCTGCGGGAGAAGGCGCCCGGGGCACGGATTAGCGTATTCCTGGTGCCCTGCGCGTTCGCCACGGGCGCGGAAAAGGCGGTCGTCGCCGCCATGCCGGGTGTCGACCGCGCCTTTGGGCCGGGCGAGTACTGGCGCCATGCCCTGGCGGTTCCGGCGGTGCGGGGGTTTGAGCGGGAAGGCGCGGTGCTGTTCCTGGGCGGCGACCCGGTGCACGCCCTGTGGCTGGGGCGCCGCTTGGGGCTGCCCGCGCTCGCCTACATGGAGCGGGGCAGCCGGTGGGGCCGGCACTTTGCCGAGGTGTTTGTGCCCAACGAGGGCGCCCGGGAAAAGCTCTTGCGGCGGGGAGCCGACCCGCAGCGCGTGCGGGTCGTGGGCGACCTCATGCTGGACGCGGTGCGGCCTTCACGGAGCCCTGAAGCCGTCCGGGCCGAGCTCGGCCTAGATCCCTCGCGGCCCGTGGTGGCTGTGTTTCCCGGCAGCCGCCGCTTTGAACTCGAGCAGGCTATGCCCTTCTTGCTGCGGGCGGCGGAGATCTTGTGGGAAGGCCGCCGGGAGCTGCAGTTTGTCATGAGCTTGGCTCCCTTTGTTTCTCCTCTCGACCTCGACGGAAAGCCGGTCGCCGCGCTGGGCGGCACCCCGGTGACGCTGGAGCCGGACGGAAACCGGTGGCGGGCGGTGACAGGCCGCGGCCTGGTGGTGCCGGCCCTGCGGGGGGCGCCTTACGACATCATGCAGGTGGCCGACCTGGCGCTGACGGTTCCCGGAAGCAACACGGCGGAAATGGCTGCCATGGGCCTGCCGATGGTGGTGGCGCTGCCGTTGAATCTGGCCGAGTCCATTCCCTTGCCGGGGCTGGCCCAGTACGTGGAGCGGGTCCCCGTCGTGGGCAAGCGCTGGAAGCGGGCCATCGTGCACCGGTTGTCCGAGCGGACGCCCCTCGTCGCCTTGCCCAACCGCAAGGCCGGGCGCGCCATCGTCCCTGAAGTGCGGGGCATCCTGCGGCCCGAGGATGTGGCGCTGGAGGCGGAAAGGCTCTTGGCTGACGCCAAGGCCAGGTCCGCCATGGCGGCCGCCCTGCGCGAAGTGATGGGTCCCCCGGGTGCGGCCCGGCGCATCGCCGAGCGGCTGTACCAGGTCGCCGCAGGGCCGTCCGAGGCCATCGGCCGTAAGGGCGACGACCAGGACGAGCGGGAGGCGCAGGGAGGACTGCAGCCCGGTGAGGTCCCGTGAAGCTGCTCTTTGTCACCAACGGGCACGGTGAGGATCGCCTGGCCCTCTGCCTGGTGCGAGCCCTGGGGGCGAGCTTGCCCGGGGCCGAGATCCGCGCCGTTCCCCTTGTGGGCGAAGGCCGCCTGCTGGAGGAAGCGGGCATCGCGGTGGCCGGCCCACGGGTGCGGGTGCCCTCCGGAGGCCTCGTCCGCCCGACTGCGGGCGCGGTCTGGCGCGACCTGCGGGCCGGGCTAGTCAGGCAGTTCCGCCGCCAGATGCGATTCTTGAGAGAGCAGGCAGCCTGGGCGCAAGCGGCCATCGCCGTGGGCGACACCTTTTGCGGCTGGGTGGCTGGACGCTGTCTGCCTGATCGGCCGCTGATCCTGGTCGCGACCGCCAAGTCTGTCTACATCCACGGCCATTCGCGGCTTGAGGTTTTCTGGATGCGGCGCCGATGCCAGCACGTGTTTGCCCGGGACGAGCCGACCGCCGAGGACCTGCGGCGCCGGGGCGTACCCGCGTCCTGGGAGGGAAACCTCATGATGGACGCCCTGGACGTGACCGGTCGCTCCCCGGTGGCGCCTGGCGAGGGACCCGTAGTGGCGCTCCTGCCCGGCAGCCGGGATGACGCCTACATCAACCTGGGCGCGCTGGCCGACTGCCTGGAGCAACTTTCCCGCGCGCTGGCCCCGTCAAGGCAGGGCCTTGTGGGGCTGGTGCCTTTGGCGCCTGGTCTCGACCGCGAGCGGGCCTTGGCCGTGTTGGCGGAGCGGGGCTGGACGCGGCAGGTGCCGGCTGGGCCCTCGCCCGCTGCCCCGGCAGGCGGCCACGATTCGGCCGGGACAATTACGGTGGAGAAAGGAGCGGCCCGCCTGCGGATCGCCTGGGGAATGTTTGGCGATGTGCTGCTGGCCGCCGATCTGGTCATCGGCCTGGCCGGCACGGCCAACGAGCAGGCGGCGGGTCTCGGCAAGCCCGTGGTCGTTTTCCCCGGCCCGGGGATCCAGTTTAACCCGCGCTTCTTGAAGGCGCAGAAGCGGCTGCTGGGGGACGCGGTGGCCGTGGCGCCGCCGGACCCGGCCGCCGTGGCGGCGGAAGCGGCAGCGATTCTTGCGGACGACGCCCGCCGGCAGCGCATGGGGGCCGCAGGCCGGGCGCGCATGGGGCCGCCCGGGGCCGCGGACCGGATGGCCGCGGTCATCCTGCGCATTTGGGACGCCCGCACCGCCCATCCATGACTTACGCGAAGGCCGCCGCTGCACCCGCCCTTTCTCCGCCGAACCCTGACAGGTGCAGGGCAAACTCGAGGGGCCTCTGGTCGGCCAGGCGGCTCGCGTCGTAGAGTCCTGCCTGGCGGAAGAGGTTGCGCCCGGTGCGGGAATTGGCTTCGAAAAACCACAGCCGCCCGGACCGGTCTATGGCGATGTCGATCCCGAGCTCTCCCACGTACCCCGTGCGCCGGCAGGCAACGTCGATCTCGTGGGCGACCCGCAAAGCGATATGTTCGATGCGCCGGCGCAGCGCCACCGCTTGCGCGTCGGTCATGGCCAGGCTTTCCATGAGCACCGGCTCCAATGGCCAGGCTTCGCCGCCGCCGTAAAGGTTGGAGACGATGCTGCCCGGCCGGCCAATCCGGGCGCCGGTGCCCGTGATCTGCCAGTTGCCGCTGCCGTCCCGCTGCACAAGGACGCGCACGTCAAAGATGCGCCCCCGCCAGCGGGCGAGGTCGATCCGGGGTTGGATGAGCCACGGCTGGCGCGGGCGGAGCAGCAGATGTTGTACGATGGCGCCAAGATGGGCGGTGCGGCCCCGGTGGATGCGGGCTTGGGCGTCGGTGTAGCGGTAGGTGTATCCGCCGCGCCGGTCGACGCTGATGACCCAGATGCCGATCCCTTTGCCGCCGCCCGCAGCCTTCACGTACACGGTGCCGTACCGCCGCAGCATGGCCGACAGGTCGGCCGTGCTGCGCAGCACCCGGGTTTCGGGGATGTAGGGCGCAAGGTCGGGGAAACGTCTCATCAGCCGGTAGACCCACCACTTGGATCCCACCAGGGAGTTGAACTGCTGCACCCCGCGCCCCCGCAGCCAGCGCTGCAAGCGCAAGACGGGGGTGGTGACGTAACCGCGGTCATAGAGCACGTGCGGCAAGGGGAAAAGGCGGCGCACCCAGCCGCGGCCGTCCAGCCACGTCCACCCGGCCACTGCGCTCAAGGGCCGTAGGACATCCCCGGGTCCAAAGACGTAAACCGCCATGTTTAGGTGGCGCCCGATGCGGATCAGGCGCCGGAAAAAGGTCGTCTGCGGTCCATACGGGCTGCCCGGCCCGCTGCGGTGGCACAGGATGCCCACGAAGGGCCCTACGTGCAGCCGGCCGTCGGCGGAGCGGCGGAGGCGCAGCGGCCAGCGGGCGGGCAGGTGCATGCGCTGCATCAGGAAGCTGTCCATGTACACCTTATCCTCGGGACCGGGGCCGGCGGCTTCGACGCGGACCAGCGCCCGCTGGACCTGGGTGCAGAGCTGGATGCTCTGCCCTGGGTACAGCCCCAGCCGCTCCAGCAAAGCCGGCGCCATTTGCACCACCCGGCCCGCGCCCGCCCGGGGGTGCAGCGCTGCGCAAGCGCTTCGCTCCATCGCGCCTTCACCTGATTTCCGCCGCAGTCATATGTTACTACGCTCCCTGCCGGTACCATAGCGTACGCGGCGCCAGGCCGTTTTGTCCCGGCCGGCTGGCGCTGCGCCGTACCTGGGCGCCGGGGGGCGCAGCAGGCAGGGGAGGGGCGCTTGTGGACGTGTCGATAAGGATGGCGCGGCCGCGGGAGGCCGGCGTTGTGCACCGGATACTGATGGAAGCCTACGCACCCTACCGGGGTAAAGTCGTCCCACCCCTCAAGGTTTTTGAATCGACCCCGGCCAGCATCGCCGTGGACATCCGCACCCGGCGCCACGCCCACGCCCTCGCCTTCATCGGGACGACGCCGGTAGGAACCGTGCGCTGCACACCCGGCCGCAACGGCCATGGGGAGCGCCGGTGGACCTTGTCCAGGCTCGCGGTGTTGCCTGAGTACCGGGGCGAAGGCATCGGCGCCATGTTGATGCGCTGGATGGAAGAGCGGGCGCGCCAGTGCGGGGTGGCCGAACTGCGGGGCGAAGTCCGGACAGCTTTGCCGTTCCTGGTCCGGTTTTACCAGTGCCTCGGCTACCAGGTGCTGGGCTATCGCTCCAAGCCGGGATACGCCCGCTACTTGACCATCATCGGCAAGCGCCTTCGCTAAAAAGGAGAGTGGGCCTCGTGGGCAAAGCGGATTTCCGGCTGTATGTGGTGCTGGACGACGCGCGCCGGCGCGTCGATCCGGCGGAAGCGGCCGCAGCGGCCATCGAAGGCGGCGCCACCGTTTTGCAGTGGTCGAGCGGCCAAGCATCCACCCGCGCGCAAGTGGAAACCGGGCGCCGGCTGGCGGAAGTCAGCCGGCGCTACGGGGTGCCTCTCGTCGTGGGCGGGCGGGTGGACGTCATGCTGGCCATCGGCGCGGACGGTGTCCTGTTGGGACCTGACGATTTGCCGGCCGTCGTCGCGCGGCGCCTGGCCGGCAGCGACGGCATCATCGGCGTGTTGGCCCGGGATCCCCGTGAAGCCCTGGCCGCTGCCGGGCAGGGCGCGGACTTCGTGCTTTATGCGCGTCCAGCGGAAGTGGCCGGAACCGTACCTGTGCCCGTGATCGCCCTGGGGGTGCGCAGTCCGGAAGAGGTGGTTGGGGCCTTGCAGGCCGGCGCTCGTGGGGTCGCGCTGGCGGCCAGCCGTGTGCGCCAGGGGGAGCTGGGTGCGGCTTGCCGGGCGTTTGCCGAAGCTATCCGCCG
>PKQR01000136.1 GCA_017578085.1 Bacillota bacterium
AAACCCGAGGAAAACGATGATGGCCCCAAGGCCGAAAGGTTCGCCGCGCCCAAAAAGCTGCGCCAGGGTGGCGGCTGCACCCACAACGGCCAGGCCCAGCATGGCCTGGCCGGTGGCCCGGGTCGGTGCCGGTTGCCGCCCGAGGAAAAGCAGCGCCGCCGCCAGTGCCATGGCTAAGGCGATAGGCCACGCTTGCCCTAACAGCCGCAGGCCGGTGCGGGCGGCGTCATAGGCCAGCACGTTTGTCCCCTGGCGGGACCAGGGAAGTGCGAGACCGCCCACCAGGATGATGAGTGCCCACCAAAAGGCAGTGCCCACCCGGCCGTGGACGGCCAGGGGAACCGCCGGTGGGTGGGAAACGGTTCGGACCGACAATCCATCAACCTCCGCCGGTTGGCGGGGGAAGGGCGCTTCCACGCCCTTCCCCCGCCAGCGCCAAAGTTGCGGCAACGCCGTCAAAGGGTTCCGGACGCAGCGTTAGACCGCATCCGGCACCCTTACGCGCCGCTCAGTTGCGCGGCCGCGGTATCGGGTAGATCTCGTTGGTCCAGCGGCCGACGACGGCTTCCCGGACGGCCGGGTTGCCCCAGTGCTCGAAGTCGTACGGGATGACGCGCACGTCCGAGAACCGCGGCGACCGCGGGTCCAGCGGCGTCTTGACGTTGGTGGGCAGCTGGTACGACTCGCCCCGCTGGGCGGCCAGCACCTGGGCTTCGGGCGACAGCGCCCACTCGATGAAGCGGATAGCCCCCTCGCGGTTGGGCCCGTTGCGCACCAGGCTCAGGCCGCCGATCTCGAAGCCCGTCCCGTCGGCCGGCGCCTTCACGGTGACGGGGAACCCTTGAATGGCGTGGTGGAGGGCGTCGTGCATGAAGGTGATGCCGATGGCCACCTCACCGCGCCCGGCCAGGAGACCCGGTTCCGCGCCCGCCCGGGTGTACTGGGCCACGTTGAAGTGCAGGTCCCGCAGCAGCTTCCAGCCTTCGTCCTCACCGTAAATCTGGAGGATGGTGGCCAGCATCGTGTAGCCCGTGCCCGACGTGTTGGGGTTGGGCATGGCGATCAAGCCCCGGTAAACGGGCGCCGTCAGGTCCTTCCAGGTGCGGGGGATGGGCAAGCCCATGCTGTTGAGCATCTGCTCATTGACGGCCCAGCCCAGGATGCCGGCGTACAAGGGCAGGTACGTCTCCCCGGTAACCTCGCGGAACGCGGGGATCAAGTCATCCCAGGAAGACGGCTTGTAAAACTCCGTCAGCCCTTCCCGGAAGGCGATCAGGTGGGGATCGCCCGTCCCGCCGAACCACACGTCAAAGGTCGGGTTGTCCTTTTCCGCCCGCAGGCGAGCCAAGCCCTCGCCGCTGCTCAGGCGGATGTACTCCAGGTTGATGCCGGTGGCTTTGGGGAACTCCTCCTTGATGACGTCGCACCAGACGACGCTGGGGCTGCAGAGGACCGTGACGGTCCCTTGCGCCCCCACAGCCGGAGCAAGGATCAGGCCGGCGAGCATAAGCCACGCTGCCGCCAGATAAGTCCTCCGTGCCAGCTTGGTCAATTGCTTCGACCTCCTTGTTGATTTGTCGCAGAACCCGGTTTCCCGGGAACGGCGCCCGACGTAAGCGCTTACACACCGGCAACCGGCCACCTTCCCCCCGGTGCCCCGCGCAGAGTACGGGCAAGAAGCGTCAAGGGTACCGTTTTCAGAAACCCAGACTATCCAAATACATTCAACGGCTGCCCGAGATACCCTCTTGTCGCGTGGACATGGCTGGCCCACGGCGCCGGTTTCGCCGCACCGCAAGGATCTGCACGGCCGAGCACGAACCTAGGTGCGATCAAGGTAGCGAAGGGGTTGGCCATGACGGACTACCGACTGCTGGTCACCGACGTGGACGGGACGCTGCTGGACCGGCGGCACCAGCTGCCTGAGGTCAACGTTGCGGCCATCCGGGACTTGAAGGCCCGGGGCGGCCGCTTTACCCTCGCCACGGGCCGCATCGAGCTGGCCGTACGCCATTTTGTCGGGGCGCTCGGGCTGGATATGCCCATGATCCTGTACAACGGGGCGCGGATCGTGGACCCCAAAACGGGCCAGTGCCTCTGGCAGACCCACCTGCCGCCCGAGTCCGTGGAGACGGCGCTGGCCATCCTCAAGGAGCTGCCCGTCGACGTCAACCTGTACTCCGAAGGGCAGCTTTACGTGGAATCCATTACCCCTGCGGTGCAGGCGCACCTGGACAAGGACAAGGTTGTCGCCAACGAGGTCGGGGACTTGCTTGAGTTCTTCCATACCCGCTGCCCCGGTCCCGTCACCAAACTGCTCATCATCGGCGAGGACCCCGCCTTCCGCGAGTTTGCCCAGGAACTGGAGCGGCGCCTGGGCAGCCCCATGCCGGTGCACCTCGTGAGCTCTGACCCCATCTACCTCGAGATGCTTCCCAAGGATGCATCCAAAGGGCTTGGCCTGCGCCGGCTCTGCCGGCTGCTGGACATTCCCCTGGAGCAGGTAGTCGCCATCGGGGACGCCCCCAACGACATTGACATGCTTGAGGCGGCGGGGCTCGGCGTGGCGGTGGCCAACGCCCATCCGGACGTACTGGCCGCCGCGGACTACGTCGCCCCGGCGTGTGACGAGGGCGCGGTGGCCCACGTCATCCGCCGCTTTTTCCTTCACGGCGAATAAGGATCTACGACCGCACCTTGTCGGGGGGGCGAGCGCCAGTCGGTGGCCATCGCCCGCGCCATCTACTTCGGCGCCAAGGTCCTCATCCTCGATGAGCCCACCAGCGCCCTGGGGGTCAAAGAGGCGGGCATCGTGCTGCGCCACATCGCCCAGGCTCGGGCCCAAGGGCTGGCCGTCATCTTTATCACCCACAACGCCCACCACGCCTTGGCCGTCGGCGACCGTTTCACCGTCCTCAACCGCGGCACGAGCTACGGCACCTTCGCCAAGGACGAAGTGAGCCGGGAGGTGCTCCTGTCGATGATGGCGGGCGGCAAGGAACTGGAAGAGCTCTCCGAGGAGCTCCAGGAGTTGGCCCGCGCCGGGCGGGACGCCAGCGGTTGAGCCCAATTCGCAACGCCCGCAAAGTTGCGCGCTTTAAGCCGCGAATCGCTCCCGTAAGAGAGGAATCCGAGGGAATGCATGGAATCCTCGCACATATGAAAGCGCTTACGGATTCATGGAAGGTGGGATGGCGATGAAGACGGTGCGGATGACGGTAGGCCAGGCCATCGTGCGCTATCTGGCTCGTCAATACGTGCTGCGCGACGGCGTCGAGCAGCCCTTTTTCGCCGGGGTGCTGGGGATTTTCGGCCACGGCAACGTGACCGGCCTCGGCCAGGCCCTGGAGGAACTGGGCGATCTCACCTACTATCAGCCCCGCAACGAGCAGGCGGCGGTGCACATCGCGGCCGCCTACGCCAAGATGAAAAACCGGCTCCAGACCTTCGCCTGCACGTCGTCGGTGGGTCCCGGCGCGACCAACATGGTCACCGGCGCTGCGGCGGCCACCATCAACCGCCTCCCGGTTCTGCTTTTGCCCGGCGACATCTTCGCCAACCGGATTCCCCATCCGGTGCTGCAGCAGCTGGAGTACTTCGGCAGCCAGGATGTGAGCGTCAACGACGCCTTCCGGCCGGTTTCCCGGTACTGGGACCGCATCTACCGGCCCGAGCAGCTCTTGTCGGCTTTGCCGGAGGCGATGCGGGTTCTCACCGACCAGGCCGAGACGGGCGCGGTGACGCTGGCCTTGCCCGAGGACGTGCAGACCGAGGCCTACGACTTCCCCGCCCACTTCTTTGAAAAGCGCGTCTGGCGCATCCCGCGGCCGGTGCCCCCTGAAAGCGAACTGGCGCTGGCCGTAGAGATGATCCGGCAGGCCCAGCGGCCCCTCATCATCGCCGGCGGCGGCGTCCTCTACTCCGAAGCGTCGGCGGTGTTGGACCGGTTTGCCACGGCGCTTGGCATCCCCGTCTGCGAAACCCAGGCGGGCAAGGGCAGCCTCCCGTGGGATCACCCGTTCAACGTGGGTGCCATCGGCGCCAACGGCGGGCTGGCCGCGAACCGTCTGGCCGCCCGGGCCGACCTGGTGATCTGCGTGGGCACGCGCCTGTCCGACTTCACCACCGCGTCCAAGACGGCGTTCCAGCATCCGGACGTGCGCTTCATCGGCATCAACATCGCGGCCTTCGACGCCTACAAGCACGGGGCGCTGCCGCTGGTGGGCGACGCCCGGGAAACCTTGGCGGCGCTGCTCGCCCGGCTCGCGCAGGCCGGCGGCACGGACGCCGGGTACCGCCAGGAGGTGGCGCGGCTCAAGGCCGAGTGGGACGCGGAGGTGGACCGGCAGCGTTCCCGCACCTCCGAGAAGGGGCTTACCCAGCCGCAGCTCATCGGCATCGTCAATGAAGCGTGCGGGCCCAAGGACGTGGTGGTCAACGCCGCGGGCAGCATGCCGGGGGATCTCCTCAAGCTGTGGCGGACGCGGGATCCCAAGGGGTATCACCTGGAGTACGGCTACTCGACCATGGGCTACGAGATCCCCGGCGGCCTTGGGGTCAAGATGGCCGCGCCCGAGCGGGAGGTCTTCGTCCTGGTGGGCGACGGCAGCTACCTGATGATGAACACCGAGATCGTGACCTCCATCCAGGAGGGCTACAAGCTCATCGTCATCGTCGTGGAAAACGGCGGCTTCCAGTCCATCCACGGCTTGCAGACGTCCTCGGGGACGCCGTCCTTCGGCAACGAGCTGCGCTACCGCGACGCCAAGACGGGCCGCCTGGACGGTGAGTACTTGAGCATCGACTACGCCGCCAACGCCGCGAGCATGGGGGCCATCGCCTACAAGGCCACGGACGAGGCGTCGCTGCGGGAGGCCCTCGAGAAGGCGCGGCAAGCTGACCGCACCGTGGTCATCCACGCGGTGGTGGACCCGGCGGTCCGGGTGCCGGGCTACGAGAGCTGGTGGGATGTGCCCATCGCTGAAGTCTCCGGCGAGGCCAGCGTGCAGCAGGCCCGGGCCGCATACGAGGAAGCCCGGCGCAAGCAGCGCTTCTACTACTAAGGAGGCGCGCCGGGATGACCGCTCTGGACATGACCGCCCTAAACGGGAAGGAGGGCGCGAGCCGATGACGGCACTGCACATCCGCCCGTCCGGCGGCCGCACCCCGATCGCGGTGACGCCGGAGAGCGCCGGGTGGCGCTACGTGAGCTTCTCCGTCCACCGGCTGGCCGCGGGCGAGTCCGACAGCGGCCACACGGGCGGGGAAGAGGTGGGGCTGGTGCTCTTTTCCGGCCGGGCGACGGTCGCGTCCGACCGGGGCACGTGGGAGCGCATCGGCGAGCGCATGGACGTTTTCTCGGGGCTCCCCTGGGCGGTGTACCTCCCGCCCGGGGTCAGCTACCGGATCACGGCCGAGACGGAACTTGAGTACGCCCGCTGCGGGGCACCGGCAGAACGGGGCGTGGAGGCGCGGCTCATCACGCCGGAGGACGTGGAAGTGGTCGACCGGGGCAGCGGCAGCGCCCGGCGCCGCATCCACAACATCCTGATGGGCAACCTCCCGGCCGAGCGGTTGCTTTTGGTGGAGGTCATCACCCCGGGCGGCAATTGGTCCAGCTACCCGCCCCACAAGCACGACACCCACCGGCCGCCGGAGGAGACGTACCTGGAAGAGGTCTACTACCACCGCATCCGGCCGGCGGGCGGTTTCGCCCTGCAGCGGGTGTACACCGACGACCGGGAGCTGGACGTCACCATCGCCGTCGGCGACGGCGACGCGGTGCTGGTGCCGCGGGGGTA
>PKQR01000137.1 GCA_017578085.1 Bacillota bacterium
GCCGTCCTCGTCCGTTATGGGGACACGGTGGTCCTGGTCACCGCCGTCATGTCCAAGGAACCCCGGCAGGGCATCGACTTCTTCCCGCTGCTGGTCGACTACGAAGAGCGCATGTACGCCATCGGGAAGATCCCGCGGGTATGGCTGCGGCGCGAGGGCCGGCCCAGCGAGGCTGCGACCCTGGCGGCGCGCATGATCGACCGCCCGATCCGCCCGCTGTTCCCTGAAGGGTTTCGCAACGACGTGCAGGTGGTGGCCACGGTCCTGTCGGTGGAGCACGACAACTCCCCGGAGATCGCCGCCATGATCGGCGCGTCGGCCGCGCTCCACATCTCTGACATCCCGTTCCTGGGCCCCATCGGCGGCGTGAAGGTGGGCCGGGTCGACGGGCAGTTCGTCATCAACCCCACTGCGGCGCAAAGCGACGTCAGCGACCTGGACCTGGTCGTTGCCGGCACGCAGGATGCCATCATGATGGTGGAAGCCGGCGCCAAGGAGCTGCCGGAAGAGGTCATGCTGGAAGCCATCATGTTTGGCCACGAGGAGATCAAGCGCATCTGCGCGTTCCTCGAGGAAGTGCGGGCCGAAGTCGGCAAGCCCAAGGTGGAGGTCACCCTGTATGAGCCCGACCCGGCGGTGAGCGAGTGGGTGCGGGAGCGGGCGTCGGCGGAGTTGCGCACGGCCATCCGCAGCGCTGACAAGCAGAGCCGTGAGCAGGCGGTCGCGGACTTGAAGGCGCGGCTGCTGGAGCAGTTCCAGCAGGAGTGGGGCGAAGAGGCCTTCGCGAACCACGCGAAGGACGTGGAAACCGTCTTCGACAAGCTCCTGAAGGAACAAGTCCGGCAGATGATCGTGGTGGAGGGCGAGCGGCCCGACGGGCGCAAGCTGGACGAAATCCGGCCCATCTGGTGCGAGGTCGGCGTCCTGCCGCGGACCCACGGTTCGGCCATCTTCACCCGGGGCCAGACCCAGGTGTTGAGCGTCTGCACGTTAGGCCTCAAGGGCGACGAGCAGATGCTGGACGACCTGCGGGATGAGAGCCGCAAGCGCTACATCCACCACTACAACTTCCCAGGCTACAGCACCGGTGAGGTGCGGCCCATGCGGGCTCCCGGGCGCCGCGAGATCGGGCACGGGGCGCTGGCGGAGCGGGCCTTGTTGCCGGTTATCCCGCCGGAAGAGGAGTTCCCGTACACGATCCGCGTCGTGTCGGAGACGCTGGAGTCCAACGGGTCGACCTCCCAGGCCAGCGTCTGCGGCAGCACCTTGGCGCTGATGGACGCAGGCGTGCCCATCCGCAAGCCGGTGGCCGGCGTGGCCATGGGGTTGGTGAAGCACGAGGACGGCTTTGCCGTGCTGACCGACATCCAGGGCATTGAGGACCACCTGGGCGATATGGACTTCAAGGTGGCCGGCACCCGGGACGGCGTCACGGCCCTGCAGATGGACATCAAGATCAAGGGCGTGACCCGGGAGATCTTGCAAAAGGCCCTGGAGCAGGCGCGGGCGGGGCGACTGTTCATCCTGGACAAGATGCTCGAGGTGTTGCCGGCGCCGCGCCCGGACATCTCCAAGTACGCGCCGCGGATCACCACCATGGAGATCCCGGTGGACAAGATCCGCGACGTCATCGGCCCTGGCGGCAAGATGATCAACAAGATCATCCAGCAGACGGGCGTCGAGATCGACATCGAGGACGACGGCCGCGTCTTTATCGCGTCGCCTGACCAGGAAGCGTGCGAAAAGGCGAAGTCCATGATCGAGATGCTGGTCAAGGACGTGGAGGTCGGCGCGACGTACCTGGGCACGGTCAAGCGCATCATGAACTTCGGCGCCTTCGTCGAGATCTTGCCGGGCAAGGAAGGCCTGATCCACATTTCGGAGCTGGCGCCTTACCGGGTGTCCAGGGTCGAGGACGTGCTCAACATCGGCGACGAAGTGCTGGTGCGGGTGACGGAGATCGACAAGCTGGGGCGCATCAACTTGTCCCGCAAGGACGCCCTCTCGCCCGAAGCCCTGGCCGCCGAAAAGGCCATGGGTGAGGCCAAAGGCAACGGCCGCTATGAGCGCCAGGACGGCGAGCGCGGCCGGCGTCCTGGTCCCGGGGGCGGCGGCGGCCGGCGCGAGGAGCGGCGCGGCCCCCGGCACCGGTAGGCGTTCATTGAAGCAGTACCGGCGGAGCAGGTGGTCAGGGGGGAGGTCACCTGCTTTTTTTCTTTTCCGGGAAAGCTGGAGCGGGAACGCTTTCCCGGGAGAGGTGTCGGCCGTGGCGGGTCTGCACTTGCGCGAAGGCTTGGTCCGGGGCGTCGAGCCGGTCCGGCCCGGGCTGTGGCAGCTGCGTGTCGAGGTTGACGGACGGGAGGAACCGGCGTTCCTCTACGAAGCGCTGACGCCGGTGGCGGGTGTGGGCGATCGGGTCGCGATCAACACGACCGCGGTGGACCTGGGCCTTGGCACCGGCGGCGCCCACTTCGTCGTGCATGTGCTGGGACGGGAGCGGCCGGGCGCGGGCACCAAAGGCCACATCATGAAGTTGCGCTACACGCCCCTGCAGGTCGCGGTCTTGGCTGCGGAGGAGCCGGACAGCCCCCACCACCACGTCCTGGCCCGTGAAGACGACCTGGAGGGCATGCCGGTCGTGGTGGCCGAGCTGCACAGCCAAGTGCCGCCGGCGGCCGCAGCGCTGCGGCTGGCCTTGGGTGACGGCGCGCGGATCGCGTACATCATGACCGACGGCGGCGCCCTGCCGCTGGCGTTAAGCCGGCTTGTGCACGAGCTGCGCCGGGGCGGATTCCTCGACGCGACGGTGACGGTAGGCCACGCCTTCGGCGGGGACCTGGAGGCGGTGACGGTCTTCTCGGGGCTTTTGGCCGCCCGCTGGGCGCTGGCAGCCGATGCGGCCATCGTGGCCATGGGACCGGGCGTGGTGGGCACCGGCACCCGCTTCGGCACCACAGCCATCGAGACCGGCCAGCACCTGGACGCCGCCGGGGTGCTTGGGGGGCTGCCCGTGGCCGCATTGCGCTTGAGCTTCGCCGATGCCCGGCCGCGCCAGCGGGGCGTCAGTCACCACACGCTGACGGCCCTGGGCACCGTCGCCCAGCGGCCCTGCTGGGTGGCGTTGCCCGACCTGGCACCGGACCAGGAAGAGCTGGTGTGGGAGCAGTTGGCCGGGGCCGGCATACTGTCACGCCACCGGGTGGTGGTGGAGGACCGGGGCCAGGCGGCGCTCGAGGAGCTGGCGCGCCGGAGCGTGGCGCTGAGTTCCATGGGCCGCGGAGCGGAAGAGGACCCGGCGCCGTTTCTGGCCGCGGCCGCGGCCGGCTTCGTGGCGGCGGATCTCGCGAAACGGTATAGCGGACGTCCAGTTGGAGAGCAAAAGGGTTCTTGACTTGACCATGAGCAAGACGCTCACCCCAGCGCTCAAGGAGTATTTCGCCGATCTCCACGTGCACGTGGGCCGCTCGGGCGACGGGCGCCCCGTGAAGATCGCGGCCTCGACCGCCATGACCCTGCCGCGGGTGCTGGACGAATGCAGGCGCCGTAAAGGCATCGACCTGGTGGCCGTCGTCGATTCGGCGTCGCCAGGCGTACAGGGGGACATGGAGGCGCTCATCGCCTCCGGGGAACTGGCACCCCAACCCGGCGGTGGTTTGCGCTACGGCGACGGCCCCGTGCTCATCCCGGCGGTGGAGCTGGAAATCGCCGGCGAGGGGCGCGGACCCGCCCACTACCTTCTTTACCTGCCCGACTTGGAAGCGGTGCGCGGGGTCGCCCGCTTTCTCCTGCCGCGGGTGACCAATCTGCAGCTTTCAACCCAGCGGGTGCGCACCCGCGCCCTGGAACTCCTGCGTCTGGCCGAGGACCATGGCGGGGTGCTGGTACCGGCCCACGCGTTTACGCCCCACAAGGGCTTCTACGGAGCGTGCGCGGATCGACTGGCGGACGTATTTGGCGAAGCGGCCGAGCGGATCCCCGCGGTGGAGCTCGGATTATCGGCCGACACCGCGATGGCGGACCAGGTCAGCGAGCTGGAGGGAAAAACGTTCCTTTCAAGTTCGGACGCGCACTCGCTGAACCGCATCGCGCGCGAGTACACCGCTTTGGCCTTGGCGGCGCCCACCTTTGCCGAACTGGTGCTGGCCTTAAGGCGCGAGGCGGGACGGAGGGTGACGGCCAATTACGGGCTCGACCCGCGGCTGGGCAAGTACTACCGCAGTGCGTGCCTCGAGTGCGGCGCGATCGCTGGGCAGCCGCCGCCAGCCGTCGCCTGCGCCCGCTGCGGCAGCCGAAAGCTGGTCAAGGGCGTGCTGGACCGGCTGGCGGAGATCACGGACCGCCCGGCGCCAGCCTCCCCGCCCCACAGGCCGCCTTACATTCACCAAGTGCCCCTGGAATTCGTCCCAGGTGTCGGGCGGCGCACCCTGGAACGCCTCATCACCGCGTGCGGCTCCGAGATGGGCGTCCTGCACCGGGCCAGCCGCGAGCAGCTGACCGCTGCGGCGGGGCCAGCGGTGGCCGAGCGCATCTTGTTGGCCCGGGCGGGCCAACTCCCCGTCCAAGCCGGCGGCGGCGGGGTTTACGGCCGGGTGGAGGCCTAGGATGCTAACCCAAGTCCCAACCGCATAAGCATGGGGTGAAAAGTGGGACGAGGGGTGGGCGCGCGTGGCCGGCCGTTTCCCAGACATATTGCGCGGGTACTTTCGCCGGCGGACGGCCGTCTATCTGTGCGTCATCATCGTGCTGGCCATGGGGGCCGGTTTCGGCGGCCTGGCGGTGGGGTATGTCGACGAGGAAGACCGCTCCGCCCTGGCGGGCCATGTGGAGGGGCTTTTGTCCGCACCGGAAACGCGGTCGCCGGCCCCGCCCGAGCGGGTGCTCCAGCAGGCGCTGATGGAGCAGCTGCTCAAAACGGTGGGCCTGGTGGGCCTTTTTGGGCTATCCGTCATCGGCGCTCCGCTGGTGCTGGCCGTCGTCTTCCTGCGGGGTTTCGCCCTGGGATTCACAGGGGCGTTTCTCGTGGACCGGCTGGGCTGGCGCGGCATCCCGTTGGCCCTGGCATCGCTCTTGCCCCACAACGTGCTGGCCGTACCCGCCCTCGTGTTGGCCGGCGCGAGCGCGATCAGTTTCTCCGTGGCCGCAGCCCGCGTGCTCATGGGCAGACGGGACATCAATATGTACCAGCAGTTCCTGACGACCGTCCTCTTGCTGGCAGCAAGCGGTCTAGCCCTGGTGGCCGCCTCCTTCCTCGAAGCCTACGTTACCCCGGTACTCATGGACGCCGTGGCGCGCATCCTGCTGTAGGGTGGTTGGCGCCGGTCCCCCCGGGCCGCCATGGCCCGCCTTAGGCGCCCCCGATCTTGCAGGGGGGGCAGGGGCGCCCTGCACGGCCGCCGAACTTTCATCACGCACGGCCGTAGGGCTGTGCCGCCCTCCGGGGCGAAGGGCAGGAGGTGGCGAGAATGCCGCGCGGTGGACGCACGGCTTTGATCGTCCTCGACGGCATCGGCGTCGGGGAGCTGCCTGACGCGGGCCGCTTTGGGGACGAAGGGAGCAATACGCTGCGCAATACGGCGCTGGCGGTGGGGGGCCTCAACCTGCCCCACCTGGGCCGGCTGGGGCTTGGGCATATACTGGATCTGCCAGGCGTGCCGCCGGATCCGGCGCCCATCGGGTGCTTTGGCCGCATGGCCGAGCAGGCCGCGGGCAAGGACACGACGACGGGTCACTGGGAACTGGCCGGCGTCATCCTCGA
>PKQR01000138.1 GCA_017578085.1 Bacillota bacterium
CTTCCTAGCTTGCCAGCAATGAGAGCGTCAGCAGGGTCAGACCCAGTGATGCGGGCCGTCGTCAGGTTAGGGGTAAGTGCGGTGTGGCGTGCGGGTGCTTAGACGCCGAGGTGAACGCCCGCAACTCGGCCGCCAGATTCCCAATTGAACGAGATGGAGCTGTGGGGCGTCGACTTTTCTCCCGGAGTCCTCACGATCCGGCGACTGCGGTAGGGTCGCCTGTCGTGGTATGCCGTCGACCCGCCGACCCGGCGCTTCCTTGACCGGAACACCACCAAACAAGGGTAGCCTTGGCACCGGCCGCCGGGAGGATTGGCCCTGGGCAGGGCGAACGTCGATGGCGCCGTGATTGTGACCGTTACCCTCAACGCTTCGCTGGATAAGACCTACTCCGTCCCCGGCTTTGCGGTCGGGCGGGACCTTGTGGCCGCGCGGGTGGAGTGCACGCCGGGCGGCAAGGGGCTCAACGTGGCGTCCTTTGCCCACGCCCTGGGGGCTAAGGTGTTGGCCACAGGGATTCTGGCGGGCCACACCGGGCGGCACATCCAGGACCTCCTCGCGGCCCGGGGCATCGCCCACGACTTTGTCTGGGTGCCCGGCGAATCCCGCAGCTGCCACATCATCCACGACCCCGAAACCAACACCTTGAGCCAGGTGCGGGAACCCGGTCCCGTGGTGCCTCCCGGCACCCGTGCGGTCGTGGCGGAGAAAGTGCGGGCCCTGGCCAGGCAGGCCAGCATCGTCGTCATGTCGGGCAGCCTGCCGCCTGGGCTGGAGAGCGACGTGTACCGGGAGCTGGTCGCCATCGTCCGGGCCCAGCAGGTGCCGGTCATCCTGGACGCGTCCGGCGAGCCGCTCGCTCTTGGCCTTGAAGCCCGGCCGTGGCTGATCAAGCCCAACCTCGAGGAGCTTGCAGACCTGGCCCGCCGGCTGGGGATTGAGGCGGGCGCCGACGGGCTAGCTCCCCTCCTGTCGCAGGCCACCGGAACACACCCGCCGCCGGCGGAGGCCGAAACCGTCCGCCGGTGGGCCGCTGCCGTGGCGCGGCACGTGCACGAGCGCTTCCAGGTGCGGGTGGTGGCGTCCCTCGGCCCTCTAGGTGCGGTGGTGGTCGACCGCGGCGAAGCGTACGCCGTCGTGCCGCCGCCCGTCACAGCGGTCAACACCATCAGCTGCGGCGACGCGCTGGTGGCGGGCATCGCCGTGGCATGGACGCGGGGCCAGGACCTCACGAAGGCGGTGCGGCTCGGGGTCGCCGCCGCCACGGCGAAAGCCCGCATCTTCTCCACCGGCCAGCTGCACCCGGCCGACGTTGCCCAGCTGCTTTCCCAAGTGGAAACGCACGCGATCGCGGGCAACTGATCACCCGGGCAACGTCACCGGTCGCCCTCGGCAGGCACCCGGTACGACGTGCTCCCGCCCGGGGCCTGGCGCCCCGGAGCCGTCAGCGGTGCTTCCAAACAGGAGCGCGCTTTTCGAGAAACGCGCACATGCCCTCCTGCGCGTCGGCCGCCAGCGAGTTGAGGGTCATGACTTCCTTGGTGTAGGCGTAGGCGTGATGCTGCGGCATCTCCACCTGGCGGTAAAACGCCTGCTTGCCGACGGCGAGCACGTAGGCGCTGGCCTGCGCGATCTTGCGGGCGAGCTCCAGCGTCGCCGCCTCCAGCTGATCATCAGGCACCACGCGGCTGGCAAGCCCGTGCACCAGGGCTTCCTGGGCGGTGATGGGATCGCCCGTCAGCAGCATGTCCAGGGCCTTCTTGCGGCCCACGGCCCGGCTCAGGGCCACCATGGGCGTCGAGCAGAAGAGCCCGATCTTCACCCCCGGCGTGGCGAAGCGGGCGCTCTCGGCGGCCACCACCAGGTCGCACGTCGCCGCCAGTTGGCAGCCCGCGGCGGTGGCGATGCCGTGCACCTGGGCGATGACGGGCTGCGGGATCGACTGGATGGTTTCCATCAGCTCGGTGCAGGTGTCAAAGAGCTCCCGGTAAAACGCCGGCTCCGCCCCCACCATCTCGCTCAAGTCGTGGCCCGCGCAAAAGGCCGGGCCCGCGCCCCGCAGGATGACAACCTGCGCCTTGCGCTCGCGCCCGATCCCTCGAAACGCGTGGATCAGCTCCCGCATGTGGGCCAGGGACAAGGCGTTGCGCTTGTGGGGCCGGTTCATGGTGATGATGGCCACCGGCCCGTCCTCCGACACCAGGATGTGCTCGTAGGCCTGCAACGGCACAGCAGACATTGAGATTTCCCCCTCTCAAGGTGCTCTCGTCGACGGTGCTCTCGTCGACCCGTTCTTGCGCCCGGCGCAAAGCGTTCCCCGGACCCTTCACACAGCCAAATACCGGCCGGCGGCCTCCTCGTCGGCCAGCAGCTCCTCGACCGTGCCTTCCCGCCGGATGGCGCCCTTGTGGATGAGGTAGCCGCGCCGGGCGAGCATGGCGGCAAAGCGCACGTTTTGCTCCGCCAGCAGGATGCTGATCCCTTGCGCAGCGACGGCGGCGATGCGGGACAGCAGCTGCTCCACCACCACCGGCGCGAGCCCGTCGGTGGGCTCGTCGAGCAGGATCAGCGACGGGTTGGCCACCAGCGCTCTGGCCAGGGCCAGCATGCGCTGCTCCCCGCCGCTCAAGAAGCCGCTCAACTGCCGGCGCCGCTCGGCGAGCACGGGAAAAAGCTCGTAGATCTCCTCCCGGGGCCGGCGGTTGGGGTGCGCGGCCTCGGCCACCTCCAGGCTCTCCTCCACCGTCAGGTTGGCGAACATGCGCCGGTCCTGGGGAACGTAGGCTATGCCGGCCCGGGCGCGGGCATGCGCCGGCCAGCGGGTGATGTCCTGCCCCTGCCAGCGGACGGTGCCCTGCCACGGGCGCACGTGCCCCATGAGCGTGCGCAGTGCGGTCGTCTTGCCGGCCCCGTTGCGGCCCACCAGGGCCACCACCTCGCCCCGGCCGACGGCAAGGGAAAGCCCGTGCAGGATGCGGCTTGCCCCGATGGCGGCGTGCACGTCATGCGCGGCCAGCAAAGGTTCCACCCAGGTACACCTCCTTGACCGCGGGGTTGCGGCGGATGTCGCCGGGCGCGCCGTCGGCCAGCACCCGGCCCTGGTGCAGCACGACGACCCGGTCGGCCATGGAAAAGACGATGTCCATGTCGTGCTCGATGAGCACCACCGTCACGCCGCCGGCCGTCACCATCTCCCGCAGGGTGCCGATGACGCGCTCGGTTTCGCCGGGCGCGAGGCCCGCCGCGGGCTCATCGAGCAACAGGAGCCGCGGCTGCGTGGCCAGGGCCATGGCCACCTCGACGAGCTTCTGGTCCGCGTGGGACATTTGCCCGACCGGCCGCTCGGCCTGATCCGCGAGCCCCACCCGGCTGAGAAGCTCGAGCGCCTCCGCCCGGGCCGGGTGGCGAGTGTAGGACCCCCAGAGCCGCGCGGTCTCCCTGCGGCGCGCGAGGCACGGCAGCAGGACGTTCTCCAGCGCCGTCAAGTCGGGAAAGACGCTCGTGATCTGGAACGTGCGGGCCAGGCCCGCCCGGACGATGGCCGCCGGCGGCCAGCCGGTGATGTCCTGGCCGTCCAGGTACACGCGCCCCGCGTCAGGCTCGATGGCGCCCGTCACCAGGTGAAACAGGGTCGTCTTGCCCGCGCCGTTGGGGCCGATGACGGCGGTCAGCTCGCCCTCCTTGACGTCCAGGTCGACGCCGTCCACCGCCCGCACGCTGCCGAAGTGCTTGCGCAGGCCTTCGATCTTGAGCAGGGCCGCCACGTCACACCGCCTCCTCACCGGCATCGCCGGCCTTGATGGGCGGAGATGGCGCGCGCCAGCCGACGGCCGCGTCCCGCACCGCTCCCCCCACGCCGCCCGGCAGGAAAAGCACCAGCAGCACGACCGCCGTGCCCACCAGCAGCGGCCAGTACTCGGTTTCCGAGGCGACGAAGTCCTTGAGCAGCGTGATGAGGGCCGCGCCGAGCACGGGCCCGCCAAAGACGGCAGGGCCGCCGAGGAGCGTCATCATCACCGGTTCCGCCGACCACATCCAGTCGGCCAAGACCGGGGTGATGGTGCCCTGGTAGGGCGCGAAGAGGGCGCCCGCCAGGCCGCAGAAAAGGCCCGACACGGTGAAGGCGGCCAGCCGGTACCGGCGCATGGGCAGGCCGAGGTAGTCGACCCGGCGGTGGTTGTCCCGCACGGCGCGCAACGCGAGGCCAAAGGGCGAGCGGGTGATGCGCCAGAGGACGTACAGCGCCCCCGCCACGACGGCGAGGGTGAAGTAGTAGAAGTGCAGCGTCGGGGCGAGGCTGACCGCCCACGCGCCGAGGTCCAGCGGCGGGCGGGGGATGCCGCCGATGCCGTCGGAGCCCCCCGTCACCTCTCGCCAGCGCCACAAGGCCACGAAGATGAGCTGGCCGCAGGCGAGGGTGACCATGGCGAAGTAGATCTCGTCCCGGCGGACGCACAGGTAGCCGACGACGAGGGCCGCGGCGGCCGCGAGGACGGCCCCGGCGATGAGGCCAACGGGCAGCGACGGCCACGGGCCCTTGAGCCACAGGGCGCACGCGTAGGCGCCGATGGCGAAGTACGCCGCCTGGCCGAAGGACAAGAGCCCCGTGTAACCGAAGAGCAGGTTGAACGCGGCGGCGAAGAGGCCGAGGATCAGGATCTCGGTCAACAGGTGCACGTGAAACTCCCGCAGCACCAAGGGAAGGACCGCCGCCACGGCCACGAACGCCAGCCACGGCCACCCGCCGCGCTCCATCCAAGCGGAGTTCCTGCGGTTCATCGAGAACGAGCCCGCGCGCGCCATCACCGGGCACCTCCCTGCCCCAACAGCCCCCGGGGCCGGAGGATGAGCACCAGCGCCATGGCCAGGAACATGAAGGCCATGTTCCACTCGGGCATGATCATGAGGCCAAAGGCGTTGAGCTGGCCCACGAGCAGCGACCCGAGCGCCGCGCCGCCGAGGCTCCCGAGGCCGCCGATGACCACCACGGCGAAGGCGTAGAGCATGGTTTCCAACGCCTCCGGCGCGTGGGTGGCCATGATGGTCCCCATGAGCACGCCGCCGAAACCCGTCAGGAACGCCCCGGCGGTGAACACCGCCGTGTAGACCAGCGGCACGTTGATGCCCAGGGACGCCGCCATCTCCCTATCCTCGGCGCACGCCCGGATGATGCGCCCGGGCCGGGTGCGGGTGAGGAAAAGCCAAAGCCCAAGCCCCAGGGCCGCGGCGACCCCGATGCTGAACAGGTACGAGACCGGGTAGACGATGCCGAAAACCTCCACGACGCCCCGCAAGAGCGGCGGCTCGGGCAGGATCTTGTAGTCCACGCCCCAGCCGATCTTGAGCAGGTCGTGAATAATCAGCACCAGCCCAAAGGTGAGGATGAGCACGTACGTCGGCGGCCGCCCGTACATGGGCCTGAGCAGCCCGATCTCGATGAGCGCCCCGAGCGCGGCCACCGCCAGCGGCGCAAGCAGGAGCGCCGCCCACCAGCTGCCCAAAAGCGACACCACCGACAGGGCGATGTACACCGCGGCGATGTGCAGGGCGCCGTGGGCCAGGTTGAGCACCCGCATGACGCCAAAGATCAGCGACAGCCCCACCGCGACCAGGTACAAGTGGGACGCCTGGCTCAAGCCATTGAGAAACAGCGTGCCGTACAGCTGCCAGTCGATGCGTGCGATGAGGCCGCCGGCCGCTTCCACCGCGTGGTGGAAGTGGCCGGCGTGCCCGGCACCGGTTGTG
>PKQR01000026.1 GCA_017578085.1 Bacillota bacterium
GATCAACGCCGGTGCGCCGGATCAACTCCATGATCCCGGCGGGCGTGCAGGGCACAAGCCCCGGTGCGCCGGACCACAGGCGTCCGACGTTCAACGGATGAAAGCCGTCCACGTCTTTTTCCGGAGCAACGGCATTGATAATCTCGGTTTCGTCCAAGTGGGACGGCAGGGGCAACTGCACCAGGATGCCGTGCACCTCACGGTCCCGGTTAAGCCGATCGATGAGGTCCAACAGCTCCTCCCGGGGCGTTTCCTCGGGCAGGGCGTACTCCCACGAGCGCACGCCGACTTGCGCGGCCGCTTTGCGCTTGTTGCTTACGTACACCTTGGACGCCGGGTCCTCGCCCACCCGGATCACCGCCAGGCCCGGCGGGAATCCCAGCGCGGCGGTGAGATCGGCCACGTCTTGGGCCACCTGCCTGCGGACCTCCGCCGCGATGGCCTTGCCGTCGATGATGGTCGCGCTCATGGGTATTCCTCCTATGCGCCAGCAGGCGATTGGTGCTCGGCCAGCCGCATCCCGACCCGCACAAGGCTCGCCAGGCGCTGGCCGCATGCTTCAAGCAGCTCCTCTGCCCGGTCGATGGCCTCCGACAGCGGCATCGGCCCAGGGGTGATGGCGATGCACGCATCGATTCCTTCCGCGTAAAGTTGCTCCACGTCAGGACCCAGGGAACCGGCCACGGCGATGACGGGCTTCCCCCAGCGCTTGGCCAGGCGGGCCACGGCCACCGGCGCCTTGCCCCGGGCGCTCTGGCCGTCCAGCCGGCCTTCGCCGGTGATGACCAGATCCGCTTCCTGCACGTAGCGTTCCAACCCTACGGCCTCCAGCACGATCCCCGCACCCGGGCGCAAGACGGCTCCGCAAAACGCCATCAGGCCGGCGCCCAATCCTCCGGCCGCGCCTGCCCCGGGCTTGTCCGCCACATCGACACCCACGTCCCGCCGGATAACCTCGGCATAGTGCGCCAGGGCCCGGTCCAACTCCTCGACCATGGCCGGCGTGGCGCCCTTCTGCGGCCCAAATACGTGGCTCGCCCCTCGGGGGCCGCAGAGGGGGTTGTCCACATCGCACGCGACGACAAACTCGGTGTCCCGCACCCGTGGGTCGAGCCCCGTCAGGTCGATGCGCGCCAGGCTCGCCAAGGCCGCGCCGCCGGGCGGCAGCTCTCGCCCGTCTTCGTCCAAAAGTCGCACACCCAAGGCCTGCGCCAGCCCCGCCCCGCCGTCGTTGGTCGCGCTGCCGCCGAGGCCAACGATGATGCGCCGGCAACCGGCGTCCAGCGCCTTGAGGATGAGCTCCCCGGTGCCGCGGGTAGTGGTGCGCCGTGGGTCGCGCCGGTCCGGTGGCACCAAGGGCAAGCCCGAAGCCGCCGCCATCTCGATGACGGCCGTCCGCCCGTCCCCGAGTATGCCAAACCGGGCTATGACCGGCTCGCCCAGCGGTCCCGTCACGACGGCGTCCTTAAATACCCCGCCGGTCGCGCGCACCAGGGCGTCAACGGTGCCTTCGCCGCCGTCGGCCACCGGCACCACGTCGACAACGGCCTCGGGCCACGCCCGCCGCCAGCCGGCCGCCAGCGCCCGGGCTACGGCTTCCGCGGGCAAGCTGCCTTTGAACGAATCGGGTGCGATCACGACGCGCAGGGCGGGCTCACCTCAACAAGGCCACAGCCCAAAAAGTGAACTAAAGAAAAAAGCCCCGTTGGGCCAACGGGGCCGCCATGCGTTCAGTTCTGGAATTCGACGACTTTCCCGGACTTGAAGACGACCCTGGAAATGCGGTTGCCCTTCCAGATAATCTTGACGTCTTCTTTTCCGGTGTCGGTCATCGTCGACGTCTGTGTCACCTTAATGGCGTCCTGTGCCTGAGCTCCCAAGAAAGGTCACCCCGGAGCTTCGCATGCACGGCTTCTTTCGCAGGCAAGAGCCGCTTGTGCACGGTCATCCGTATGACCGCGGCACAACAAAAAGAACCCAACTCCTGCGCAAATTATAGCAACCGACCTGTCGATGTCAAGCGGGCCTCAAGCGTGCGTCCGGCGCCGCCGGACCAGGAAGTAGGCCCCCGCAACGGCAAGGAAGAGCACCAGCGTCAGCAGGCCGAAGTGATCAATGATGAACTGGGCCAGCTGCTCGCCGAAGGCCATTACGACCACGGCGACCAGGTAAAACCGTGCGCCGCGGCTCAGCATCGACGCCACGAGAAAACGCCGGAAGTGCAGGTTGAACACGCCGGCAGCGATGGCAAACACCTTGTAGGGTATCGGGGTGAAGCCGGCCATGGCGATGGCCCACATGTCGTAGCGGTGAAAAAGCTCCTCGACCCGGGCGGCAGTAGGCCCGTTGGCGTAGCGCAGCAGCAGCGGCCGGCCGCCCCGCAGGCCGAGCCAGTAACCGGCGGATGCGCCCAGGATCGAGCCGACGGTCGTGATCGTTGCATACCACAACCCCGCCTCGGGCTTGACCAGTACCATAGGAATTAGCAAGGCGTCGGGGGGAACCGGAAAAAAGATGGCTTCAATAAAGCTAATGAAGAACAGATTGGCCGGATGCAGCACGAGGACGAACTGTTCCAGCCACAACCGGAGATCCCCAACCGTCACCGGGTCACATCCCTCCGGTGGCAAGGCAGCCGCATTGATGCGCACCGCGCTGGACTCTACGCCGTGCTGGACTCTACGCTGCGGGCCATTTCGCCAGAACTGGCAGGAACTGCAGCGCACATAAAAATCGTCCCTCCGGAATCGGAGGGACGCCTTGGACTGGTGCGCCTAGGAGGATTCGAACCTCCGCACCCGGCTCCGGAGGCCGGCGCTCTGTCCACTGAGCTATAGGCGCATCCGCTCCTGTGCACCTGTCCTGTGCACCATAGAGTATAGCAAACCGCGCCGGACGATGCAATACGCCTCCCGCGATCGCCGACTTTTACCGCCAGGCCTGCTGCTTCAGCTGGACAAACAATTCTCCTGCCGTGTCGAGCTGCGCGAAAAACACGTCCCGCGGCTGACCAATGCCGCGGCGCCGGAGCTCTCCCACCAGCCACTCCCGGTCCAGCCCGGCGGCCGCTAAGGCTTCGTCGTTGACGACGCCGTCTTTGATGAGAGGCAGCGGCAGGCCCTCGTAGCCGGTCGCCATCCCTAAGTCCGCCGGCGTCAACGGCCGGCACTGGGACTTGCGGATGACGCTCAATGACCCATTGGGCTCCAGGATGGCCACTTCCACGTCGGTGATGTCAGCCACATCCTTGGAGCGCAAGCTTTCCAGCAGATCGTCGATGCAAAAGCGTACCGAGCGCAGCTCTTCCTCTACCAGCCGGCCGTCGCGGATGACGATGCTCGGCCGGCCCGTCACCACGTTGCGCACGCGCTGGCTCTTAAGCGTCAACCAGGACAAGGCCAGCTCGGCCAGAACGATGGTCGCCAGCGGCGCGATGCCGTGCCAGATCGAGCTTCCCGGGTCGGCGATGGGGATCACCGCCACTTCCGCGATGAGGATGGCGACCACAAAGTCGAAGGGCGACACATGCCCCATTTCGCGCTTGCCCGTAAGCCTGACGACCATCAGCAGCGCCACGTACACGATCAGCGTACGGAGAATGAGAACGCCGAACACTGGGGGCTAGTCCCGCCACCGCTCCTCGTCGCCCTGGCCAGACAATTCGTCGCCATGGCCGGAGAAACCATCATCGCCGCTGTAGTACTCATCATTGTCGTACATGTCGCCGGTCAGGTAGATGTCGACGTCGTCCGGGCTGTCAACGCCTACCAGCGTCTCATCGCCGGTCAGCGACCCGGCCATCAGCTCCGCGTCATCGGGATTGTCGATGCCCATGAGACGCCGCCGGCGGCCCAATCCGCGCGGGCGCATCGACCTCACCTCCACCTCTAGCGTGTCCCAACAGGCGCTTGATCTTTCGCGGGGGCTGGCATATACTAATTTGTGCTGGCGCAGGTGCCGGCTAGCTTGCGGATGTAGCTCAGTGGTAGAGCATCGGCTTCCCAAGCCGAGGGCCGCGGGTTCGAATCCCGTCATCCGCTCCATTTTTCGTTGCGCTGGCGTAGCTCAGTCGGTAGAGCGACGCACTCGTAATGCGTAGGTCACCGGTTCGAGCCCGGTCGCCAGCTCCAAAATGGCCCGTCGCAACATGAGTTGCGGCGGGCTTTTTTATTGCCCGGCGTACGATTTCCCGGGCGGCGCGCGGGCGCCGCACGGGCCGCCCACGGCACCGCGAGCGGCAGACCATGGTATAATTGGTTGGTATTGCTCTCGCAAAGGGCCCTGTCAACCTGAACATTGACGGCTGACCGTAATCGCCCGCAGGGGGGCATCACCCCGCTCAAAGGAGGCACGACAGCCATGCCGTCGACGGTCATCCTCGCTGGAGCGCGCACGCCTTTCGGCGTCTTCGGCGGTTCCCTCAAGGACGTGCCGGCCACCCAGTTGGGTGCCGCGGCCATCCGCGCCGCCCTCGCGCGAGCGGACGTGCCCGGCGAGCAGGTCGACAACGTCATCATGGGCATGGTGGTGCAGGCCGGCGCCGGCCAAATCCCATCCCGGCAGGCCAGTATCGGAGCGGGGCTGCCGGTCACCGTCACCTCCGAAACCATCAACAAGGTTTGCGCCTCAGGCATGCGGGCCATAAACTTGGGCGACGTGCTCATTCGCGCCGGCGAGGCGGACATCGTGGTGGCAGGCGGCATGGAAAACATGAGCCGCGGGCCCTACCTCCTGCCGGGCGCCCGCTTTGGGCACCGCCTCGGCCACGGTCAGGTGCTGGACGCGACCGTCTATGACGGCTTGTGGTGTGCGTTCCACGACGTCCACATGGGCCACCACGGCGAACGCATGGCCCGGGAGTTCGGCGTAAGCCGCGAGGAACAGGACGCCTGGGCCTACCGCAGCCACATGCGCGCCATTGCCGCCATCGACAGCGGCCGGATGGCCCTGGAGACGACCCCCGTCGCGGTGCCCGACGGCCGGGGCGGCGTGCGGCTGTTCGACACCGACGAGGCCCCCCGGCGGGACACGAGCCCGGAGAAGCTGGCCCGGCTCCGCCCGGCCTTCACCCCCGACGGCTGCATCACCGCCGGCAACGCCCCCGGCATCAACGACGGCGCTGCGGCCCTCGTCCTCATGTCCGAGGAGCGGGCCCGGGCGGAGGGGCGCCGGCCGCTGGCCCGCATCCGCTCCTTTGCCACCGTGTCGGCGGAGCCCCCTTACCTGGCCACAGTGCCCCACCTGGCCGCGGAGAAGGCGCTGGCCAAGGCGGGCCTGCGGCGCGAGGACATCGGCCTGGTGGAAATCAACGAGGCGTTTGCCGTCGTCACCCTCGTGAGCATGCGCCTGGGCCAATGGGATCCCGAGATCGTCAACGTCAACGGCGGTGCCATCGCGCTCGGGCATCCCATCGGCGCCAGCGGGGCGCGCATCGTGCTGACGCTGGCCCTGGAGATGCAGCGGCGAGGCGTGCAGTTTGGCCTGGCCAGCATCTGCAGCGGCGGCGGCCAGGGCGAAGCCATCGTGCTGGAACTGGTCGAGGAGTGACTGGCGGCGCGCAAATCGCAAACCTCACGCAACCAACCCAGCACAAGGAGGCCGCACAGCCGGTGAATCGACCCGAACCGCCAGGACGCATCCACGGCCATGTCACCACCGCTGACGGCCGCCCGATCGCGGGCGCCTCGGTGCGCATTGTGGACGACGGCATCGTCGTGGACCTGCAGACCACCAACGAACATGGGGAGTTCACTTCCCGGCTGCTCTTTGCCGGGCGCTACCGCATCGAGGTGGTCGCGGACGGCATCGCCGCAGTCGTGGACGGGGTCGAGGTCAAGCTCGGGCGCACCACGCCGGTGACGGTTTCCGTGGGTGGAACGCGCCCGTGAAACACGGGCGCCCGCCTGCTGCTGGATACGTACCTGGCAAGTCAATAGAGAAAACCCTGGTCAACCATGTGAAATCCGAGGTATTCTAAAATCGGGGGTCGAGGTTTCTATAAAGGGAGATCCGGATGAAAGAACCGTCCGCGCTGGCGGACCTGACGGAGCTGAAGGCCATCGCCCTCGAGGCGGCAGCCAACGCGGTCCTGATCACCGACCGGGACGGCCGCATCTTATGGGTAAACCGGGCTTTTACCGAGCTGACAGGGTACACGGCAGAGGAAGCGATTGGCCAAACGCCCAGGATCCTCCGGTCCGGTCACCACGACCAGGATTTTTTTGCACAGATGTGGCGGACCGTCCTGGCGGGCGAACCGTGGCAGGGGCAGGTCGTCAACCGCCGCAAAGACGGATCCCTCTACGTGGAAGAACAGACCATCACGCCCATCCTCACCGGCGGCCAGGTCACCCATTTCATCGCCATCAAGCGGGACATCACCGACCGCAAGACCCAGGAAGAGCAGCTCCAATATCTAGCGACCCATGACGCGCTGACCGGTCTGCCCAACCGGCGCGCCCTGCACGCGGCCCTGGGAGAGGCCATCGCGCGCTCGGCCCAGGGGTATGCGAGCGCCCTGCTCCTCTTGGACATGGACAACCTCAAGATGATCAACGATTCCCTGGGC
The DNA here is from genome assembly GCA_017578085.1 of Bacillota bacterium. Lineage (GTDB taxonomy): Bacteria > Bacillota > Limnochordia > Limnochordales > ZCTH02-B6 > ZCTH02-B6. The sequence goes on from PKQR01000026.1 coordinate 6,569, forward strand.
CATTCCGCCGGCGACAAAGCCCTGGTGGGCCTCGCGCAGCGCCTGAAGGCGCACCTGCACCCGCGGGATTTCCTGGCGCGGGTGGCCGGCGATGAGTTCGCCGTCTTGCTCCACGACGCCGACATGGACCAGGCGGTCCGCACCGCGCAGCGGCTGCGGCAGGCGGTCAGCCAGGCTCCCGTCAGCGTCAACGGCGACAGCGTATTTACGACGGTCAGCATCGGGCTCGTGCCGGTGCACAGCTCCCTCAGCGTCGAGCAGTTGCTTTCCCACGCCGACGCGGCCATGTACCAGGCGAAACTGCGGGGCGGAAACCGGGTCCAGGTGGTGCAGCCCATGGGACCCCACAGCGGCCGCATCAGCGCCGAGTTCGCCGCCGCGCAGCGGGTGCGGCAGGCGCTCATGGAAAATCGCCTGCTGCTCCATTACCAGCCCATCGTCTGGCTGGCCGACCGACGGGCCTTCGCGTACGAGAGCCTCTTGCGCCTGCGGGAAACCGACGGCCGGATCGTGTCGGCCGGCGAATTCCTGGCCTTGGCGGAACTGGCTGGGTTCATGAACGAAATAGACCGCTGGGTGATGGAGTCCACCCTGCGCACCCTGCGGGAAAAGCCCGATGTCAGCTTGACCATCAACGTCTCCGGCCACGCGTTCAACGATGACGACTTGATCGCGTGGCTGCTGGACGAGCTCGCAAAGCTGGGCAGCGGCGCCGCCCGCCTAGGCCTTGAGCTGACGGAAACCGCCGTCATCCACGACCTGAACATGGCCCGCAAGGCCATCGACCGGCTGCGCCGGGCGTCCGTCAGGGTCCTGTTGGACGACTTCGGCGCGGGTTTCAACTCCTTCGCCTACCTGCGCCACCTGCAGGTGGACGGGATCAAGATCGACGGCGGGCTCGTGCGCGATCTGCGGGGAAACCACCGGCACCGGGCGATGGTCCAGGCCATCACCCTTTTGGCCGACGCCTTTGGCCTCTTGACGGTGGCCGAAGGCATCGAGGACGCGGCAACCGCCAGCATCCTCAAGGATTTGGGCATCACTTGCGGCCAGGGCTACTATTTCGGCCGGCCCCAAGACGAGTTCCAGCTGCTGACGGGTTGAACCGGCCGTCGCGAAACAGGGCTAGCGACACGACAGGAGGCCAGGCCCGATAAGCGGGTCTGGCCTCCTGGGTGCATAGGGCCACCAGAACCTTGACTCGACGGATGTACTTGTTTTAGAAGCTGACCTCGACGCCGGCCGTCACCAGGTTGGCCGAGGACTTGACGGCGTGGAACTCCGACCCTGCGCCCGCGATCGCGCGGGACAGGCCCACGGTCAGCTTCGCCGCCTGGGTGATGTCATAGGTGTAGCGGCCCGCGGCGATGATACCCCCGTCGGTGGCGTTAGCCAGCACGATGCCTTCCAGGTTGTGGCCGGCCTCCGGTGAGTAGCGGGCGATGCCGAGCAGGTAGGTCTGGGGCTTCACGGCAGCCCCAGGTTCCTTGTAAGGCATGAGGAGCGACCCGCCGCCGTTGTAGATCACCTGGCCCGACACCATGACGCCGTTGCGGAAGGTGTAGTCGGCGCCGATGACGGCTTCCAGGTACCCGTCGTTGGAAGACAGGGCGCCGGGCCCGTCCAGGACGGCCAGCTTGTCAGGGACGGTGTAGGAAAACTCCGTCCAGACGCCCGCGTCCCGGATCGTGCCGGCCGTGGCTAGACCGAACTTTTGCACCCGGCGGTACTGGGCGGCAACCTTCGACGGAACGGAACCCACGAATTCAACCCACGCCGCCGGGTAGTCATCCCAGCCGCGGAAGTAGCTCACGTACACGTTGTGGCCGCCCACCAGCCAGTCGCCCCGCACAGCCCATTCGATCTGCGACCCATCGGACGGCACCGGCGCGGGGCGGTCCACGTCCACGGGCAAACCGCCCTGCCAGGCGCTGAGACGGGCCGCGATGGCGGCCAGCATGTCCCGAGCACCAGCCGCGGGCACGAATTCCGCCACGGCGACGCCCGTCAAGCTGCCGCCCAAGGGCAGGTAGTACGAACCCTGTATGGCCAACACGGGCTCGCCCTCGAGGGCCCCGTCAGCCAACGCTGCAGGCGACAATGTCTCCCGGGGGTTGATCACATTGGTAGGGTTAAAGCCGTCCGCCGTGCCCCAATTGATGACCTGCCGGCCGATGCGCCAGTCCGTCGTATCCAGATACCAGTCCAGGTACGCTTCGCCTAGGTCAAATTGGGCTTCGCCGCCGTTCAACGGGATGAGACCGTCCAAGCCGATGTGCAGCTTGCCGTCAAAGCCCAGCCGCTGCTCCACCCTCAGCTTGAGGTCCAAGGCGCTCTCGACCAGCTTTCCCTCATCATAACCGTACGTCAACTGGTACGCTGCGTTTCCCCGCACGGTTACCTGTTGGGCGGCGGCTGCCGGTACGAAGGCTACCATAAGCGCCAGCACGGCCGCCCAGGCCCACGCCCGCGCTCTCCTCAACGACAACATCATCGTTCCCTCCTTACCGTGTTCCGCCGCTACCGCCGCAGGTAGCGCAGCGTGAAGTACTCATCGGGCACCGGCTCGTCGCTGGTTTCCAAAACCCGGATGATGGTGCGGCTGCCGGTGTTCTCGTTGCGCATGGTGATCATGTACGGCCGCCAGCGGCCGCTGGCATCAGGCCGCAAGTCCTCATTGAGGAGGACTTTGTCCAGCTTGCCTTGGCGGTTGTAAAACTCGACCCGGACGGGGATCAGGTGCTCTTTCCAGACCCACATCTTGACGGCGCTGTACTTGCTGTCCGGGCTCTTGGGGGTAAGACGGAGCACGTAGCTGTCCCATTCCTGGTACGTCTCGTCCGGCAGGCGCTCGGCGTCGAAGTCCTTGGCAAAGTTGCCCAGGCTGCCGATTTCTTCAAACGTGAAGTCGGTGCCCATGAAGTTGTCCTGGGTGGCGCTGCCGCTGATGCGGCGCTCCCGGCCCAGGGCGGGCAGGTACAGCCACATCAGGGTTTCGCCGCTGGCGTCATCCGTGGTCAAGAACTTGGTGCCGGCCACGTCCGCGGGCGACAAGTACTCGAGCAACTGGTTGGCGCCGTACGGCGTCTCCTGCCGGTAGAAAGCGAGGCGGTTGGAGCGCTCCTGGCCGCGGGCGTTGATCGTGATAAGCTCGACGGTGGCCTTGCCGCTGCCGACAAACGCCGTTTCTTGCAGCTCATCCAAGATCTCGTCGGCCGTCAGCTCCGCGGCGGTCGCACCGAGTCCGGCCGCGAACACCAGGGCAATGGCGAGGCTTCCCAGTGCCATCCCTGATCTCCGCATCTTCGGGAAACCGCTTAGCGTCTGCATATTGTTCCTTCCCTCCTCCGAGGTGGTTGTTGGTTTTCGAATCGGCGCCGCTTGCACCGGTTTCCTCAGGTCGTCCTGGAGACCCGCGCCGCGTGGGGCTGGGGCACCGCCCGGGCACCGTCGGTGAGCATAAAGAGCGCCGGGAGCACCGTCAGCGCCGCGGCCGATGACACGCCCATCGTCAGGGCCACCAGGAACCCGAACACCCGCAGCGGTGGGAACACGGACAAGAGCAGTACCAAGAACCCGGCTGCGACAGCAGCCGCGTTCAGCAGCACCGCCCTCCCCGTAGTGGCCAGGGTAGTAATCGCGGCGTCCCTCGGCCCGCGGCCGTGGACGGATTCCTCGCGGTAGCGGCTATAGACGTGGATGCTGTAGTCGATGCCGACGCCCACGACGACGCTGGCCACCAGGGCGTTGATGACGTCGAAATCCATGCCCGCCCAACCCATGACACCGAAGTTGATGGCGATGGTGAGGAGGATCGGGCTCAGGCACAACAGCGCCTTGCGCAGGGAGCCCACCATAATCGAGAGCAGCACCAGCACGCCGGCCACGGAAATGACCAGGCTCTGGATCTGGCCGGTCGTAATCAGCTGCGCCATGCCGTCCACCAGGTACGGCAAGCCCGTAACGTGCACCCGGCCGTACGGGCCGAGCATTTCCTGGGCCAGCTCGTCGATGCGCCGCAGGACGTCAGCCCGCTCCTGCGCCGAAGTGGTGGCCACAGGCACCTCGATCTTGGCCGTGGCCTGGTCAAACGTCAGGAACTGCTCCAAGGTCGAGTCACCCGACATGGACAATAGCAGCAGGTACTGCGCGACCGCGGCCCGGCTGTCGGGGATGACCGCGTAGGCCGGGTCGTCCTCGTTCAAGGCCCGGCCGACCTCCTTGACGATGTCGACCACGGACATGGAGTCGCCGAGCCACGGCATGGCCTCGAGCTCCGCCTGCAGCGCCTCCATGGCCCGCAACGTCTCCGGCTCCAGGATGTCGCCTTCCAGCACGATCTGGACCGTGTCCACGCCGCCGAATTTCTCCTGGACCAGCTGGTAGGCTTGGCGGGCCTCGCTGCGGGCGTCAAAGAACCGCAGGTAGTCGGTGTCCACCTCCAGACGGGCAAAGCCTGTAAAGGACACCAGCGCCACGACGGCGGCGACGACCAAGGGCACCGCCGGCCGCTGCGTCACCGACGCCCCGAGCCGCTCCAGGAGCCCGCTGGGGGAGTCCTCCCTGCCGGGCACGGGCGTGGCCCCTCGGGCAGGCACGCGCTTTTCTCGGCGGCTCAAGACCAGCAAGGCGGGAATGAACAGGATCGAGATCACCAGCGCCGCGGCCACGCCGATACCCATATAGATCCCGAACTCCCGGATGCGGACGATGCTGGTGAAAGCGTTGGAGACAAACCCGACTACCGTCGTGAGGCCCGACATGACCACGGCCAATCCCACGGAGCGGACCGTCTGTTCCGCGGCGGCGCGGCTGTCGCCGGTCTTTTGCCACTCTTCATCGTAGCGCCGCAAGACGTGGATGCCGTAGGCGCTGCCCACGCTGACCAGCACCACCGGGATCGCAGAACCCAGCTGGCTCAAGGAGACGCCCAGGAAACCCATGAGCCCCAATGTCCAGATGACGCTAATCCCGACAGCGGCCAGCGGCAGGATGACCCCCGCCGCAGTGCGGAAGCTGAAGTATAGGATCGCAACGATGACCACCAGGATGAGCGGCGTCAGGCGGACGATGTCCTCCCGCAGCACCGAGTTGAGCTGCTGCGTGAGCGCCTGGGAGCCCGTCAGCTGCACCGTCAGCCGGTCGTCGTAGCGGCGAACCACATCCCGCACCGCCAGCACCGCGGCATCGCTGTCCACGTTCCTGGACAGCTGGATCAGGATCAACGTGTGCTGCTCATCGCCGGACACAAACCGGCTCGCCACGGTGTCGCTGCTCAAGACCCGTTCCCGGAAGCGCTCGACGGCGGCGTCGGAGTCCGGCAGCACGTCCATGATGGGCGCCACTTCAATTCCCCACGGCGTCCCCAGGACATGCTCCACGTTGGTGATGCTGCGCACGCTGGCTACGCCAGGTACCCGCTCCAGCTCTTGCGTGAGGGAATCCAGTGCCTGGATCACCGGGACGCTGAAGATATCCTCGGCCGACACCACCGCCAAGACGTAAGTGGAGCTGCCAAACGTGTCGCTGACCCACTCGAACGTCACCAGGCGCGGGTCGTCTTCGGCGAAGAAGCTGGTAACGTCAGTGCTGACGGTCAACTGCAGCACGCCGTAGGCCCCAACGGCCGTGACCAAGAGGACTACGGCCACAATCCATCCCGGGTATTGCCTGACGAGGCGTCCCAACAATCCCATCCCACGCGACTCCTTCCAGGGCGCGGAGCGAAAGCCCCCGGCTGATCGCTTCGCTCACGCGGGCTGCGGGGCAAGCAGCCAAAATAACCCATAAAACCAGCAAGACCAAAATATGCGGTACAAAAAACCGTCTACCCTTGCGCGCTGGCCGTCTCTTCCGCCAGCGCCTCGTTGAGGAAGCTCACCAGCATGGCCTTTTCGGGCTCGGTCAGATCCATCACCGATCGTACAAACCGGCCCAGGAGCCCGATCAGCTCCTCCCCAACTCCAAAGCCCATCGCCTCAATGGCCATGCCCAGCACGATGCCGACAAACACCGTCAGGGGCATCTCCACCCCCGGCGTTTCCCGCACGAGCCGGCGCACGACCCCCACGGCCGCGTCGCTGAGGCTGCCCAGGTGCACGAGGAAGAGGGCCATGATGTAGGTGCAGAACTTGACCTGCACATCGGCCTCCGCGATCACCGCCATGACGCGCTGGGTCGCCTGCGCGGGATTGAGCGCCCGCCACTCGGCCAGGGCCGCCAAGGCTTCCTCCTTGAGCGCGGCCAGCTCCTCGTCGTCCAGGGCCGATGAACGCGCCTGCGTAAAGAGGGCTTCCGCGGCGGGAGTGGGAACAAACACGATCTGGGAGCGGCCCGGCTCTCCCCGGCTGACGGCGTAGTCCCGCGCGAGCAGCCCCTGCTCTTCTAGGGCCCGCAGGACGTCGTAGGCCGTCCACTTGCTCACGCCCAGGCGCTGGGCGAGCGTCTCATAATGGACCGGCAGCTTGGTGCGCCGGTACATGTCCAGCACGCTGCGCAGGAACTGCTTGCGCCGCTCCGTGAGGCGCGTTGCCCTCGCCCCCCAAAAAACCCAATTTCCGCGTACATTGTATGCCCCGGCCAGAAGCCCGTCAATGATTCTCGGCTATGGAAAAAAGCAACTCAGCGGGATTTTCGGCCTATGAACACGTCCCGCCCCCATAGGTCCGTCCGCACAGGTTGATAGGGCGGCACGCCCGACAGCGGCATGGTCATCGTCTTACAGCTGGTTGGCCACCTCGATCAAGTTTCCATCCGGATCCCGGAAGTAGACGGACAAGATCGGCCCCGTCGCGCCCGTGCGCTGCACCGGTCCCTCCACGATGGCCACCCCGGCGGACTGGAGATGGGCCACCACGTCCGAAAGCGGCACCGTCGTCAAGAAGCACAGATCGGCCGAGCCCGGCGTCGGCCGCGCCGCCTTGGGTTCAAACTCGCGGCCTTGCTGGTGCAGGTTGATCTTTTGGCTGCCAAATTGGAGCGCCTTGCGGCCCTGGCCAAAGGTCACCACTTCCATGCCCAGCACCCGGCTGTAAAACCGGCAGGTAGCTTCCACGTCGGCGACGGTCAACACCAAGTGATCCAGGGAATCGACCTTCATCATCCGGCCTCCTTTTTTCGTAGACGCCTGGTTCCCGCCTTAGCGACCCGGCATCCGATAACCAGCCTCCGTTGTTTCAGCTGCACGGCAGTCACAGGCTCCGCAGCCAGCGGAAAAGGTTGAGACGCGTTTCGTAGGGAACGGTGCTGCGGGCCGACGGGTTCGGGGCGACGAAGTCGATGACGCCTTCGACGACCGACGTGGGCTGTATGCCCCATTCCACGGCCGCGGACTGGCTTAAGCCAGCGTAGGCGCGGTACACGTTTTTCCCGAGCAATGCCACGACCCGAGGCCGGAAGCGCCGCACTTTTTCCCGCAGAGCCGCAGCGCCCTTCACGAGCTCCTCCCACGTCAACTCATGCTCGCCCCGCGAGGCGCGGGACACGAGATTGGTGATCCCGACGCCGTACTGCAGCAGCTCGTCCTCTTCTTGAGGTGCGAGCCGGCGGGGTGTAAAGCCCGCCTCATGCAAAAGCCGCCAAAAATGGTTGCCGGGGCCGGCGAAGTTGTGGCCCGAGGCCGCGCTTTTCCTTCCGGGATTGATTCCCACAAAGAGGACATCCAAGCCGGGCGCCAGCACGTCGCGGGTGGAAAGCTCCTGCCATTTCAGCTCCCGCAGCTCTTGCAGGACGGGCATGGCCTGCAAGTCGCCGGGCTCGAGCAGTTCCCACGCGATGCGGTTGGGCTTGGGCAGCTGCGTGTGGGTGGCGATTGTCTCGGTGGGGGTGATGATGTAGTCGACGGGCAAGTCGTGGGCGTCCACGGCGATGTCGGGCACGATTTGCGCCGGGTGGACGGTGGTGACGACGGGTACGTGGGGCAGCCCCAGCTCCTGCAACAGCGAGTACTCCATGTCCGCGTAGCCTTCGCCCTTGCCCGCTCGGGCGCCGGTGCGGGCTACGGCCACCGACCCGACGACGATGAGGCCGATGGGCGGCTCTTGAGACGCGCTGACGATTTCCGCGAGGGTCTTCAGGCTCAGCTCTTCGCCGTACTCGAGGCAATGGGACAAGCTCGCGGCGAGCCGCTCTTCGCCCGGCGGCACCCGCTCGGGCCGGATGCGGATGAACGCCCCCCGTAGCCGGGGCGACGGCATATAGAGCGTCTTGCCGTCCCGCAGCACCATGGCCCGCACCGGCAGCTGCGGCGCGTCGGGATTCACCTTGACGCCCCGCGCCGCCTGGTACTCGGGCAGCTGCCGCAGCCGCCGGGCCGCCGCTTCCGCGCCGACAAAGTTGGGGATGCGGCCTTCGATGGGAAAGGGAAAGCGCGCGGCTCTGGCCGCGTGCAAACCGGCGTAGGCAGCGGCGCGCGCCTGTGCTTTGCTGAGGACTTGTCGTTGACCCATCGCGTCGATTGTACGCCACGCGCCCGGTGACGACAACGTGGCGCTGCCCTGCGCCTTGACCGGTGGGCAGAGAGGAACTCGAACCGGCGGCCTCTCATCCCGTGACCCGTTGCACATAAGCGATGGTCTCCTGGGCTTGCCGCCCCGACACCCGGGGCAAGAACTGGCTTGCAAACTCCCACGTCTGCCACGGCCCTGGTGGCCGGCCCGCTGCCTCCCACGCCGCGAGGGACGCCGGCTGCCCGCACGCCGCCCGGGCCAGCGCCAGGCACCGGTTGATGTTGCTGCGGCCTGTGTTATAAGCGGCCAAGGCGAAACGGTAACGCTCGTTCGGGTCGGGGATTTCCGCGAATCGGCCATAACCAGTCCAGGCCAGACCGGCTCGCGTAAAACTGGATGAGGGAATCATACCTATCCTCGGGTCTCATACCCCACCACCCCGCTCCAGCAGCCACAAGATACGCTCGAACAGCCGGGTGCGTTGCTCCAGGATGCGGGGCGATGGCCGCGGCAGGCAACTTCCATGTGCCGTGAAAAAGAGTAACGCCCTCCGGAAATCGCTTCCGGAGGGCGTTTTCACCTGGTGGGCAGAGAGGGACTCGAACCCCCGACCTCTACGATGTGAGCGTAGCGCTCTAACCGGCTGAGCTATCTGCCCGATCGCACAATTAACTATAGCAGAGCCCGGGCGCGGCGTCAACTGCCGCCGCGCCCGAGTGCAAAGGGCGCCTTCAGGAAAACCTGCGGCGGTTCCAGCGCGAAGGAACCTTGCAAACACTTACCAGCTAATGGCCCCTTTGACCAGCGTCTGGTCACGGTCCGGTCCCAGCGACACGCACACCACAGGGACTTGCGTCAGCTCCTCGATGCGCCGGATGAAACCGCGCGCCGCCGGGGGCAAATCCTCCCACGTCTGGACCCCGCCAATGGGTTCGCTCCAGCCGGGCAAGTCCTCGTACACAGGCCGCACGCGGCTCAGCTCGCTAATGAGCGCCGGCCAGTGGTCGATGCGCCGGCCGTCCAGCTCGTACGCAACAGCGATGCGAACGGTGTCGAGGCCTGTCAGCACGTCCAGCTTGGTCAGGGCCAGCTGCGTGATGCCGCTGACCCGCACCGCGTACCGGAGCTGGACCGCGTCCAGCCAGCCGCAGCGCCGCGGGCGGCCGGTGGTGGTGCCGTACTCCCCGCCCCGTTCCCGGAGCCAATCGCCCGTGGCATCGGTCAGCTCGGTAGGGAACGGCCCCTGGCCGACCCTCGTCGTATAGGCTTTCGTGACACCCATGACATTGGTCACGGCGCCAGGCCCGACGCCGACCCCGGAATAAACGCCGGCGGCGCTCGGCGACGACGCCGTCACATACGGATACGTGCCGTGGTCGATGTCGAGCAGCGTCCCCTGGGCGCCCTCATAGAGCACCCGGCGCCCCTGGGCCAGCGCGTCCTGCACCAGCGCGCCGCTGTCCACCAAGAGCGGCACGATGTGCGGGGCGTACCGGCGGCAGTAGTCCATCATCTCATCCACGGTGACCCCGGGATGCCCATACAGCTTCTGCAAGAGCAGCGACTTGCGGGGCACGATGGCCTCAAGCCGCTGGCGCAGCCACGCCTCGTCCAGGAGGTCCGAGCAGCGGATGCCCTCCCGGGCCACCTTATCCGCGTACGCCGGTCCGACGCCGCGGCCCGTGGTACCAAGCCGGAAAGCGCCCCGGGCCTCCTCCTCCAGCCGGTCCTGATCCCGGTGGTAGGGCATGATCAGGTGGGCGCGATCAGAGATGAAGAGCTTTCCCGTGCGGAACCCGCGTGCCCGCAAGGCGTCCAGCTCCTGCACCAGCACCTCCGGGTCGATGACGGTGCCGTTGCCGATGACGCAGGTGACGTCGGGGTACAAGATGCCCGACGGGATCAGGTGCAGCTTGACCGTCTGGCCGCCGACCACCACCGTGTGGCCCGCGTTGTTTCCGCCCGCGTAGCGAACGACCACGTCGGCTTGCGCGGCCAGAAAATCGACGATCTTGCCTTTCCCCTCATCGCCCCACTGGGCCCCGACGACGGCCAACCCGGGCATAACGCATGAGCACCTCACACTCGGGTAGTGCGGCAAACAGGCGCCGGCCCGCCTGGACCGCTTGCCGCCCTTCCCTTTGTAGCAGAGCCGGGTCGGGGTGTCAACGGCGCGCCGGACGTTTTGGCGTGTTATACAGTATATCGTTCGGCCTCAGGCTCTTGCCATATCGTTCGGCCGCGGGCTCTTGCCCGCTCCAATCGCAAAAGGGCGGCCGCGGCGGCAGCCGCAGCCAAGGCTGGAAATGCAATGCGCCGCCCCCGGTCGCATATCCGCCGGTGCGCGGCGCACAATACTGCCCGAGAGGTCGATAACGCCTGCCGGCCTTGACTCAAACTCGTCTAGAGTTGAGCAGCCTGCGCAGGTACCGATCGGTGCCTGCGCTCGCTGCAGGCTGCAACGCAGCTTGTCAACGCCCACAGGCCTCTTATCGACCTCTCGCGCGTTCTCTCCCGCACAGCTCGAGACGCCTGCCGGCCCCCTCGCCGCTCGGGTTTAAGCGCCCGCCTCGTCGGGCACCGGCGGCAGGCCAAAGAACCGGCACGCGTTGGCGGTGGTGACGGCCGCCATGTGGGCCGGCTCGACCCCCCGCAGCTCCGCCAGGAACGCGACCACGTACTGCACGTAGGCCGGTTCATTGCGCCTGCCCCGCAAGGGCACGGGCGTCAAGTACGGCGCGTCGGTTTCCACAAGCAGCCGGTCCAGGGGGACCTGGGCCATGGCCGACCGGATCGCCCCGGCGTTTTTGAACGTCACCATGCCGCCGGTGGAGACCAGGTACCCCATCGCGAGGCACTCGGCCAGCATCTCGTCACTGCCGGCGAAAGAGTGCAGCAGGCCCCGGAGGTCCTGCCCCCAGTCCCGCAGCACCGCCAGGGTATCCGCGTCGGCGTCGCGGTTGTGCACCACGAAGGGCAAGCCCGTCTCCCGGGCGAGCTCCAGCTGGCGGATGAACGCGTCCCGCTGCACCGGGCGCGGCGAGTGGTCGTAGTAATAGTCGAGGCCGATCTCGCCGATGGCCACCACGCGCGGGTGCGCCGCCAGTTCCTGCAGCCTCCGGTACGCCTTGTCGTCCAACTGCACCGCCTCGTGGGGATGGATCCCGACGGTGGCGTAGACGCACGGGTACTTCTCGGCCAGCCGCACCGCCGCTTCCGAGGAGGCCAGGTCCGAGCCGATGGTGACGATGTAGCGCACGCCCGCCGCCTGCGCCCGGTCGATGACGGCGTCCACGTCCCCAGCAAAGAGGTCATGGTCCAGGTGGGCGTGGCTGTCCACCAAGGGGCTTAACCCCAGCGGCGCAAACTCCGCCTTGCTCATTTCACCTTGCTCCCGGGCGCGACGTCCGCCGCCGTAGTCAGCACGACCACCCGGCCATCGGGTCCGGTCGCGGCCAGGATCATGCCCTGGGACAACTCGCCGCGCAGCTTCGCCGGCTTGAGATTGGCGACCACGATCAGGTTGCGGCCCACGAGCTCCTCGGGACGGTAATGCTGGGCGATGCCGGCCACGACCTGGCGCTTTTCAAAGCCGAGGTCCAGCTGCAACTTGAGCAGCCGATCGGCGCCCTGGATCCGCTCCGCAGCCAGCACCCGCGCCACCCGCAGGTCAACCTTCTGAAACGCCGCAATGTCGATCTCCTCGGCCACCGGCGGCAACTGGGCGGCACCGTTGCCGGCCGGGGCAGTTGCGGTCGCCGTCTGAGCCGCCACCTGCTGGCCCGCAGCCTCAGCCGCGCCCTGCGGTCCGCCGGTGCCGGCCGTCTGCTTCTGGTCGGCAGCTTGGCCGGCGTTCGGCTTGCCCGCCTCCCCGGCCGCCGCTGTGTCGCCGTTGAGCACCGCCTCCACATCCAGGCGGGGGAAAAGCGGCTCGCCCTTCTGCACCGCCAGGCCGGGCTGCAGCTGGCCCCACGCCTTAGCCGCGTCCCAGGACAGCTGCGCCGGCGGCTCCATGCCGATCTGCCGCCACAGCCGGGCCGGGGTGTGCACGAGGAACGGGCTGATGAGCACGCCGCAGAGGCGGATGGCTTCGGCGGCGTTGTAGAGCACCGTGCGCAGCTTGGCCTCCCGCCCTTGCCGCTTGAGCTCCCAAGGCGCCTGCTCGTCGATGTACTTGTTGACCCGTTTGGGCAAGTCCCAGGCCACCTGCAGCGCCTGGTCGATCTCGAGCCGCTCCAGGGCGTCTTCGACGGCCGCGAACACCCGCTCCGCCGTCTCCCGCAGGATCCCGTCATCCTCCGCCGGGTCAGGCTCCGGGATGCGACCGCCCGTGAACCGCTCGATCATGGACGCGGTGCGCCACACCAGGT
>PKQR01000139.1 GCA_017578085.1 Bacillota bacterium
TATTGCCGAGCGGTGGAGCGTCCGTGCTCGCGCCGGCCTGGATACGGGCGGCGGCGTCCAGGACGGCCCGGATGATCTTGTCGTAGCCCGTGCAGCGGCACAGGTTGCCGGCCAGCCACCGGCGGGCTTCCTGCTCCGTCGGGCGGGGGTTTGCGTCCAACAGCGCCTTGGCGGACATCAGAAACCCTGGCGTGCAGATGCCGCATTGCAGCGCCCCGTGCTCCAGGAACGCCTGCTGCAGCGGGTGCAGGCCGCCCGCGGCCAGGCCTTCGACGGTGACGATTTCCCGTCCCGCGGCTTCCACCGCCAGGACCAGGCAGCTGTTGACAGGCCGGCCGTCCAGCAGCACGCAGCACGCGCCGCAGTTGCCGTTGCCGCAGCCTTCCTTGGCGCCGGTCAGGCCCAGCTCTTCCCGCAGCACCTCCAGCAGCGTCTGCCGCGGCTCGCAGACGAATGTTTCCGGCACCCCGTTGATGGTGGTTTCCACGATCACCTTGGTCGACATGGCCGCCTCTCGCCTCCCTTTCGCGGCGCTCGCGGTTTCGTGAAACCCTCTCAGACGGCCGCGGCAAGCCGCATCCGCGCGGCTTCCAGGGCCCGGCGCGTCAGGACGGACACGAGATGCCGCCTGTACTCGGCGCTGCCCCGCACGTCGGAGATGGGCCGCGCCGCCTCTACCGCCAGCTGGGCGGCTTGCCGCAGGTGTTCGTCGGTCAGGGGCTTGCCCGTGAGGTACTCCTCGGCAGCACGGGCCCGCACGGGCGTCGGGGCCACCGCGCCCAAAGCGATACGCACCTTCGCGCAAGTACCCGTGCTGGGATCCAGGGTCACCGCGGCGCTCGCACCCGCCACGGCGATGTCCATCTCGTTGCGGGGCGTAAAGCGCAGATACGCGGACACGGTGTGGGGCGGGGGCACGGGCAGGCGCAGGGCGACCAGCAGCTCGCCCGGCGCCAGGCACGTCTGGCCAGGACCGGTGCACACCGACTCCACCGGCAGGCGGCGGGTGCCGCCGGGGCCGGCGATGATGGCTTCTGCTTCGTGCACGATCAGGGGCGGGACGCTGTCGGCGGAAGGGGCGGCGTTGCACAAGTTGCCGCCGAGACTCGCCCGGTTTTGGATCATGATGGACCCGATGAGCGTGCAAGCGGTGCGCAGGGCGGGGTAATGCTGCTGCACCTGGGGCAAGGCCGCGACTTGGGCGCACGGCACGGCCGCCCCGATGGTGAGCCCATCCTCCGGATCCCAGCGGAGCTCACACAGTTCCGGGATGCGCTTGACGTCCACCACGAGGCTCGCCCGCCGCCGGCCTTCCTGGAGCTGGGGGATGAGGTCGGTGCCGCCGGCGAGCACGCGGGCAGAGCCGTTGGCACTGGCCAAGAGCTCTACGGCCTCGGCTACCGTCCGCGGGGCGGCGTAGGCAAAGGCTTCCATCCGGGGCGTCGCCTCCTTGAGTGTGCGAATAACAATAGCCCTGCATTGGTTTTTCTGGCTGGTGCCTGGGGTTCCTCCCCGGCCCGGCTAGGCGGGCGCCCGGGCGACGCATCGGCCTTGGCGATGTTTTCCGTCGTGCTTCTCGTCGCCGGCTGGCTGGCTTTCCGGGCCGTGGAACGCATGGCGCGGCAGTCCGGCACGCTTTGGGACGTTGGATGTTCCACCGGGTCGACGCCCGGGTGCGCCATGGGCGCCCTCGGCATGCATTGACCCTGGCGCCCGGTGTCGTTTCTGAACGCGGCCGCTACGGAAGGATGCTGAATAGTCGCAAAGAAATATCGAGCGAAACCGCGCAGCGCGGCCGCCGGTGCAGAAACGGGGGGCGAAGGCGATGGGGGGCAACGAGCGCCTGCTGGCGCAACGGGAAGTGGAGAATTTTCGGGAGAAGGTTGCACGGAGAGACCGCCTCTCGTGGCGCGCCCTCTGGCTTGTTACCGTGGCGGTCTTTGTGCTCTTGTGGTACCTGTTTTTCCAACCCTGAAACGCGGCCCCCAATGGCCCGGCGCGTCCCGGTCAGTCCTTGTACGGATCGTACTCGTCCAAAGGCGCCATGGCCACGCCGATGGGCTTGAGCACGTGCAGGATGTCGAACGTGTCCACGTGGGCGTTCAGCACCTCCTGCAGCTTGCGGTAAACGGCCGGCGCCTCGTCAGGGCCGCCGCCCCGCAGCTCGATGCCTAGTTCCTTCATGTGCCGCACGACGTCCTCCATGGAGATGAGGCCGCCGACCCGCACGAGCTTTCCCTTGACCCGGCGCACCTTGCCGGCCGCCTGGGTGCGGCTCATGACCCGTCCTGCCCCGTGGACGGTGCTGAAGAGGGCGACGCGCGCCACTGGGGTGTCCTTGCCCCGCACGACGACGGAGATATCCCCCATGCTGCCGCCGATGAAGCTCATCTGTCCCGGGTGGCAGGGCGTGGCGCCCTTGCGCACGACGATGACCTTCTCGCCGTTGTGCTCCTCTTCCCAGGCGAAGTTGTGGTGGTTGTGCACCGACAGCGTCGCCTGCGCTCCCAGGATGCGCAGCACCTGGTCCACGACCACGTCCCGCCCGGCGTAGGCGTAGCGGCCTGCCAGTTGCATGGCCTGGTGGTACGCCTGCCCGAGTTCCGAGTCCAGGCGCAGCAGCGTCGGCGGGTGGTCCATGGACTCGCCGCCTATGGGCGCGTCAAAGGGCTTGCCCTTGGCCAGGTTGAGAAACCCGCTGGCCGTCTTGTACCCAAAGCCCCGGGAACCGAAGTGGACAGCCACCCACAGGTCCCCGGTGGCCGGCTCTTCCAACAGGTCCACGTAGTGGTTGCCCCCGCCCACCGTGCCCAGCTGCTGGTAGGCCAAGTCCTTGAGGGCGCGCACGCCGGGGTGCACGTTCCAGCGGGGATCCTCAAACACGGGGTGCTCGATGGGCTTGGGGTTCTTGCGGCCGATGCCGAAGCTGATTTCCTTGTAGATCCGGTCCATCAGCTTGGGCAGGTCCCGGCGGATATCGGCCACCTTGAGGTTGGTGCGCACCGCCTTGTTGCCGCAGCCGATGTCGAAACCGACGCCCGAGGGAGAGGTGAGGCCCCGGTACGCCACCACGCCGCCGATGGGCATGGAATACCCCTTGTGCGCGTCGGCGCACAGCACGGCCCCCGCGGTTTCAGGCGGCGCGGCGCAGCGCCGGATCTGCGCGATGGTGTCCGCATCGGGGTCCCCGAAGATCACGATGCCGTCCATGATGCGGGGCGGGCGCAGTCCTGGAACCGTCTTGGCACCCATCGGCGTCCACCTCCCGGACCATCTTACCACAATCCTGCCGGCTTTGCGGGCCGCTACCTGTGCGCTGCAAGGGCCTAGGCACAGGGCGGTGCCCGAGCGCCTTGGAATCGTCCGGTGGGCGTTGCGCTGCCCGATTGCCAGACGGCGGACCGCGGCGCTAAAATTGGGGCATGCCGTTTCACATCGTCCTCGTGGAGCCGGAAATCGCCGCCAATACCGGCAACATCGCCCGCACCTGCGCATGCACGGGCATGACCCTACACCTAGTTCATCCCCTCGGCTTCGCTACCGATGATCGCACCCTGCGGCGGGCGGGGATGGACTACTGGCACCTGCTGCCCGTCTACTACCACAACTCCTTCGACGAGCTGATGGCGGCCCACCCAGGCGTGCGCCCTATCTTCGTCGCCACCCAAGGCCGGCGGCTTTACACCGAAGTGCAGTACCGCCCGGGGGACTGGCTTGTCTTTGGCAAGGAGAGCCACGGCTTGCCCGACTTCATCCTTGAGAACTACCCGGGTACCATCGTGCGCATCCCCATGCGGCCGGGGCTGCGATCCCTCAACCTGGCCACGGCCGTCGGCATCGTGGCCTACGAGGCCTTGCGGCAGATCGGGTTTCCCGGACTCGGTTAGCCTAAGCACCAAAAGAGAAAAGCCCGCGGAACGCGGTTTCCAGCCTTTTGGGGGCAGGAACCCCTTCTGGGAAGGGGAACCTTTGGAAAGCTAGGGTGAGGGTTCCGTGTGGGAGTGGCTGAGGGAAGGGTTTCCAGCTCTGTTTACGGTGGATGGGCTCCTCCGGATCGGCCAGACGATCCTGCGCATCCTGATCATCGTAGTGCTGGCCCGGATCGCTGTGGGCGTGGCCAATCGGGTCATTGACCACGTCTTGGTGGCCACCAACGGCCGCACCCGGTTCAACCGCATGGACGAAAAGCGGGCCCGCACCATCGCTTCCTTGGTCAAGAGCGTTGCCCACTACACCCTGTACTTCATCGCCGGCGTCATGATCCTGGACGGGATGGGCATTAATACGTCGTCGCTGTTGGCCGCGGCGGGCGTAGCGGGCCTGGCCATCGGTTTTGGGGCGCAAAACCTGGTCAAAGACGTCGTGTCGGGCTTCTTCATCCTGTTTGAGGGCCAATTCCAGGTGGGCGATTACATCACCACCGCGGGCGTGTCAGGGATCGTGGAGGCCACCGGCTTGCGCACCACGTGGGTGCGGGCCTTTGACGGCTCGGTCCATATCATCCCCAACGGGGAAATGCGCATGGTGACCAACCACATGGGTCCCGCGATGCGGGTCATGTTCCAAGTCGCCATTCCCTACGAGGAGGATGTGGACCGGGCCATCGCGGTGCTGCAGGAAGGCTTCGAGGCCATCAAGGCTTCGGGCGAGCTGCCCGACCTGGTGGAAGGCCCGACGGTGCTGGGTGTGCAGGAGCTGAGCGAGCGGGGCGTGGAGCTGCTCATCTGGGCCCGGGTCAAGACGATGACCCAGTGGGCCATGACGCGGGAGCTGCGCCGGCGAGTCAAGCAGATCCTCGACAACCACGGCATCCAAGTGGCATTCCCGAGGCGGCTCCTGGTGCTCAACCAGCCGGGAATGCAAGGGGCGGGCGTTGCCAGCGGCGCGGCTTTTGGCACCGAGCAGGCCGCCCCAATGGAAGCGGTGCCCGGGCGCATCCGCACCGTGGCGCCGCCAACCGGGCGGCCGGGAACGCTGGAGGTGCCGCCGGGCGCCATTTCGGCGTCCGAGGAGGGGGCTGTGGAAGACCCGGGGCCGGGGCCGGACATGGCACCGCAGCCGGGGACGCAGCCTAAGCGGTGAGAGGAGGAAGCAGTAGTGGCCAAACGGCTGTACCGGTCACGTACGGACCGGCTCTTGGGCGGGGTCTGCGGCGGCCTTGGCCGGTACTTTGAGATCGACCCGACCTTGGTGCGCCTGGCGTGGCTTGTCATGTCGCTTTGGGCCGGCGCCGGCGTGGTGATTTACTTGCTGGCCTGGGCGCTCATTCCCCGGGAGCCGCACGAGGGCTGGTACGATGAGGAGATGGGTCCGAGGCGTCCGGGCAACGGCAACGGGCAGGGCCTCGGGCGGCTGTTGGGCTGGCTGCTGGTAATCCTGGGTGGCATGGTGTTCCTGCGGGTCATCGGCGGGGTGCTGGCCTGGATCTTTGAGCCTGGCGTCATGGCCGCTCTATTCCTGATCGTCGTTGGCTTGTTCCTCCTAGGCAAGCGGGGTCAAAGCTCCCGAGTACGTTAAGGGGAGCAGCGCGGGGGTTAGCGCAGGGGGGTGCCGTCTATCCGCTGGTCCATTGATCTCGGTCGCTTCGGCGGCATTACGGTTCGCCTGCACGTCACCTTCCTCTTGTTCTTGGCGTGGATCGCCATCGCCAACTACGTGGCCG
>PKQR01000140.1 GCA_017578085.1 Bacillota bacterium
GTGCACACCTTGTGGAAGCCGGTGCCGGGGCGGTTCAAGGACTACATCGCGATGCCCAAGTCCAACCTGTACCAGTCGCTGCACACGACGGTCATCGGGCCCCGGGGCGAGCCGCTGGAGATCCAGATCCGGACCCACGAGATGCACCGGATCGCCGAGATGGGCATCGCCGCCCACTGGCTGTACAAGGAAGGCAAGACCACCAGCGAGTTTGAGGAAAAGGTCGCGTGGCTGCGGCAAGTGATGGAATGGCTGCGGGAGATGAAGGACCCGCAGGAGTTCATGGAGACCCTCAAGATCGACCTCTTTGAGGACGAGGTCTTCGTGTTTACACCCAAGGGCGACGTGAAGAGCCTGCCCGCGGGCAGCACGCCGATTGACTTCGCCTTCTCGGTGCACACCGATATCGGCATGCACTGCGTGGGCGCCAAGGTCAACGGCAAGATGGTCTCCCTGGACTACCGGCTGCAGAACGGCGATATCGTGGAGATCCTGACGTCCAAGCACGCGACGCCGTCCCAGGACTGGCTGGGCCTGGTCAAGACGTCCAAGGCCCGCACCAAGATTCGCAGCTGGCTCAAGGAAGTGCGGCGGGAGGAGAGCCTCGCCCGCGGTCGCGAGATTCTGGAGCGGGAGGCCAGGCGCCTGGGGCTGGACCCGGCGGAGCTCTTGCGCTCGGAGCGCATGCAGGACGTGGTCAAGCGCTACGGCTTCGCCGACGTGGACGACGTCCTGGCCGGGATCGGCTTCGGCCAGGTGACGGCGTCCCAGGTGCTGGCGCGGATTTTGGGCCGCGAGGAGCTGGAAGCCCGGCGGCGGCAGCTCAGGGAGCGGAGCCGGCGCAACGGCGATCACCG
Organism: Bacillota bacterium; assembly: GCA_017578085.1. Classification (GTDB taxonomy): domain Bacteria; phylum Bacillota; class Limnochordia; order Limnochordales; family ZCTH02-B6; genus ZCTH02-B6. The sequence goes on from PKQR01000140.1 coordinate 858, forward strand.
TCCGGCCCACCAGGCGCTGGGCGTGCGCGTCCACGGCTTAGATAACGTGCTGATCCGCTTTTCCCGCTGCTGCAATCCGGTGCCCGGCGACCCGATCGTCGGGTACATCACCCGCGGCCGGGGCGTGTCGGTGCACCGGCGCGACTGCCCCAACCTGCAGTCGCTGCTGGCCCAGGAGGGGCGCCAGCTGGAGGTAGAATGGGAGCACACGCCGTCGCTCACGTATCCGGTAGACATTGAGGTGGAGGCCGTCGACCGCGTGAATCTGTTGACCAACATCATGGCCAGCGTGTCCGACGGCAAGACCAACATCGGCGCGGTCCACGCCCGCACTACCCGCCACAAGCGGGCGACGATCCACTTGACGGTGGACATCCGCGACGTGGAACACCTGCAGTCGGTCATCAACCGGATCACGCAAGTCGAGGGCGTCTTGACCGTCCACCGGGCCGGGTCCAGCTAACGGGGCGGCTTCAGAGCGCGGCTTGAAGCGAGACAGGGGTGGGCCATGCGGGCTGTCATCCAACGGGTACGATCTGCCAACGTCCAGGTGGACGGGCAAGTGGTGGGGCGCATCGGCCGGGGGTTGCTGGTGCTGCTCGGCGTCGGTCAAGGCGACGGGGAAGCCGACGCGGTCTTCATGGCGGACAAAGTCGCGGGCTTGCGGATCTTCGAGGACGACCAGGGCAAGATGAACTTGGCCCCGGCGGACGTCGGGGCCGAATTTCTGGTCGTCTCCCAGTTCACGCTCTATGGCGACATCCGCAAAGGCCGGCGGCCCAGCTTTACCGAGGCTGCACCGCCCGAGCGCGCCCGGGAGCTTTATGAGCGGTTTCTAGAATTGCTGCGGGCGCGGGGCTTTAGGGTGGAGTCGGGGATCTTTGGTGCGAAAATGCTCGTGCAGCTGGAGAACGACGGGCCGGTGACGCTCTGGTTTGACACTGCTGAGGCCCTAAAGTAAAATTAGCTGAGCGATTTTGACTCGAGGAGGCGGCCTCATCGCCCATGTTTTTTTCCACCCTGCGCAAGCACATGCGCTGGATCATCATCGTCGTGGTGGTTGCATTCGTCGCAGGCACCCTCTACGTGGGCGTCAACTTTGGTCAGCAGGCGACGGAGGCAGCCGCACCGGTGGCCGAGGTCAACGGCCGCGCCATTTCCTATGCGGAATTCCAGCAAGTCTACTTCAACAACGTGCAGCTGTACAGCCAGTACTTTGGCCCCGTCCGGGGTACGATGGCTGAAGAGCTGCGGTATCTCTCCTTAAGCAGCCTCATCGACAGCTACTTGACGCTGGAGGCCGCCCGGGCCGCCAACTTGCCCGTCAGCAACCGCGAGATCGATGAGACGCTGGCGGAAATCAAGGCGTCCTTCGCCGACGACGCCGCCTACCGCCAGGCGCTGGCCGCGAGCGGGCTTACCGAGGCGCGCTTGCGGGAGCTGATCCGGGACGACGTGATGGTGCGGAAATTCCAGGAGCAGGTACGCCGGGCCGAGTTCACGGATGAAGAGGTCCGCGCCGCCATGGCGGAGGTGCGGGTCCGGCACATCCTGGTCAAGCCGGCGGACGCGGCTAGTGAGGCGTCGTGGGAAGAGGCGCGGTCCCGGGCCGAAGCGTTGCGGGCAGAGCTCCTAAACGGGGCTTCCTTTGAGGAGTACGCCTCCACCTACTCGGCCGATCTGGCGTCGGCCATTGCAGGCGGCGACGTGGGCTGGGTGAGCTTCTCGACGCCCTTTGTGGAGGAGTTCAAGGAGGCCGCCTTGGCGCTGCAGGCGGGCGAGATTAGCCAGCCGGTGCGCACCGTCTACGGCTGGCACATCATCCAGGCCACCGAGCGAAGGGAGCCCACGGATGAGGAGTTTGCGGAGCGCAGGGAGGAAATGCTCGCGGCGTTGCAGCAGGCGGCAGGCGACCGCCAGTGGTCCGAGTGGATCAGTGCGCGGCGCAACCAGGCCCAGGTCGTCATCCACGACCGGCAGCTGCTGGCCCATCACCAGGCGCGCAACGGGGAGCTGGAGGCCGCGGTTCGCTCGTACCAGGAGGCGATCCTGGAGGATCCGTTCAACCCGTACCTGCACGTGTCGCTGGCCGAGGTGTACGAACGGCTGGGCCGCATGGAAGACGCAGTGCGCGAGTACGAGCAGGCGGTGGCCAAGGCTGAAACGGATCCCGACCTGCATTTGCAGCTGGGCCTAGCCTACCGGGAGGTGGGCCGGGACGAGGACGCGGCGGCCAGCTTCCGCAAGGCCGGTGAGATTAACCCGTGGGATGCCCAGCTGCAGGTGTCCCTGTTGCAGCTGTTCAGGGAGATGGGTCTGGAGGAGGACGTAGCCGTCGTCAGCCAGCGCCTGGCCGACATCCAGAAGGCGTGGCAGGAGCAGCAGCGTGCCCTTTCGGGTGAGACTTCTGAAGGCGGCACCAGCGACGTGACCGGCGACGCCGGGGCTGACGGCCAACCGGCGTCCGGTGACGCGGCGGGCGACGGCACGGGCGGAGCGGCCGCGGGCAGCGACAGCGGCGACAATGCGGCGGGCGGCAACGGACAAGACTGATGCGCCCGCCGGGGACAACGGAGGGGCGGCCGGCGGCGCAAACAGCCGGCTGCCATCGGGTAGACGCCGGCGGAACCCCGGATGTGGGTTCCGCCGGTGCCTATCGGGAACGGGGTGGTCTTTCTGGGCATCATTACCGCGCCGAGGGGTACGGCGGACATCTTGCCGGCCGACGCGCGTCGCTGGCACGAACTGGAAGAGGCGGCGCGGGCCGTCTTCGACGCCTACGGGTACGGGGAAATCCGCACCCCGATCTTCGAGCACACGGAGCTGTTCCAGCGGGGCATCGGCGAGGCCACCGACGTGGTGGACAAGGAGATGTACACCTTCATGGACCGGGGCGACCGCAGCCTGACGCTTCGCCCGGAGGGGACGGCCGGGGTCGTGCGGGCGGTCCTGGAGCACAACATGGACAAGGGCGCCCTGCCGGTCAAGCTGTACTACATGGGCCCCATGTTCCGTTACGAGCGGCCACAAGCCGGACGGGCCCGGCAGTTCCACCAGGTGGGCGCCGAGTGCCTGGGCACCATGGACCCGGCGGCCGACGCCGAGATGATCCGCATGCCCGCCACGTTGCTCAAGCGGGTGGGCGTGACCAATTTTGAGGTGCTGATCAACAGCATCGGCTGCCCCCGGTGCCGGCCCGCATATGTGGAGCGGCTGCGGGCGCACCTGGCCGACCGGCGGGAGCAGTTGTGCGCAAGTTGCCGGGAACGCTATGACCGCAATCCCCTGCGGCTCTTGGACTGCAAGCGCGAGTCGTGCCGGCGGCTGACGGAGGACGTCCCGCAGCTGGTGGACAGCCTGTGCGACGGGTGTGCCAGCCACTTCCAGCAGGTGCGGGCGTACCTGGACGATTTTGGGCTCCCGTACCGGCTTGCCCCGCGCCTGGTGCGGGGGTTGGACTATTACACCAAGACGGTGTTCGAGCTCGTCTCATCCGACTTGGGCGCCCAGGACGCCCTGGGCGGCGGCGGGCGGTACGACGGGCTCGTGGAAACCTTGGGCGGCCCGCCCATGCCTGGGGTCGGTTTCGCGGCCGGGATGGAGAGGATTCTCCTGGTCATGGCCAAGTACCGGCCGGCGCCCGCACCCAAGCCCGTCGACGCCATGATTGCGCACCACGGGGCGGCCGGGCGGCGCATCGCGGTGCGGCTTGCCGGGGAATGGCGGGACGCGGGCCTGCGGGTGGAGATCGACTACATGGACCGCAGCCTGCGGGCCCAGATGAAGCAGGCCGACCGGCTGGGCGCCCGGCTGGTGGTCATCATCGGCGAGGACGAGGCGTCCCGCGGCGTCGTGCGGGTGCGGGACATGGCCACCGGCGAGGAGCGGGAAATGCGGGCGGAAGAAGTGTTTCAGTCCTTGATGCAGAAAGGCGGCTGATGGGCGAATGGAGTCGACGCAGCAGCGCTGGCAGCGCACCCACTGGTGCGGGGAACTGAGGCCGGCTCACGCCGGGCAGGAGGTCATTCTCAACGGGTGGGTCCACCGGCGGCGGGACCACGGCGGGTTGATCTTCGTGGACCTGCGGGATCGCAGCGGTATCGTGCAGGTGGTCTTCAATCCGCAAGTGGACCCGGAAGCCTACCGGATCGCCGATACTTTGCGCAACGAGTACGTGGTGTCGGTGCGCGGCCAGGTGCGCCGGCGGGTGCCGGGGGCGGAGAATCCGAACCTGGCCACCGGCGAGATCGAGGTGGACGGCAAGGCAGTCACGGTCTTGAGCCGGGCCAAGCCGTTGCCTTTCAGCCTTGACGACCGGACTGAGGTGGACGAGACGGTGCGCCTGCGCTACCGGGCGCTGGACCTGCGGCGCCCATCCATGCAGCGCATCCTCATGCTGCGGCACCGGGTGACCATGGCGGTCCGGCAGTTCATGGACCGGGAAGGGTTTCTGGAGATTGAGACGCCCATGCTGACCCGCAGCACGCCGGAAGGCGCCCGGGACTACCTGGTGCCAAGTCGCGTCAACCCGGGCAAGTTCTACGCGTTGCCCCAGTCGCCGCAGCTGTTCAAGCAGCTGCTGATGGTGGCGGGCCTAGAGCGGTATTTCCAGATCGCCCGCTGCTTCCGGGATGAGGACCTGCGGGCGGACCGCCAGCCGGAGTTCACCCAGATCGACGTCGAGATGTCGTTTGTCGATGTGGATGACGTACTCGACGTGATGGAGCGGCTGATCGTGCACGTGTTCCGGGAGGCGGCCGGCATCAACCTGCCCCAGCCGTTCCCGCGCCTGCGGTACGACGA
>PKQR01000141.1 GCA_017578085.1 Bacillota bacterium
AAGAAGCGGGCGCCGGTCAACTGGTGTCCCAAGTGCCAGACGGTGCTGGCCAACGAGCAGGTGGTCGACGGCTGCTGCGAGCGCTGCGATACGCCGGTGACGGTGCGGGACCTCGAGCAGTGGTTTTTCCGCATCACCCAGTACGCCGAACGGCTCTTGCGCGAGCTGGACGAGTTGACCGGCTGGCCGGACAAGGTCAAGATCATGCAGCGCAACTGGATCGGCAAGAGCACCGGCGTCGAGATCCAGTTCCCCATCAAGGGCATGGACGAGACCCTAGCCGTGTTCACGACTCGCGCCGACACCATCTACGGCGCCACCTACATGGTCATCGCACCTGAACACCCGCTGGTGCCGCGGCTGATCGCGAATTCGCCGGACCGGGAAGCCATCCAGCGTTTCATTGAGGACGTGCGCCGGCAGGGCGAGATCGCGCGCGCGGCCGAGGACGCCGAGAAGCTGGGCATGTTCACCGGCAGCTACTGCGTGAACCCGTTCACCGGCGAGGAAATCCCCATCTGGATCGGCAACTACGTCCTGATGGGCTACGGGACGGGCGCGATCATGGCCGTGCCCGCCCATGACCAGCGGGACTTGGATTTCGCGCGGCGCTACGGCCTGCCCGTGCGGGTCGTTGTCGCTCCGCCCTCGGGCGAACTGCCCGACGCCGCAACGATGACGGTCGCCTACACGGAAGACGGCACGCTGGTCAACTCCGGGCCGTACTCCGGCCTGCCCAACCGGGAGGGGCTGGAGCGCATCGCGGATGAGGTGGAGCGGCGGGGCATCGGCCGGCGCCGGGTGCAGTACCGGCTGCGGGACTGGCTCATCTCCCGCCAGCGTTACTGGGGCTGCCCGATCCCCATCGTCTACTGCGACCACTGCGGGACCGTGCCGGTGCCCGAGGACCAGTTGCCGGTGCTCTTGCCCGAAGACGTGTCCTTCAAGCCGACCGGCCAGTCGCCGCTGGTCGATAAGCCAGAGTTCGTCAACACCACGTGTCCCAAGTGCGGCGGCCCGGCCCGCCGGGAGACGGACACGATGGATACCTTCGTCGACTCGTCCTGGTATTTCTTGCGGTTTTGCGACCCGCATAACCGGAACGCCGCATTCGACAGGGACAAGGTCGACTACTGGATGCCCGTGGACCAGTACATCGGCGGCGTCGAGCATGCCATCTTGCACTTGATGTACGCCCGCTTCTTCCAGATGGTGCTGGCGGATCTGGGGCTTGTCAGCACACCCCGGCCGTTTGAGCGGCTCTTGACCCAGGGGATGGTGCTCAAGGACGGGGCCAAGATGTCCAAGTCCAAGGGCAACACCGTGGACCCCAACCACATCGTGGAGAAGTACGGGGCCGACACGGCGCGCCTGTTCATCCTGTTTGCCTCGCCGCCCGAGCGGGATCTTGAGTGGAGCGACGCCGGCGTGGAAGGGGCCTATCGCTTCTTGAACCGGGTGTGGCGCCTGGTGACGGACCTGGTCCATGAGCTCGGCCCGATGCCGCAGGGACCGGCGCCGGCGGGCCGTGACGCGGCGGCGGAAGAGCTGCGGCGCATGGTGCACCGCACGCTAAAGAAGGTGACCCAGGACATCGAGGACCGGTTCCACTTCAACACCGCCATCGCCGCCGTCATGGAGCTGGTCAACGCCTTCTACCAGTACAAGGAGTCGGCGGCGGAGAAGGACAAGGCCGTCGTGGCCGAGGGGCTCGAGAAGCTTGTGCTGATGATGGCGCCCTTCGCGCCGCACCTGGCCGAGGAGCTGTGGCAGACGCTGGGCCGCACCGACAGCGTGCACCTGCAGCCGTGGCCGAGCTATGACCCGGAGGCGGTCCAGGCCGATACCATCGAGGTCGTGGTGCAGGTCAACGGCCGGGTGCGGGACCGACTGTGGGTGGCCCGGGAGGCGTCCGAAGCCGAAGTGCGTGAGGCGGCCCTGGCGCTGCCTAAGGTACGGGAGCACATCGCCGGGCGGCAGGTGGCGCGGGTGGTGGTGGTACCCGGGCGGCTCGTCAACATCGTGGTAGCCCAGTAAGGATGGACGCTGGTGGCGACGGCCAGGTGCGGGGCGGCAAGAGCGGCGCCCCTCGCCGGGATGGCGCCTGGGAGAACGGCGGCGGGACGGGTTCCGTCTCAACCGGAGGCCTGTCCCGCCGCCTATTCTTTTCAGTCCGCCGTCCCCACGGCGTCGAGGATCGCCTGGGGCCGGTAGCCCACGATCACCTGCCCGTCGATGACCGTCGTCGGCACCCCCAGCGTCCCCAGTTCCGCCAGTTCGGCCATGTACCGGCGATTCAAGCTGACATTGCGCTCCTCGTAGGCAATCCCCTGGCTGTCCAGGAACTGCTTCAGCAAGGTGCAGTAGGGGCAGGTTGAGGACGTGTACACGATCGGTGTCTTCACGGCTCCGATTCCTCCCTTAAATACGAATACCGGGTACGGTATAGTCGCGCCTTAAGATTAGTATACCCAGATGGGTATGTCAAGCGCTGGGCGAGCGGCCTGAATACTGCAATGTAGCTGAAGGAAGACGGCCGTGCCGAGCGAAACCCCGTGCCTACCACCCGCCGGCCGCGCCCGCAGGGGCTGGGAGGGGTATATATGCTCGGGTGGTCGCGGTTGGAAAGCTGGCTCGCGGTCGTGGTCAGCGTGTTGCTGGTGACCGGGGCTGTCGGCAACGCGCTGTTGGGCCGTCAGCGGGGCGCTGGACTTGGACCGGTGATTATCGAGACTATCGAAGCCGCCGCGCCGTCGGTCCAAGAAGCGGGGGCCGACGCGGCGGCTGCACAACCGCCGGGCGGCACCGGGTATGACGGGGCAGGGTCTGGCGCCGGCAAAGCGGACGCGAGCGGCAAAGCGGACACGGTGGGACACGGTTGTGCCGATACAGCGCCTGCGCCTGCTGCTGACGCAACGGCAGCGCCGGCCGCCGGCACGGACCAGCGTCTCAACATCAATCTCGCTCAGGCGTCGGAGCTGGAACGCCTTCCGGGCATCGGGCCCGCCTTGGCGCGCCGGATCGTCGAGTATCGCGAGGCGTGGGGGCCGTTCAGCGACATCGCGGACATCCTCGAGGTGCCCGGCATCGGTCCCGCCAAGTTCCAGGCGATAAAGGACCTGATCAGGGTTGAGTAGCGCCATGCGGCCCTTGGTGACCTGGAGCACGCTGGTGGCGGCCGGCATCGCCCTGCAGGGGCGGCTGGGCTTGGCGCCCGCCGTTTGGACGGCGCTGGCCGCCGCCCTGGGACTGCCCGTGGCCGTTGGGACGGCGCGCGGGCGCCGCATGGCACCGCTCGCCCTTGCGCTCGTGGTCGTCACCGGCGCCGGTTGGCTGGCCCAGCACGAGGCGAGGCTGGAGGCAGGTCTTGCGCCCTTTATCGACGGCAGGCCCGTCGTCCTGACCGGCCAAGTGGTGGATTTTCCCGAAGCCGACGGGGCCCGCAGGCACGTGGTGGTGCGGGTCGACCGGGTCGAGCGCGGGGCAGAGGTTGTGGCCGCTGCGGGCCGGGTGCGGGTGACGATGCCCTCGACGGTGGAGGTGGACTACGGCGATCGCGTGCGGGTGCGGGCCGTCCTGCGCCGGCCCGCGTCGGCCGGCAATCCCGGCGCGTTCGACTACCGGGACCACCTGCGCCGCCAGGGGATCACGGCCGTAGCCACCGTTTCCTATCCGCGCCACGTGTCGGTCATCGCCCGCGGGCAGCTGAACCCGTTCTTGAGGCTCGTCTCCAGGGTCCGGGCATGGGTGGCCGAGGGCCTGCAAGCCTCGTTGACGCCGGAGCAGGCCGGGGTGATGACCGGGCTGGTCTTGGGCGAACGCCAGGACTTGTCGCCCGAGCTCGAGGACACCTTCCGCCGGGCAGGGGTGACGCACCTCTTGGCCGTGTCGGGCCTGCACGTGGGCTTTGTGGCTACAGCCGGCTGGCGACTCTTGCGTACCCTACGGGTTCCCCGGGTGGCGAGCGCACTGGCTGGGGCGGCGCTGGTGTGGCTCTACGTGCTGGCCACCGGGGCGCGGCCGCCGGCCGTGCGGGCCGGCGTCGGTACAACCCTTGGCCTGCTCGCCGCGGCGGTGGGGCGGGATAGGGATCTGGCCACGGCGCTCGCCTTGGCGGCACTGGTTCTGATGGTGCAGAACCCGCTGGTGCTGTTTGATGTATCGTTCCAGTTGACCTTCGCCGCCACAGCCGGGATCCTCTTGGCCTACGGGCCGCTGTCCCAGGCGATGGCCAAGCTGCCCCGGGCGTTGGCCGGCGCCGTGGCGGTCACGGCCGGTGCCCAATTGGGCGTGACGCCCCTTTTGGCGTACTATTTCCAAGAGATCTCGCTGGTCGGCTTTGCCGCCAGCCTCATCGGCGCCCCACTGACGGGCATTTTGGTGCCATTGGGTCTCGCATCCGGCCTTCTGTTTCACCTCTGGCCCGGCGGAGCGCAGTTGTTGGCCGCTGTGGTGGGCTGGGGGCTGGAAGCATTGCTGGCCGCGACGGCCGCCTTTGCCCGTCTCCCATGGGCGGTTGTCCCCGTGCCCAGACCGACCAGCGGGGCGATGGTGGTCTGGTGGGTTTTGGCCGCTGTCGCGCTCCGCTGGTCCGAGTTGGCCCCGCGGTGGAGGCGGGGACTGCTGTGGGCATGCGCGCTGGCAGTCGCCGCCGCGTGGTCGGCGGCGGCGCTGGTGCCGCGACCCCTGGAGATGCTGGTGCTGGATGTGGGCCAAGGGGACGCCATCCTGATCCGCACCCCGGCGGGGGCGACAGCGCTGGTGGACGGCGGCGGCCGCCGAGTGCTGGACGGGAAAGAGGTTTTCAATGCCGGGAGGGACGTCATCTTGCCGTTGCTCCGGCGGGAAGGTGTGCGGCGGGTGGATGTGGTGGTGGTGACCCATGCCCACGACGACCACCTGGCCGGGCTGCTGCCGGTCTTGTCCAGTGTCCCCGTGGGGCTGGTGGTGGATAACGGGCAAGGCGGGTCCACCCCCGTGTGGGACGAGTATCTAGCCGTCGTCCGGGAACGGGAGCTGCCGCGCCGGGTCGTGCAGGCGGGACAATCGATCGTGCTCGACGGCGAAACGGTGCTGGAAGTGCTTCACCCGCCGTCCGTGCCCGTTGCTGGGGCCGGCGACGGCCTCAACGACAACTCCATCGTCCTGCGGCTGCGTCACGGGCAGACCGCTGTGCTGCTCACAGGCGACCTGGAGGTCCCGGGGCAAGAGCACCTGCTCAAAAGCGGCGCGGATCTGCGGGCCGACGTGGTGAAAGTTCCCCACCACGGCAGCCGCCTGTCGCTCGTCTCCGATTTTTACGCCGCCACCGGCGCCGCAGCGGCCGTCATTTCCGTCGGGGCCAACAATTACGGCCAGCCGCACCCGGATGTCCTGGCGGCCCTGGAGCAGCTGGGCATCCCGGTCTACCGGACCGATGTGCACGGCGCGTTGCGCTGGGAAAGCGACGGCACCGCGTGGAGGCTGTGCCCGACCCGGGTGGTGCATCCGGAGGAGGCATACGCCTGCTGAAGGGGCAGGAACCGGCGGGACCGGCGCGGAAATGCGGCCAGGGCAAACTGTGCCGTTGAAGGGGTGGACGGTCATCGACGCGCTGGCGCAACT
>PKQR01000142.1 GCA_017578085.1 Bacillota bacterium
TCACCGGCGGCGGAAAAAGAGCCCCCTCCTTGACAGCCCGCCGCGTAAGCACGACCACACCGTGCCCGGCTGCCAAGAGTTCTTGGACCAGCGCCCGGCCGATGAAGCCGGTGCCCCCAGCCACCAGTACCTGCATCGGCATCTCCCCCCAACGTCTACCGCGGCCGCCGGTAGCGGCGCACATAACCACTGATGGTGAATCCGTGGCGCGCGTAGAGGCTCTCCAATTCGTGGGTGGTGCGCAGGGAAGCCAGGTTGAACCCGGCCTGCGCGGCATCGTGGAGGATGTGTTCAACCAGGGCGTAGGCCAACCCCTGCCCCCGGAAGCGCGGCAGCGTCGCGACGCTGTAGATGCCGGCCACGCCGGCGAAAGGCCAAAGGGCGGCCGCTGCGGCCGGCTCGCCTTGCAACCGGGCCAGGTAGAGGCGGACGACGCCCCGGGGGCTGTAAAAAGCCGCCAAGGAGGGCGGGTCGCCAAACCCTTCCGCCACCACCGCAAGGGCCGCCTCGCGGTCCGCTTCCCCATCGGCGACGCCGAGATTAAGCCCGTCGGGGGTGCGGGATGACCCACGCCCTGCCTCGGGCCGGGGCAGCGGGCACGTCATCAGCAGCTGCGTGCTTTCGTAATGGAAACCGAAGGCGGCCAGTGCCGCTTCCCAGGGACCCTCGAGGACGTCGGGCGGCAGCGCCACGTAGATAGGCTCGTTCACAGGTCCCAGCATGTCCAGGGCCAAGGTCAGCCGCTCGGCGGGCTCGCCGGGCCAGGCATCCGCGATGAGGATCATGGCCGGCAGCCGCTGGACGGCCCGCGGATCTCGCCGGGCGATGACCATCCCCGCGTGATCGGCGACCTGATAGATCCCGCGGGCTTCAGGCGCCCGCCCGAGGGCGAGCCACCCAGCGCACTCCGTCCGCCATGCCCGCACCGCAGGTGCTTGCACGTCCCGCCCGTCCCAGGCATCGCCCGCCCGCAAGCCCATTTCCATAGCACCGAGCCTCCAGACGCCTTGAGCCTGTGCCCGCCTTCACCCTGTGCCCGCTTTCAGCCTGCGCACGGCTTGAGCCTGCGCCCGCCGTGAGCATGTGCCCACCTTAAGCCTGCGCCGGCCTTGAGCCTGTGCCCGCCCTGCACCTGCGGTCCATGCGTCTGCGCCGGCCGAGGGCCTATGCCCCAATCCCCAGGATCCAGCCGGCGACGGTGAAGTAGATGATGAGGCCGGACGCGTCGGCCAGCGTCGTGATCAAGGGCGACGAGGCCACCGCCGGATCCAGCCGCAGGCGCTTGATGGCTAGCGGCAAAAGGGCCCCTCCCACCGAGGCCACAAACACCACCAGCACCACGGTCAGGGCAACAGTGAAACCGATTTCCATCGGCGTGCCCATCAGCGACGCACGCGCCAGGGCCACCGCCGACATCACGACCCCCAGCGCCAGGCCCACCCCTGCTTCGCGGGCCAGTACTCGAAAAAAGTCGCCGAACTGCAGCTCGCCAACGGCCATGGCGCGAATGACCAGGGTGGCCGCCTGCCCGCCGGCGTTGCCGGCGGTGCCTGTTAGGACGGGAATGAATAAGGCCAGGGTAATGACGCTCTCAAGGGCGGCCTGGTAGTGGTTCAGGATGGTGATGGTAATCGACTGCAAGGCAAAGAGGATCAAGAGCCAAAGCACACGGGCCCGAATCAGGCTGAGGAAACTCGTCTGCAGGTAGGGCTGCTCCAAGGGTTCGGTGGCGCTCAGGCGGTGAATGTCTTCCGTCGCTTCCTCTTGCAGCACGTCGATGACGTCGTCCACCGTGACAACGCCGAGCAGGATGTTCCTGTCGTTGACCACCGGCAAGGCCAGAAGCCCGTAGCGCTCCAGCACCCGGGCGACCTCTTCCTGGTCCATGTAGACGGGGACCGATACCACGTTGCGGTCCATCAAGTCGCCCACCCGCGCCTGCGGGTCGGCGATGACCAGCTGGCGCAAAGAGACGACGCCCGTCAAGCGGCCGCTTTTGTCCGTGACGTAGAGGTAGTACACCGTCTCGGCGTCGGGCGCCGCCTGCCGGATGGTATTCAGCGCCTCCGCTGCCGTCTGCGTCTCCTGCAGCCGCACCACCTCAGGCGTCATGATGCCGCCGGCCGTGTCCGGGTCGTAACGCAGGAGTTGCCGGATGGCCGCGGCGTCCTCGGGGATCAGCTCCAGCAGGGCCCGGGCGTCGGCCGCCGGCAAGGCCCCAAGCAGGTCGGCCAGGTCGTCGTGGGACATCCGGTCCAGAACCGCATGCAGCCGCTCGGCGCTCATCTGGCGCAGCAGATCCCGTTGCACGTCCAGGGGGGACTCTTCCAGCACCCGCGCCGCGGCGACCGGCTCGAGCAGCGCGAGCACCCGCCCCCGCGGCTCGCCCTCGGGCAACTCCGCCAGGATCTGGGCCACGTCCGCCGGGCGCAACGTCAAAAGCAGCGCCAGCAGGCCATCGTCGTCGCCGGTTTCAAGATGCTGGCGCACTTGCGCCAAAAGCTCCTCGTACTGCTGCATCGTTTCCAGCTGCATCGCACCAACTCCTCACTGCGGCCCTAGACCCGCAGCGCCACCACCAGACCGTCATGCACGGGCAAGAGCGTCGCAATGAAATCTTTGTCGGTAAAAAGCTGCCGCGTCGCTTCCCGGACCCCTTGCGTGGCCTCGCTGGCGTCATGTTCGTCAAAGATGCGGCCGTTCCAGAGCATGTTGTCCACGATGAGGACCCCGCCTACCCGCAGCTTCTCCTTGATGACGGCAAGGGACGCGGGGTACTGGCGTTTTACGATGTCGTTGAAGATGAGGTCAAAGGAGCCCCGCGCCTCCTGCAGCGCCGCCACGGCTTCCCCCACGTGGAAACGGACGATGTGGTCCAGTCCCGCCCGGCGCAAATAGTCTCTCGCGTCCCGGGAAAGCGCCTCGTCCCAAACCGTATGGTGCACCTCACCGCCGCCGTTCTCGGCCACCGCCCGGGCAAACCAGAAGGTCGAGTAGCCGAAGCCGGACCCCAGCTCAAAGACGCGCCGGGCGCCGATCATGCGGGCGATCTGATAGCATATGCGCCCAACCACCGGGCCGACGATGGGGAAGCCCTCCGCTTGCGCCCTGGCTTCCATCTCGGTCAGCACGGGATGGCCGTGGTAGGCCAACTGGTTCAAGTACGTGCTGACCGTCGGGTGGATCAACTCCATGCTCCCGCCCCCTCTCGTAGGCCGTTCGACCGCCACCCGGTCCCATCAGGCCAGACGAACGGGTGGGGTCAGCGGCCGCTGGCCCTTGACATCCCAGACGCCCCGGATGGTGAGCCGGAAATCGGGCAGCGCGTCGAAGCTCAGGAAGAACAGGCTGTACAAGGGCTCGCTGTGCCGGTATCCCCGCTCCCGCAGCAGCGCCTCCAGCCGCCCAAGCTCAGCCACCAGATCCGGCCAAGCCATCTCGGTAAAGAACCCGCCTCGCTCGAGATTGAGCTCCCATACAACTTGGCCGCCCTCCGTGAGGACAAGCCCGCCCCCCAGCTCCATGACGCGCCGGGCGGCCAACGCCATGTCCTTGGGCGAGTGTCCCAGCAGCAGGAGCTGGCCCGAAGGGTTGTAGTTGGTAGCAAAACCAGCCAGCCCCGGGGCGAAGCCGGTCAGCCACGCCGGCGTCATCCAGCGCCCTTCCCAGTCGTACAGCATCGCCAAAAGCGGGCGATCCGCCCCGTTCCCGTGCCGGATAATCACCGTATGAGCCAGGTCCAAAAGCGGGACGTCTCCCTCGCCAGGCCGCGGGACGCTGGCCAACAGCGACTCGGCCGGGGGCTTTCCCTCCCGCCGCGTTAGACCCGTGAAGCGCTCCCACTCAATTCTAGGGAACGGAGCCGTCAGGCGCCCATCCCTGGCGATGATGCGCCCGCCGGCCATGACCCACACCGGGGTCGGGTTGTGCAAATCCTCTAGAAGCAGCACGTCGGCACGGCGTCCGGGTGCGATGCTGCCCACGTCGTGCTCGATGCGGTAATACATGGCAGGGTTGAGGGTGGCCATGCGGTATGCGGCCGGTGCCGAGATCCCTGCGTCCATCGCGACGCGGATCAGGTAATCCAAGTAGCCGTGGGCGGCCACCCACGGCGGCGACGGCCCGTCCGCGGTCAGCATCACGCGGTTTGAGAAGGCTAGCTCGCCGCGCACCGCTGGGGCCAGCTGGGGAAGGTCGGGCCGTAGCGAGCTGTGGCGCAGCATCACATACAGCCCCGCCCGCAGCCGGTCCAGCACCTGCGGCGCGTCGATGGCTTCATGGCAGGAGGTGAAACCCCGGTGGGCCAGGCGCATGACCCGGGCGGCGGAGGCGCCTGCGCTGTGTCCCTCCACCCGCTTGCCCAGCGCCTGCGCCCTGGCGATTAAGGCCAACAGCCCCGGATCCCCCCGCTCCACCTGGGACCAGCGGGTGAACTCCCCCACGGCCACCACGTCGTCCCGCTCGAGAAACGGCGCCAGCCGCTCGAACGCGAACAACCGCTCCTCGTCGGGCCAAAAGGACCGGGAATGGGGCGCCAGGAACCAGCGCAGATAGACGGGCAGGCGGCGGAAGTCGTCCAGCAGGCGGCTGAACTCATCGTCGGTCATGACGGCAACCCACGGGTACGTGTCCGCCACCACCGCGGTGGTGCCGCGGGCGGCCAGCTGCTCGAGCGTGGTCACCGGCTCGGCCACGAGGCTCAAATGCGCATGGGGCTCCACGTACCCCGGCACCAGGACCCCACCCTGTGCGTCCACCACCGCGTCGGCCGCCACAGCTTCACCTGCCGGGAGTAGGCCCGTGATGCGGCCGCCCTCAATGACCACATCCAGCGGCAGCAGCTCGCCGGTGAACACGTTGAGCACGCGGGCGCCGCGAATCACCTGCCGCGCCGGGACGGTCCCCTCCACTGGCTGCGTCAAGAAAAGCCACCTCCGGGACGCGCGGGACAGCGCCTTTGGGCGCAGCCCGGCCGCTTCTCCGCTTAACGTGGGCGACTAGGCGTTTCAGTTCCGCACCCGCGGAGGCGAATCCTTGCACATCTTGCGGTCTCGAAAAGGCCAATCGCTGCGGCGGCGAGAGGCAAGGAAATCGCTCCTGCGGCGGACAATTCATGGCCCGTACGGCTGGCCGAAGCCGGCGCAAAGCTCAGACGCTGGAGGTGACGCGGTTGTCCAGCGCCGCAGACGTGATCACAGATATCAGGGTCATCGGGATCATCGGGGCCGGCACCATGGGAGCGGGGATCGCCCAAGTCGCCCTCCAATCGGGCTACTCCGTGCGCCTGGTGGATGTGGCCCCAGAACTGGTGGACAAGGCACGGGCCCGCATCGCCGCGCAACTGGCACGGGCAGTGGAGAAAGAGCGCATGAGCCGGACAGAGGCTGACGCCGCCTTGGCGCGGCTCGTTACCGGCACGGATCGGCAGCTCCTGGCGGACGCGGACTACGTCATCGAAGCGGTGACGGAGCAGCTGCCGGTGAAGCTCGAGGTATTCGCTGCACTGGACCAGATCTGCCGGCCGGGCGTCATCCTGGCCAGCAACACCTCGGGCCTGAGCATCACCG
>PKQR01000027.1 GCA_017578085.1 Bacillota bacterium
CGGCAGATGTACGGGCGGGCCGGGATAGAGCTGCTGAGGCGACGGTTTCTTGCTATGGGACGTTGAGAGGCGAAGATTTGACCTCCGTCCCTGGGCCTCCCGATAGCATCAAAATTGCGGGAGACCCGATAAGCTGATCCATGTAGGGCGAAAATGAAATGACCCACCCCCCAACGAAAGACACTTCCGATTCCTGGCGAGAGTCGGAGGTGTACATGCTTGCTGGAGGGTGGGAAAGTGAAAGCGATCTACGAGCTGCAAGGAAAACAGTCGATCCGCAAGATCGCCGAAACCCTGGGCATCTCCCGCAACACGGTACGGCGATATCTGCGGGATCCGGACGGTGCGTTGGTGCGCAAACCCCGCCCCAAGCGGCCGTCCAAGCTGGACCCGTACAAGGAGTATATCATGTCCCGCCTGGCCGAGGGAGTCGACAATTGCGTCGTGCTCCTTCGTGAAATCCGCCAGCAAGGCTACACCGGCGGACACACCATCCTGAAGGACTTTGTTCGTCCTTTCCGGCGGCGAACGGTCCAGCAAGCCACGGTGCGCTTCGAAACGCTGCCGGGCGAGCAGGCGCAAGTGGATTTCGGCTCCTTCGCCTATCGAACGGCCGATGGCCAAGAACGGCGGGTTTGGGCCTTCGTGATGGTGCTCAGCTGGTCCCGGGCCATCTACGTGGAGTTCATCTCCCGGCCCACGACGGAGACGTTCATCCGCTGCCATCTCAACGCCTTTGCAAAGTTTGGCGGCATTCCCAAGACGTGCCTGTACGACAACACCAAGCTGGTGGTGCTGAGCCGGGATGCGGCGGGCGCGCCGGTGTGGAACCGCCAGTTTCTCGACTTTGCACTGCGGATGGGCATGGAGATTCGGCTGTGCCGTCCGTATCGGGCCCAGACGAAAGGCCGTGTGGAGAGCGGCATCAAGTACGTAAAGCACAACTTCTGGCCCGGGGCACGGTTCACCGACCTGGAGGACCTTAACCGGCAGGTCCTGGCCTGGATCGACACCATAGCCGATGTCCGCCTGCACGGGACGACCCAGGAACGGCCTGTAGACCGGCTCCAGGCGGAGCGGGCGCACCTGCTGCCTTTGCCGGGTCCTGAGCGGCTGCGACCCTTTCAGCGGGAAACGGTCACGGTGGGCCGCGACGGCTACGTGCGCTGGAACCGTGCTTGGTACGGCGTGCCGTGGCCGTGGAAGGCGGGACAGAAGGTTCAGCTGGAAGCCATCGGCGACTTGGTGTCGCTTTGGTCCGGCGAGGAACTGCTGGCCGTCCACCCGAAGGCGGTCAAGGCCGGTCAGCGACTGACCCACCCGAAGCAGTGGTCAGGGTTGCCGCCCACGGCGGGAGGGCGTCGCCTTGAACCCATGGCGGTTCAACTGCCCACCGTGGAGGTGGAACGCCGGCCGCTGGTGTTCTACGACCTGGTGGCGGGGGTGACGTCCCGATGATCGCGCTGGAGCAAGCTCGGCTGCATCTGGAGCAGTTGGGACTGACCCAATCGGCGGCCATGCTGGACAGCCGGCTGCAGCATGCGACGCAGAAGGAGTTGCCGTACGTCGAGTTCCTGGTGGATTTGCTGCGCGTGGAGGTGGCCGCACGCCGTGAGCGATACCTCAAGGCACGCACGCGGCTGGCCCACTTCCCCTTTCACCGGACGCTGGAGCAGTTTGATTTCTCTTTCCAGCCATCCGTGGATGAACGGCTGGTCCACGAGCTGGCAACGCTCAGTTTCGTGACCGACGGCGCCAACGTGATTCTCCTCGGTCCGCCCGGCGTGGGGAAAACCCACCTAGCGGTGGCGCTGGGGGTGAAGGCGATTGAGGCGGGGTTTGGCGTCTATTTCGTGCGGGCGCACCAATTGCTGGAGGACCTCCGCCAAGCCCAGGCGGAGCACCGTCTGGAGCGTCGCATGCGGGTCTATCTGGCGCCGAAGGTCTTGATCATCGACGAATTCGGCGTGTGGCCGTACGAGCGGACTGCGGCGACGGCGCTGTTTGCGCTGGTCTCAGCCCGATACGAGAAGGGCGCCTCGGTCATCCTCACGTCGAACAAGCCCTTTGCCGAATGGGGCGAAGTGCTGGGCGACGCGGTGGTGGCGACGGCCATCCTGGACCGGCTGCTGCACCACAGCCACGTCCTCAACATCCGGGGTGAAAGCTACCGCCTGCGGGAAAAGAAGCGCGCCGGGCTCTTCGGAGGGCTTCTGCCGCCACAGGAGGTGATGAAGCCGCCAACCGGATCGGGAGATTAAGTTCCTTGGGGTGGGTTCGTTTCCAATCGCCGGCGCATCGTGTTGGAAACCGGCTTCGCCAATGCTCGCGCCCACTTCTTTCACCCGATGATGGAAGTTACTGTCGCTCACCTGCTCATGCTCATGCGCCAGGGGATTATGGACCAGGACCAGGGCAGGGCGGTGCTGCGGGCTTGCCTCGAGGTGGTAGACCGCGGGCCGGAGGCTTTCGACCACGACCCGCGGCATGAAGACCTCTTTTTCCTGCTTGAGGCCGAGATGGCCCAGCTGGCCGGCGAAGAAGCCGTCGGCAACATGCACGTGGCCATGAGCCGCAACGACATGGACACGGCCATGTACCGCCTCGTGCTGCGGGATGAGGTGCTTCAGGCGCTCGCCGCGCTCGGCCGGCTGCGGGCGGCGCTGCTCGACAAGGCCGCCGAGCACGTGGAAACCGTCATGCCAGCCCACACCCACAACCAGCAGGCCCAGCCGACAACCCTCGCCCATTACCTCGCCGCGGTCGAGGCGGAATTTGCCAAAGACAGCCAGCGGCTCCTGGCCATGTGGACGCGGCTCAACCGTTCGCCCCTGGGAGCGGCCGCGCTGGCCACGTCCGGTTATCCCGTGGACCGGGACGTAGTGGCCGAGCTCTTGGGCTTTGACGGCCTCGTCGAGAACTCCTACGAAGCCGTCGCGAGCGCGGACTTCTCCGCCGAATACGCCGCGTGCGTGCACGTCGCCCTAGGCCATGTCTCCCGCTTTGTCACGGACCTTCTATTCTGGTGCACCAACGAAGTGGCCGCGGTGCGGCTGCCCGCCGGTTTCGTCCAGATCTCGAGCATCATGCCGCAAAAGCGCAATCCCGTCGCCGTGGAACACCTCAGGGCGTTCACGACCCGGGCCATGGGCGACGCCGCTGCCGCCATGAGCCAAATGCACAACGTGCCCTTCGGCGACATCAACGACGTCAACGACGACTTGCAGCCTATCCAGCGGCGGCTCAGCGGCGCGTTTCTCGACATCTTGACGCTTCTAGCCGAGGTCGTCGCCAGCCTCGAGGTTGACAAGGAGTTGCTCCACCGCCGGGCGGCCGAAGGTTTCGCCACGGTGACGGAACTGGCCGACACGTTGGTGCGCCATGCCGGGTTTCCCTTCCGAACGGCCCACGCGATCGCAAGCCGCGTCGTGGATGAATTGACCCGGGCCGGCCAGACACTGAAATCCCTTGACCTGCCGCTGCTTGACGCCTGCGCCCGGGCGGTTGCGGGACGCGCAAGCGGGCTCGACGCGGAGTTGCTCCGCAGAGCCATCGACCCCGTGCACTTTGTAGCCGTGCGGTCGGTGCGGGGCGGACCGGCGCCTACTGAGATGACACGCTACCTGCGGGCGGCCAGGGAACTGTGGGCTGCGGATGAGGCGCGGCGGGAAGAGCTCCGCCGCCGCCTGGACGCGGCCCGGGCCCTCCGCCGGCAATGGATCGAGGCAGTGCTGCAAGGGGGTATGCCGGGGAAGTAGAGGCGCCAAGCATGGACCAAGACGTGCAGAAGCGGCAACCAAAACAGGGACAAAGGAGGCTGTTGACGGTGAGGACCATGAAGACGTTCTTTGCGGTCGCTCTGTCGGTGCTGTTCGTGGCGGGCGCCATCGCGCCGGCGCTTGCGCAGGAGCCGGTCACCATCCGCTACTGGCAGTACTACTACGACACCAAGGTGACCGCCATCGATACCCTCATCGCGCAGTTTGAGGCGGAGAACCCCGGGATCAAGGTCATTCACGAGACGTTCCCGTATGAGGCGTACGGCGCCCGGGTCGCGGCGGCGGTGCCGGCGGGCCAGGGCCCTGAGATCGCGAACCTTTTCTACGGCTGGCTGCCGGCGTGGGCGCGCGCGGGCTACCTGCAGCCGCTGCCCATCGACCACGCCGAGATTGAGAGCGAGTTCGTACCCATGGTGCGGGCCGCCTACATGAACGGCGAGTACTGGGGCTTGCCGACGGGCGTGCGGACGCTGGCCCTGTTCTACAACAAGACCATGCTCAACGCCGCCGGCATCCAGGAGCCGCCCCGCACCTGGGATGAGTTCATCGCCGCGGGCAAGGCCATGGCCATTAAGCGTGGGCCGTTCTTCGTGCAGCTCGGCTACGGCTTCGGGCCGGCCGGCCAGGACCACCACCTGATCCGCGAGATCTTGCTGCGCCAGTTCGGCGGCGTGCCTTACAGCGACGACAACCGGACGGTGCTCTACAACAGCGAAGCCGGCGCCAAGGCGCTTGAGTTCTACGGCAGCTGGCAGCTGACCCACGGCATCGGCGACGTGGAGTTCTTCCCCGGCCGGGCCACCTATCGTGATGGTTTCATCGCCGGGCTGATCGGCATGATCGTCGACGGCTCCTTTGCCATCGGCACCATCCGCAACGGCGTGGGCGACAACTTCGAGTGGGGCGTCGCCGAGCTTCCGGTGTTCGACGGCGGCGAGCCGCACAACTTCGGCTCCTTCTGGATGAACGGCCTCACGCCGCGGGCGTTTGAGAGCGAGGCCAAGCTGGAGGCGTCCCTCAAGTTCCTCCGCTACATCACCTCCGAAGAGGCCATGAAGTTGTGGCTGCGGGAAGTCGGCGAGCTCCCGGCGCGGCTGTCGCTGGCCGAGGACCCGGCGCTGGCGTCCGACCCCGTGTACGGGCCGTTTATCCGGTCGCTGCCGTACTCGCACGCCACGTTCTTCGTGGATGAGGAAGGCCAGCGCCAGATCATGGTGGACGCCATCAACCGGGTTCTGCTGCAGGGCGTCGACCCGGCCGAGTCCATGCGCATCGCGGCCGAGGAGGAGCAGGCGCTCCTGGACGCTTTCTGGAGCCGGTAAGGGAAACCGTGGCGGCCTGGCGCAGCGGCAACCGCCTGGGCCGGGCCGCCCCCACCTCCTTTACGGACGAGCAGGAGGGGAAGCTCTCATGAAGCTCAAGTTGTCGACGAGGAAGGCCATATGGGCATACGTGTTTCTCGCACTTCCCCTCTTGTTCTACCTCGGCATCCGCATCTTCCCGACGCTGCAGGCGTTTCAGATGTCGCTGTATGACTGGCACGTGCAGGCCGACCAGCGCAGCTTTGTCGGGCTTGCCAACTACACCCGCATGCTGAGCGACCAGCGTCTGCTGCAGGCGTTTCGCAATATGCTGTGGTACGGCCTGCTCGGCGTTCCGGCGCAGCTCATTCTGGGCCTGACCGTCGGTCTCATGCTGCACTCCATCAAGAAGTTCCGCGGCTTTTTCCGGGCCGTCTTCTTTGCACCGTACGTCGCCCCGGCCGTGGCGGTGTCGTGGGTGTGGAGCCTGCTTCTTTCGCCGCACCTGGGAATTGTCAACCAGGTCCTGTGGTATCTGGGCATCGACCCGCAGCCGTTCATGACGAGCCCGTCGCAGGCTTTGCCCACGGTGACCTTCGTCGTCGTCTGGCAGTTCCTCGGTTTCCATGTGCTGCTTTTCCTGGCGGGCCTGGAGTCCATCCCCCGGGACTACTACGAAGCCGCGCAGATCGACGGCGCCAACCGCTGGCAGACGTTCAAGAACATCACCTTGCCGCTGCTCAACCCGACCATCGTGGTGTCGCTGGTCATGGCTACCGCGGCGCCGAGCACGGGCATGCTGCAGCTCTTTACCCACGTCATGAACCTCAAGTTTGACGACCCCGGCGGGCCGCTGGGCAGCACCCTCACGGTGGTGCTCTACACGTACCAGCGGGCGTTTCAGGCGTATGACATGGGCTACGCCTCCGCCATCGTCGTGGTGCTGTTTGTCATCCTGCTCATCATCAGCCTGATCCAGATCCGGCTGACGTCCCGCGAGGTGGAGTACTGATGGTGCGCGGTCAACAGCGGTTGCGGGTGAAACCGGCGACGGTTTTCGTGTACATCGTGCTCATTCTCGGCATCGTGCCGATGCTCTTTCCGTTTGTCTGGATGGTGCTCACCTCCTTGAAACCGTTCCAGGAGGTTTTCTCACTCAACCTGCTGCCGTCCAACCCGACGCTGGCCAACTACGGGCAGCTATTTTCCCGGACGCTGTTCCCGCGCTGGTTTCTGAACAGCACCATCGTGGCCGCGATCACTGTTGCGTCGGTGCTCTTTTTTGACTCGCTCGTCGGCTACACCCTGGCCAAGCTGCCGTTCCCGGGCAAGAACGTCATCTTCGTACTCATCCTATCCACCATGTTTGTCCCCACCGAGATGCTGGTGCTGCCGTGGTACCAGATGTCGGCGCAGTATGGCTGGCTGGACACGTACTGGGGCATTCTGTTTCCGGGCATCATGACGGCCTTCGGCGTGTTCTTGATGCGGCAGGCTTTCGCCACGCTGCCCGACGAGCTCTTGGACGCCGGGCGCATCGACGGGCTGTCGGAGTTCGGCATTTTCCTGCGCATCGCGCTGCCCTTGGTGAAGCCGTCCTTGGCCGCACTGGCGATTCTCACCTTCATCGGCAACTGGAACGCTTACCTGTGGCCGCTCATCGCCACGGAAACGCGGCAGATGTACACGCTCCCCGTCGGCATTTCGCTCTTTTCGGGCGAAGTGGGGGCGCAGTGGAACCTCATCACGGCCGGGTCCGCCGTAGCGGTCATTCCCATGATGATTGTCTTCATCATCTTCCAGCGCCAGATCCTTGAGGGCGTGGTGCGTTCGGGGTTGAAGTAGCTGATGGCGCTGTCCACAGAATTGCAGGAGGCGCCGTTCAGCCCGTATGAGACTCTGCTTCCGAATGACAGGCTACGGTGAGTGCGGAAGCGAGACTTCTGCGTGCGCGAGGAAGACGCCTGGTGGTCGAACCGTTGCCCGAGGACGCTGACGCGGACGACGTCGTCATGGATGCGACACTGCAGTAGTCGCAGCTCGATCGGGCGCGTGTCCGTGCAGGTGAGCGCGACCATCTTCTTCTCGGGAATCTTTGTCGTGCGGTACGCCTCATACGACCGCGAAGCCACGAAGCGCCGGTTGTGCTCCAAGATCTCGTACAGCCGGGACATGATCGGCCTCCCTTTTTGACGGGTTCCACAGGCGGCGCCTCGACACCCAACCCGTTGATATCGCAAGACGCATTAGAACCGTCGGCGGCCGCCGGATGGCTTCGCTGCCCTGCTTCTATGAGCAACTCGAGCGTCAGCTCTACTTCCCGAGCTTTTCGAGCTCGCGGTCGAGGTGCTCGTTGTAGCGGCGCACAAAGGTCAAGAGACTCTCCTTCTCCGCCTCCGTCATGGCCTGGTACACCGCGAAATCCCGCTCCAACCTCCTGCGGTGCAGCTCTTCGTGCTGGCGCTTGATTTCTTCGCCTTTGGGCGTGAGCCGGAAGAACACTTCTTTCCTGTTGCCTTCCCGCTGGTAGCGCTCGATCGCTTTCATCCGCAAGAGCCTCCGGGTGAGCTTGCTCACGCCACCGAGCGTCATGTGAAGCGCCTTGGCCAGCGCCGTCACGTTGGGGGAATCGAGGCGATCGATCATGACGATGCAGTGGACTTCGGTAGGCGTCACGTTGTGCAGGATGACTCGCTCCTCCGCGGCCATCAACGCCTGGAGCTTGCTCCACATCTGGCTGAAACCTTCGAGAATCGCTCGTTCCCTCGGCCCCAGCTCCCCATCTTGCGGTTTCACGGCCCGACCTCCAATGTGTCATCGACACGCGTTGAGATGCCCACGCCTTAACAATGACGGCGTGAAATCCGTCTGAACGGACTTCAAATTATTGTTGACAGCGGAAACAAAATCATGGTACAGTCATATTGTTTCCTAGGGAAATAATACGCCAAGAAAGGTGTGCTGTCATGAGCGCCGCTGGTCCCCAAATTTCAAGTGCAATCGTCCCCGCTGCAACCATACGGCGGCTCTGCCACTATGCCCTTGGCGGGGCAGGCCTCTTTTCGGCCATCGTCCTCCTGCTGCACTTCTTTCGTCCCGAGTATGATCCGGTGACGCGCTTCATCAGCGAGTACGCCGTGACGGATCCCGTCGTGGCGTGCGTCGCGGCGGTCTCTTTGGCGCTGGGTTCCATGGCGCTGATCCGGGCGCTGACCCTCGCTCTTCCCCGCGAGCACCGATCGCGCGCCGGCATGCTGCTTCTTTGGATTTACGCCGTATGCTTCACCGGCGTAGGCTTTTTCCCCGCTGACGAATTTCCGACCATCAACCCGCCCAGCTGGCACGGCATTGTCCACGCCATCCTCGGCTTGATCAGCTTCAGCTGTTTCTCCGCTGGATCGCTCTTGGTTTCCCTGCGCCTCCGCCGCTCGCCGTCGTGGAACAAGACAGCGCCGCTGCTCATCACCCTGGCGGCGCTCAACGTGGCCTTTTTCTTCATCTTTTACGGCGGCTTGGAGCACATCATCGGACTGATCGAGAGGATCTACGCTGTTTTCATTATCGGATGGATCGTCATCGTCGCCCGGAAGTTGATGATCGATGCAGCGGCGCCTGCTGGTGGAGTGGCAGAGACAACGATCCAATGACTGAACCGACGCAGCCGCGCTCGGCGCTCCCCGGGCGATCCAAGTCGCGGATCGATGGCACCTGCTGAAAAACCTCGGCGACGTCGCCGAGCGGGTGTTGGCTGGTCTCCGCCTGCCCCGCATCGTGGTGGAGGAAACGCTCTCCCCGACGATCCCAAGCCAGCAGGTTCCGCCCCCGCCTCGGGAGACCCGCAAGGACGCGGAACAACGGGAGCGTCATCGGCGGCGGGTGGCGCTCATTGAGCACATTGTGCGCCGCTGGAACGAGGGCTGCCATAACGCCGCCGAGCTGTACCGGGAAATTCGCGGGCTTGGATACCAAGGCGCGCGAACGACGGTGAGGGACTTCGTCGCGACGTGGCGTGGCGCTGGACTTCGACCGCATCGACCTTTACGGGGTCTTCCGCAATTTCGATGCTTCCACGAGGTTCAGGGAACCGGGCGCGGGCTCCGGTCTCTTACGTCCCCATCGCTAGGAAGCGGCGCCTCAACAACTCGATCCATGCCCGGCCGTACATCTGCCGTTTCAACAGTTTCAGCTTGTTAATGTGGCCTTCCACCGGCCCATTGCTCCATGGCAGCCTGAGTGCATTCATCACCGCGTCCATGTCCTGCTCAAGGCTTCTTGCAAAGCCTCGGATCGGCGCCAGCGATGACCGGGTCGCCTGCTCTAGCCAGGACCGCAGTGCATCGGCGTTCTTCTCGGTGACGATCTTCCTGAAATCTTGCAGCAGCGAGTACGCCTCTCGAACCGCAGGCGAGGCATCGAGGACCAGGCCAAGGAAACGGCGTTCTTCGTCGTCAAGCTTTTCCTGGGGACGAAGGAACCACCTGCGCACCCGCTTGGGGCCCAAACGCACGTGGCGAATGACAGGCTCTGTCTGCGGCTGAGAGCATAGCGTCTTCACAAAATCCTTGACGATAGTGATTCCGCCGGGATAACCCTTACGAGCGATCTCACGGTACAAAGCGGCCGCGTTGTGGCAACCTTCCTTCCACCGGGACAGGAGGTAGTCCCGGTAAGGGTCCAGAAGGGTCGACCGCTTTCCTCTTGGTTTGGACAGAGGACATTCAGCAGGTGTAGAATCGTGTCCGGGCTGACGGGGGCGCGGAGGTCCTGGGCCAGCCGGGCACCTGCTTCGCCGCCCAAGAGGACTCCGATACGGGTCAGGAGGTTGTCTAACCGTTCCGTGCGGCGAGCACGGGGACGGATCAAGTGGGGAAAGCGTTCCGCAAACACGTGGCGACGACAATCGGGGTTGGTACAACGAAATCGGCGGACCGTCAGATGGACATTGACCGTCCGGCCGTCAGCAGGCAGATCCATGAGGATGCGGGTGTAGTGGCTATGCTTCCGGTGAGAGACCCGACCACACAGGGGACATCTCGCTGCCGGCCGGACGCTCTCGACGGTCAGAGTGATGTCTGCCGAGGAAGATTCCTGCTTCTGGATGCTCAAACCGAGACGCCGAAGAGTTTCCACACTGCTGCGCGCCCCCACGCCAAACGGCTGCGAAGGGATTCGCGGCTTGCCGGGAAACTCCTCCAGGTCGCGGCTCAGTTGCACCAAATTTGCGGGAGACCCAACATTGTTCCGACGTTGACAGAGCTACGGCGATTGGGGGAGCAACTTTGGCGACAACGTCATGGCCGCCGTCCTGGACCTCCACCATTCCATCACGCTCAACATTCGCGCGCCTAGCTACCGCCTACGGGAGAAGGTGAGAGCCGGCATTCTCGGCGACATTGCGCCACCCGTTCAAGCCGAGTCACAACGTCGAACCTTGAGGTGGGGATTCTCGGCAGACGATAGCGAAGAACATTGCTTCGAGGATCAAGAGGGCCGTGGAGCGCCCGTGGGCGCAAGTTCCTAGGGTTCAGCCTCTATTGGAGCTCAAACGGCCCGAGGATTCGCCTAGCGCCGCAAAGCATCCATCGGTTCCAGCAACAGTTGCGGCACCTGACGCGCCGCCACTGGAGCATCCCGATGTAGGAGCGCATAGGCCGAATCACCCGTGATGTGGACGGAGGGCTCGGGTACTACGCGCTGGCGGACGCCAAAGGGGTTCTCGGCGCGCTGGATAGTTGGCTCCGCCACCGCCTGCGGGCGTGTTCGTTCGGCCTCCCGGAGTGGCGGGTGCACGAATTGGCCCACGCGCGCAAAGGGCCGGGGCGCATGGCCTCCGGCCCTTTGAACAGCGTTTTGACGAACGCCTACTGGCGTTACCAAGGTCTCATCGGTCTCGTCGATCGCTACCTGTAAATCTGCCAGCCTTGGCGACTGCCTAGTGCGGACCCGCATGCTAGGTGGTGTGAGGGGACGGGGGCGAGACGCCCCCTCCCACTCGATTTCAGTACCAGCCCCAGCAAGCCGGCCTTTCCCGGCGCTGGTCGGCTTTCCGAATTGCACGCGTCGAGGAGCATCCCGTAGAGACCCGCCGGACCCGACACCCATGCGAGCAGGGATTCTCCTTCGAAATGCTGTATCCGTCGGTAAAGAAGATTTCGACGCATGGTCGCGGCAGTGGTCGTTCGGGGGAGGTGGGCCCAGTGGACACTCCAGACTTTCAGGAAATCTGGCGTCGTCTCGAGGAGATTATTGGCTCGGGCATCACCGTCCGCACGCTCGCTCGTGGCGTCCCCAATTACCTCCAGTGGCTCAACGAAGGTATTGCCGTCACGACGAAGCGTGGACGAGAGGTGCTGCCCCGCGAATGGTTTGAGGACGTCTGGAAGACCCTTTTGGCAGCCAAAATCCTGCCCCTAGACCAATTTCCAGGCAGAGCCCGGTACCGTTGCACGGCCATCTCCTCAATTCTTGCGCTGCTCCCCTACGTGGATTTCACCGTTCACCCTCGAATCGCACTGTTTCTAGTTGACCACCTATTTTCGCACGGCGAGCTCTCCGACACGTTCGGTGTTGGCCTGTTAGGGGGCATCCGATTCCGCGGCAATGCCGATGATCCGCAGCTAGTGGTCTTCATCACGGGAGCCACGCTTGGCAATACCGACGAACATCAAGCGAGTCACCCGTACCGCGATCGCTGGGAAAAGGGGATCCTGTACTACACCGGTGAGGGTTTAATTGGCGACCAGACCATGACGAAGGGCAACCTTGCCCTAAGCTCCAGTATCAAACGCGGCAACCCCGTATACGGATTCCAGAAGCAAGCGGCCAACCAGTACCGCTACCTGGGGCGCTTTCGGGTCGAGGGGGTGGACGAGGAGCAACAGCCCGACCAGAACGGTAATCTGCGGAGGGTTTATGTATTTTCCCTACGCCCACAAGCCCCCAACGAAAAAGTCGAGCTCTTGCGCTACCTTGGTTCCATCGACGATGAAGGACCACTCGAAGACGGTGCGGCCCCGCCTACCGCTCCCGCAGCGACGGAAAAGACCGACACCCGCGTTTTCGACATCGCAGGGGCCTTTCCGGACTTGCTTGAGGCCATTCGAACCCGTGGGTTCCACTACGAACCGTGGCAGGTTGCCGCGTACGTGACGGCACTGCGCACCAAGCCGTTCGTCATCTTGGCTGGCGTATCGGGAACGGGCAAGTCGAAGCTCCCGGCGCTCGTGGCAGAAGCCACGGGCGGCGAAGCGCGCCTCCTTCCGGTGCGTCCGGACTGGACCGACAGCTCGGATGTGCTCGGCTACACCGATCTCCAAGGTCGCTTCCGACCGGGCCCCCTGCTCGCGTTGGCCCGGGAAGCGGCCGCCAACCCCGAGCGTTATTATGTCTGCATTGTCGACGAAATGAACTTGGCCCGGGTCGAGCAATACTTTGCCGAGGTGCTGAGCCGGCTCGAGGACCGTCACCCCGTGCCCTCCGGCGGGTTTGTGAGCGGCCCACTGCTCAACCAGCGCCTCGGTGACAGTGACGCCGAGTGGGCCCAGCTCGGTCTTCCCCGCAATCTGGCCATCGTCGGCACGATCAACATGGATGAAACCACCCACGGTTTCAGCCGCAAGGTGTTGGACCGGGCCTTCACCCTCGAGCTATCGGACGTTGACCTGTCCGCCTGGCAACGTGAAACCCCATCCCCACGCCCGCGAATTGCTTGGCCCGTAGAAGCCTGGTATCCCCGCGCCATCCGGCTCGGTGGACTACCGGACGTAGAGGATGTGCGGGGAATCGTTCAGCAGGTCATTGCAACCCTGACGGATGTTAACGTATTTTTGCGGCACGCGCAGCTGCAAGTGGGATACCGTACTCGGGATGAGATAGCCTTGTTTGTCATTCACGCTCGGGACCTTTCGGCCTATTTCGTCACGGTCGCTGGAGAACGCGTTGACCCGCTGGACCTGGCCCTGCAGATGAAAATTCTCCCGCGGCTTGTCGGCGGCAGCAACGCCGTGCGCCGTGCCCTACTCCAGTTGCTGGGGTGGGCCTTTGACGGGAAACCGCGTCGTGACGAAGAAGAGGCAGATTCCGTCCTGTCGGCGTGGCACGCTAGCGGCCGAACCGGTATGATCCCGAACGCGCGTTACCCGGTTACGGCCGCGCGACTGGCCCTCATGTGGGAGCGGCTCTTGGACGAAGGTTTCACGTCGTTCTGGCTGTAAGGCGTTGAACAGTCTGCGGGTATGACGACGCTGTTCAAGATTGAAACCGATCGGGTTTCCCTCAAATGGACCCGTGTCCGGGCTGAGGATCCTCCATTTCTCCATCCATCGTCACCCATCCCTGGCCGTCTTGTCCTCACCCCAAGGCGAGCCGGACTCGAGTGGGTGCGCTGCTGGCGCGCCGGTGTCCCGACCGGAGCAGCCGGGTCGCCCGAGCTCGTCGAGGGGCCTCGCCTCTTTGAGCAAACCGATTACCAGATATTCCTTGAGTCCAAAGACGGGCAGCGGGTGGATGTGCGCCACCGGGACCCGGTGCTACTGGGGTCGTTGCGCCACGAGCGGCATGGCTCCATTGTCTACGGACTTGTCAATTTCGGAAACCAGGTAGGGCGCAGTGAGTTCACTATTGTGTTGGGCGGGCAGCCGGAATTCTCCTTTGAGGTCGAGGTATTTCCCACCAAGCTCGATTACGTTTCAGACTACGAGCGCCTCCTGGCCGAAACCCAAGACATCCTAATGGGGTTGGCCCTTGAGTACATGCGAGCTACTTACCGGCTGGGCATGGCCGCCCGGGTACCGCAGCCCACAGACCTAGAGTGGGTGGTCTTGCTCCATCACATTGTCGACCAGCTGGAGCGGGCCCTGCAGCAGGTGGCTAGGCGGCCCGTGCGCGCGTTGTCTCGCACATCGATAATGACGCGGTCGGAACGCATCCGGCGTCTCGACAGCACGGTGCGATCGGCTGTACGTCGCGGTGCTGGCGCAGGGTCCTGGCAACCGCTGGATTCGGGGACCCGCGTCCGCAGCCTTATCCCCGTGCGAAGCGCCCGCCCCACCCTGGACACCCCCGAGCACCGTTGGCTGGCCGCGCAGGTGGACCGCATTCGCCGGCGCCTGGACCGACTATTGCAGACGGAGGCGAGGCGTCCTCGCAGTGAGCGACGCGACCAGACGTTGAAGGAGCTGCGCCAACTGGAGAGCCGCATCGTACGGTTGGCCCGCCTTGAGCCCCTGGAGGCCGCGTCAGGTCCTCCACCGGCAGGTTTCGCGTCGCTGCAGCTCATGGCCGCGCCCGGCTACCAAGAAGCGTATCGGGCATGCCTCGCTCTCGCCCTCGGTTTGCGGCTCGAGGGGGACCCCCTGCGCCTTTCGGTGAAAGACCTTGACCGCCTCTACGAGTACTGGTGCTACTTGGCGTTGTTGCAGATTATGGCCGAAGAAAGCGGACAACCCATCCGGGTTAAGGATCTGTTTCGTGTCCGGCAAGACGGTTTGCAGGTGGCCCTCCGCGCAGGTCACGAGACCCAGACCATCTTCTCTTCCGCCGACGGCCGGCAAATCGCGATCCGGTACAATCCTCGTTTCGAGACCGAGACGCTCGTTCCTCAGGAGCCCGACCTGGTGGTGACTATCTCCGATCGCGATTGGCCGTCGTTACACCTGGTGATGGACGCCAAGTACCGGATAGACGCGTCCGACCGTTACCAAGACCGCTACGGCTCGCCCGGCCCTCCCGAGGACGCGATTAATGTCCTGCATCGGTACCGAGACGCGATCCTGGAAAGCGACACAGACTCCGCGGGGCGGCCCAAGCATGCGGTGGTCCAAGCGGTTGCGGCGTTTCCTTACAGAGAGCCAGAACCCGGCACCTTTCGGGAGAGCCGGCTGTGGAAATCGTTGGAGCGGCTGGGTATCGGTGCCGTTCCGTTATTGCCGGGCCACACGGACTACCTCAGGGAGTGGCTCCGTCAGGCGATGCAGCGGGGCAGCTGGGCCCTCGCGGAGCGAGCCATCGCCCATCGGGCCCATGAGCAAATGCAAAAGTGGCGTCAAGCCGCGAGCGAACCGGTGCTCATCGGTGTCCTGCGCGGTGACAATCCCGCTCAACACCTGCAATGGATCATCGAGGAGCGATGCTACTACATGCCTCTGCGCCGCACTCAGGAACGCCAGTTTGTGGCTCGCTGGGTCGCCATCTACTCGCCGGCACCCCTCCGCCACCCGGCGCCGGGCGCGGTGACCCATGTAGCGCCGGTCTTGGACGTGCAAGTGGTCCCGCGACGGGACATCCATACTCCTTGGCAACCCCATCGGGACCTGGACGAGCCGCAGGTCGTATACAAGCTGGGCGAGGTACGCACCCTGGCCTTTCCTATCGAGAACATCGGCCCCGATGGCCGCGGTCAGCGGCTGTCCTCCCACCGTTGGACGTCGCGACTCGGACTCGAGCGCGCTCAGGTTCTGTCTGAGTTGCTGCTGGAAACCGAACCGGAGTGGAGGTTATATGAGGAACTGCAGGCCAGGGGCATTCCTTTCCGCGTCGTCCACGGTCCTGTGACGTTGACCAATGGGGACAGCCCGGCCGGCCGGGCCCGGTTTCTCATCGCCGACAACGTTTACGTCCGCTACGCAGGAGCAGCGGGATTTGTTTGCCGTGACAGCTCCATGCGAGAACGTCTCGCGTCACGGATCGAGGATGTCATCGCGTTTCTCGAAGCGATCCGCACTCCTAACCGTACAGGAGACGGAGAACCGTTGACACATCCTCGAGCCAATGATCTCCAATAAAAAGGAAGTATGGGCTCGGATTTCGCTGACATAGTGCCGGGAGCCGTTTGGCACCAACTGCGCCGGATCCGGGTGACCGATATCCAACTCGGGTCCAAGCGACTGATGCAGTGCACGGTGCTGATGGACACCCTACGGCGTCTGCTGCAAGCGAGCGGTCATGACTCTAGGAGGACGGGCAACCCGCAGTGCGCGGGTACCACTTCCGGATCGGCGGCCACCAACCCGCCGGCCTGGGCGCCCCTCGGGTCACGGGCCGTAAGGTTCACTCCCCTGCTTGGATTTGGGCCGCCGCGGTCACACCGGCGATGCGCCCCCAGCCCAACGCTGTCAACAGACCGTTTCCGGGTGAGTAGCCGCGGCAGCCGTTGCCCGGGATGCCCACCGCCACGCCACCGCCGCAGAAGAGGTTGCGTATGGGCGTCCCGTCCTCCCGCAGCGGCTGCGCATTCCGGTGACAGCAAGGCCGCCGTGGATGTGGAAGAGCGCCGCCCGCACCCGGATGCCGTAGAAGGGAGCCTGCAGCGGCGCAAACCCGAACTGGGTGCGGCCCCAGGCGTCCGGGATCTCGCCTCGCGCCGCCTGGTTGTAAAGGCGCACGGTTTCGGCAAGACCCGGCCCGTCCACCCGCAGCGTCTCCGCCAGCGGCTCGAGGTCGCAGCCGCCCCGCACGGCACCGGACTCCACCAGCTCGGTGAAGTTGGGATCGTGCGCTTGCATGTCCCGGTAGATCCGCTCGTCGAAAACCACGTAGGCCAGGCCTTCGGGCTGCGCTTGGACCTCCACGGAGGCGGCGGAGTAGCCGCTGTTCTCGTTGGTAAAGCGGCGGCCGAGGCTGTTTACCAGCAGTCCGCCCTTTTCCATGATGGCCCAGGTGACCAGCAAGCCATGGGGATATGCCACGGAGCCGTGGCCCTGAAAGGCGTCCATGTGGCGCGTCGCGGCGCCGAGCTCCATCCCCCAGCGAATCCCGTCGCCCGTATTGCCGGGGTGGCCGAAATACAGAGCGCCGGCAATCTCGGGACAGTACCGGCGCACCATCTCGGCATTGCCGCCGAAGCCGTTGTTGGCGAGGATCACTTTGCGGGCCCGGATGGCTTCCCCGCCCTGTCCGGGGTCGCCGCCCGCCCAAACTCCCGCTACCGCCCCCGCCTCATCGGTGATCAGCCCGGTCACGGGCGTGGACGTCACCAGCGTGATCAGCGGCTGGCGGGCCACTGCCGCCATGAACCCGGCGATGAGCTCCTCGCCGCTGCGGGAGGGCGGCGCGTGAAACCGGTACACCGATTGCCCGCCGTACAGGAAATCGGTCACGAGCCGCAGCTCGTGTCAACGCCGAAATGATGTTGGGTCTCCCGCAATTTCGGTGCAGGTAGGTCACGACTTGGAGGAATTTCCTGGCAAGCCGCGAACCCCTTCGCAGCTATTTGCCATGGGGTTGCGCGGCTGTGTGGAAACGCCTTCGGCACCTCGGTCTGAACATCCAGAGGCAAGAGTCTTCGCCGTCCGACATCACCCTCACCGTCGAGAGCTCCCGATCAGGGGCCCAGTGCCCCCTGTGTGGTCGGGTCTCCCGCCGAAAGCATAGCCGTTATACCCGCTTCCTCATGGACTTGCCCGCCGACGGTCGAACGGTCAATATCCACCTGACCGTTCGCCGATTCCGCTGCAACAACCCCACCTGTCGCCGCCGTGTATTCGCCGAACGCTTTCCCCAATTCGTCCGTCCCCATGCTCGCCGCACCAAACGACTCGACGACCTGCTGACACGGATCGGGGTCCTCTTGGGCGGCGAAGCCGGTGCCAGGCTGGCCCAGGACCTTCACGCTCCCGTCAGCCCGGACACCATTCTCCGCCTGATTTACTGCATGGAGATCACTCCGGTTGCCAACCTGCGGGTCGTGGGCATTGATGACTGGGCGTGGCGCAAAGGCGTACGCTACGGAACCATCGTGTGTGACCTCGAAACGAGGCGTCCCGTGGACTTGTTGCCGGAGACCCGAACGGAAGTGCTTGCTCAATGGCTAGCCAGATATCCCGGCATTGAAGTCGTCACTCGGGATCGCGCCGGCGTGTATGCAGACGGAGCCGCCTTGGGAGCTCCTCACGCCATGCAAGTGGCCGACCGCTGGCACCTGCTGAGGAACCTCGGCGACGTGGCGGAACGAGTGCTTGTCGGTGTTTCCATCCCACCCATTCCCCTCGAGCCCGCCCAGCCGGTGGAGATCGTGTCCGCCTCGCCACAACCCAGCGCTCGTGAGACTCGCCGGGAGGTTGAGCGGCGGCAAGCCCTGTATGAACAGGTTCACGAACTGTACCGCAAGACCCACTCCATCTGTGCCGTTGCGACCCAGTTGGGAATTGACCGCCGAACCGTGCGCCGATACCTCGACGCACCCGAGTGTCCTCTTCCGAAACCAAGGGGAAAGCGAACGAGCATTCTAGACCCGTACCGCTCCTACATCCTAGCCCGGTGGCAGGAAGGGTGTCACAATGCTGCAGCTTTGTACCGGGAAATCGTTGGTCAGGGTTATCGAGGCGGAATCACCATCGTGAAGGATTTCGTGAAGACACTGCGCAGCCGACCGGCACGCGAACCAGTTATTCGCCATGTTCGCCTGGGTCCCAAACGGCTGAGGCGGTGGTTTGCTCGTCCTCCAGAGAAGCTTGGCGACGAGGAGCACCGTCTGCTCGGCTTGGTCCTCGATGCCTCGCCCGAACTTCGGGAGGCGTATGCGTTGTTGCAAGCCTTTCGGAAGATCCTCGGGGAAGGAAACACCGCAGCCTTGCGCTCCTGGCTTGAGCAGGCAAGCCGATCATCGCTGGGGCCGATCCGAGGCTTTGCCAGGAGCATTGAGCAGGACATGGACGCGGTGATGAACGCGTTGACGTTGCCATGGAGCAACGGGCCGGTGGAAGGTCACATTAACAAGCTGAAACTCTTAAAACGGCAGATGTATGGGCGAGCAGGGATTGAGCTGTTGAGGCGGAGGCTCCTGGCGATGGGATGCTGAGGGGGGAGACTGGGCTGCCATACTATCAAGGCTGCCCAATAGCATCGAAATTGCGGGAGACCCAGATCTCAAGCGACCTTGACAACGTCAAGGTGCGCGAAGGCGGCCGCGTCCTGAACATGGCCTTGGTGGTGGCCGTAGGTGTCACGGACGCCGGGGAGCGGGAGGTGCTGGGCCTGGACGTGGGGTTGACGGAGGACGGCCCCTTCTG
>PKQR01000143.1 GCA_017578085.1 Bacillota bacterium
GCGCGAGCGTCACCAAGAGCCGCGGCCGGTTTTTTGAGGTGGACGGGCGGCTGGTGGCGGTCACCTTCCACCCGGCCGCCCTCCTGCGGTTTCCCGCCAACAAAAAGCTGGCCTGGGAAGACTTGAAAATGGTGATGCGCGCCCTGGAGGAGCTGCCGGCGGGCCGGAGCGCGTGAGGCCGGCTGCGCAAGGCAGGGAAGGGACCCCCGTTTACAGAAGTAGCATTATTCAGTACAAGCAAACAGTAGGCGTCTTTCGGTCGCCGCTGCAAGGAGGGGGTCACCGTTGAAGCGCTATCAGGCGCCACAGATCCGTAACGTCGTCCTGACCGGCCACGGCGGGGTGGGCAAGACCCAGCTGGCCGAGGCCATGCTGTATGTCAGCGGGGCCCTGAGCCGCATGGGCAAGGTGGACGACGGCAACACGGTAAGCGACTGGGACCCGGAGGAAATCAAGCGGCGCATCAGCATCGGCACGTCGTTAATACCTTGTGAGTGGCAAGATCACAAGGTGAACGTGCTGGACACGCCGGGGTACTTCGACTTTGTCGGCGAGGTCCAGGGCGCCCTCCACGCAGCCGACGCCATGTTGTGCGTCGTGTGTGCGGCCAGCGGCGTCCAGGTGGGAACGGAAAAGGTATGGGAAATGGCGAGTACGCACGGGCTGCCCCGTGCGTTTTTTGTCAACCGGATGGACCGGGAAAACGCGAACTTTGAGCGGACCGTCAGCCAGCTGCGGGAAATGTTCGGCAACAACGTGGTTCCCCTGCAGGTGCCCATCGGCCAGGCGGACAGCTTCCGCGGGTTCGTCGACCTGGTCTCCTTGCAGGCCTATACCCGCTCGGGTGACAAGCTGGCCGCCGGCCCGGTGCCCGAAGATGTGCGGGGCCAGGTGGAAGCCATGCGGGACTGGCTGATGGAGGCCGTCGCCGCCACCGATGACGAGCTCACCCTCAAGTACCTGGAAAACGAAGAGATCACCGCGCAGGAGATCCGCACGGCGCTGGCCGGCGCGGTGCGCACCGGCCAGGTGGTACCCGTCTGGCTTGGGTCGTCGCTGATTCCTATCGGCGTCGAGGCGCTCCTGGACGGCATCGTACAGCTGTTTCCGTCGGCCGCCGACGCACCCGCCCGTAAGGCCACTGACCCGCGCAACGGCGAGGAAGTGGCCTGCACGGCCGACCCCGGAGGCCCCTTGGCGGCGCTGGTGTTCAAGACCATCTCCGACCCGTACGTCGGGCGCCTCACCTTGTTCCGGGTCTTCTCCGGCACCTTCCGATCCGACGGCAACGCCTACAACGTCAACAAAGAGAAGGAGGAGCGCGTCGGGCAGCTCTTTATGCTGCGGGGCAAGGAGCAGATCCCCGTGACGGAGATCAGCGCGGGCGACATCGGCGCCGTCTCCAAGCTGCAGGTCACCACCACCGGCGACACCTTGAGCCGCAAAGACCGGCCCGTGAAGCTGCCCGGGATCGAGTTTGAGAAGCCCAACCTGACGCTGGCCTTGGTGCCCAAGTCCAAAGGCGACGAGGAAAAGATCGGCGTCGCCTTGGCGCGGCTTTTGGAAGAAGACCCGACGTTCACGGCCGAAAAGAACAGCGAAACCGGGCAGCTCTTGGTCTCAGGGCTTGGCGACGTGCACCTGGAGGTCATCACCTCACGGCTCCAGAAAAAGTTCGGCGTCGAAGTGGAACTGGTGCCGCCGCGGGTGCCGTATCGGGAAACCATCCGCGGCACCGTCAAGGTCGAGGGAAAGCACAAGAAGCAGACCGGCGGGCGCGGCCAGTACGGGCACGTGTGGCTGGAGCTGTCGCCGCTGCCGCCCGGCGGCGGGTTTGAGTTCGAGGACAAAATCTTCGGCGGCGCCGTTCCCAAGCAGTACATCCCGGCCGTAGAGAAGGGCGCCCGGGAGACGATGGAAGAAGGCGTGCTGGCCGGCTATCCTGTGGTCGACGTCAAGGTGACGCTCTTCGACGGGTCGTACCACAGCGTCGACTCCTCGGAAATGGCCTTCAAGATCGCCACCTCCATAGCGTTTAAGAAGGGCTTCATGGAAGCGCAGCCCGTGCTGCTGGAACCCATCATGCTCCTGGAAGTGGTCGTGCCCGAACGGTACATGGGCGATGTCATCGGCGACCTTAACAAGAAGCGCGGCCGCATCCTCGGCATGGATCCCGACAACGGCAACCAGGTCATTCGTGCCCATGTGCCGCTGGCGGAGCTGACCCGCTACGCCGTGGATCTGCGCTCCATTACCCAAGGCCGCGGCCGGTTCCGGATGCAGATGGACCACTACGAAGAAGTGCCCGAGCACATCGCCCAGGTCATCATCGCCGCAGCCAACGCCGCCCGCGCTTCGTCTTAGCGCAGTGCGGTCGGCGTCGCAGCCCCGCTGCCTCGCAGCGCATAGGCAACCACGGGCCGGCATAAGGTGCGGTAGGCGGCTGGGCGCGCTCCATGCGCCCGGCTGGGTCCACAAGGGAGGGGGGCCGGGGTGCCGAGCCTTTTGCGCAGCGCAGACGGCGGGAACGGCAGGTTCCCTTTGGGCGTCGGATCTATCCTGCACGGTCTAGGGGTGACCTTTCTCGCCTCCCTGGCGTTCGCGGTGTCGGTAGGGCTTGCGGTCGCCTTGACGCCGGCATGGGACGCGCCCGACGCCTTGCTCAAGGGCCTGAACCTGCTGGCGGTCGGGGCCGGCGGGTTTGCCGCGGGGCGCAGAGCCCACCGGCTCGGATGGCTCCACGGTGGCCTGGTCGGCGTGGCATACCTGCTCTTGGTCTCGTGGATGCTGTCCCCGGGGGAGGGGATAGGGGCGCTTGCCACCGCCGCGGGGCTCAAGACGGCGGCGTACGGGTTCATGGCCGGGGCGCTCGGCGGCGTGCTGGGGGTGGCGGCCTAGCCGGCCTCCCTGCGCGACGCTGCACGAATGGGGCAAGGGAAAACCGGCCCGACCCGCGGGTGCGCGGGTCGGGCCGGCCGCTTCTTGGCTACCGGGCGCGCGGCGCGCTTTCAAAGCCTTGCTTGTGGGAGCCGTCGCAGAACGGCTTGTTCTTGGACATGCCGCAGCGGCAAAGGAAGAACTGCTCCTTGGTCTCAAAGCGGTTGCCCTCGGCGTCTTCGAGGACGACGGGACCAGTGACCCGCAGGGGACCGTTATCCCGCACGGTGATGACCGCCTCCGACATCCGTTTCACCTCCTTGTCCCGACTTAGGACGACGCTTCGACCTTGGTCAGGTATGTCGCGATGGAACCCTGGAGCCGCTGCACCTCTTTCCACAGGCAGCGGTTCATCACAACCGGGAGCCCGGCCCCGGCCGCGATCTCGGCCGCCTCTTGGCTCTCGATACCTTCCTGCAGCCAGAACACGGGCCGTCCGGGCAGCTGTGCGGCTTCCCGCGCGATGCCGGGTGCGGCCTCAGGCGCCCGGAACACCTGCACCACATCCACCGGCACCGGGATCTCCTTAAGGCTCGCGTACACCTTCTCGCCCAATATGGTGCCACCCCGCGGGTTGACGGGGATGATCTTGTAGCCGATGCGCTGGAGCTTCCGGGCCACGCGGTAGCTGGGACGGCTGGGGTCGGGCGAGAGGCCCACCACGGCGATAACCTGCGGCCGCCGCCGGCCGCTGCCGTCCTCCATGGGCACGGTAGCGTTGCCGGCGACGCGGCGGATCACGGTTTCGCTGTTGAGGATGGGCTCGCCGGGCTGGCCTAGCCCAGTGGCCATGTACAGATTGTCGTCAAGCTCGGCGATGAGGTCCGCCACGCCCTCAAGCCCCACCGACAGGCGCACCAGATCAGGGCTGACGCCGGCCCGTTCCTGCTCTTCAGGCGACAGCTGCTGGTGCGTGGTGCTGGCCGGATGGATGATGAGGCTTTTCACGTCGCCCACGTTGGCCAGGTGCGACCAGAGCACGGAGCGGTCGATGAGCCGCGCCCCGGCTTCCTTGCCGCCGCGGATGCCAAAGACCACCATGGCACCGTATCCACCCTTAAGGTATTTCTGGGCCAGGTGGTGCTGGGGGTGACTGGGCAGTCCCGGGTACAGCACCCACGCGACCGCTGGGTGGTTCTCCAGGTGCTTGGCGACGGCGAGGGCGTTCTCGCAGTGGCGCTGCATGCGCACGTGCAGCGTTTCCACGCCGAGCAGGATCAAGAACGCGTTGAACGGGCTCATGCACGGCCCGATATCCCGCAGGAAGCGGGTGCGCAGCCGCGTCGCGAAGGCGAGCGTCCCGAACTCGTGGAAGAAACGCAAACCGTGATAGGTGGGGTCCGGCTCGGTGAGGAGCGGGAAGCGGCCGTTGCCCCAGTCGAACCGCCCGCCGTCCACCACGATGCCGCCGATGGACGTGCCGTGGCCGCCGAGCCACTTGGTGGCGGAGTGCACCACGATGTCCGCACCCCATTCGATGGGCCGGCACAGCATGGGCGTGGCGAAGGTGTTGTCGACGATGAGGGGGATGCCGTGGTCGTGGGCGATCTTGGCCACCGCTTCGATGTCCAAGATCGACAGTCGCGGATTGCCGATGGTTTCCCCGACGATGGCCTTGGTGCGCTCGGTGATGGCCGCGCGGAAGTTGTCGGGATTGGTCGGGTCGACGAACTTGACGCTGATGCCCAGCTGCGCCAGTGTGGAAGCAAACAGGGTAACCGTGCCGCCGTACAGGTGCGCGGAGGCCACAACTTCGTCCCCTGCGCCCGCGATGGTCAGGATGGCACCGGTCATGGCCGCCTGACCGCTGGCGAAGGCCACCGCGGCGACGCCGCCTTCGAGCAGGGCGACGCGCTTTTCCAGCACATCCACGGTGGGATTGCTGATGCGGCTGTAGATGTTGCCCGCCTCATCGAGGGCAAACAGCTCCTGGGCATGCCGCGTGTCGTGGAACACGTAGGACGTCGTTTGGTAAATGGGCACGGCCCGGCTCCCGGTGGTCGGATCCGGCGCCTGGCCGCCGTGGATGGCCAGGGTTTCCAGGGTATAGCCGCGCACAGGCCGGCGCGGAACGTCGTTGTTCACGGGGAAGACACCTCCTGCTTAAGCCGATGGGGCTATTGTTCGGCAAAAACGCCCTGGAACCTGTCCCGGGCGCTACCGCAGCCGGACGAACATCACGAGGCCCAGGAGCCCGGCCGCAAGCCCCCCCAGGGAGCAGGCGTAGGACAGGAAGGCCAGGAGGTAGCTCAACGGCAGGATGCGCATGGTCATTAGGACGATCGCGAACCACCCGGCGACCACTAGCACCCCGCCGATGAGGATGAGCCTAAGCGCTCTGCGGTTGGACATGTTCCCGATACAGCCAGCAAGCCACCTTATGCGCGGGCCCCATCTCCACGTCCGGCGGGATTTCGACGTCGCAGACGCCCCTCATCACTGACGGACAGCGGGGATGGAAGCGGCAGCCGGACGGCGGGTTCATCAAGCTCGGCGGCTCGCCGGCGGGCACCTCCCTGAAGCGGTGGGCGTTCTCAGGATCCGGATCCGGGATTGCGTTCAGCAGTGCCCGGG
>PKQR01000144.1 GCA_017578085.1 Bacillota bacterium
CAATGCGGGGCAGGGCGGGCGCGACGGTCGTTAGGTTGATGGCCGCTACGAGCATCCCGAGCATGAGCCCGGAGAAGACCAGGCGCACCTGTCGCGGCGTGAGAGGCCCGCCGACAGCGTTGGACTCGGCTTGTGTCAACGTGGGGTCCACCTCGCTCATCCCCGATAGTACTCCCGGGATTCATCCCCGATCGTACTCCCCGCATTTGCAACTGATCAACGGCGGCGGGTCAGCAGCTTGTGCAAGGCGAGCCCGGCGGTAAACTGCGCGGTGGCTACCGTCACCACCGTCGCTCCCGCAGGGGTGGAGAGGTAGTAGGACGCGTAGAGCCCGATCCAGGTGGCAGACAAGCCGCAGAGGACGGCCACAGCCATCAGCCGCTCAAGCCTGCGCACAAACAATGCGGCGGTAGCCGCCGGCGTGATCATGAGGGCGACCACCAGCACGACGCCGACGGCCTGCAGCGAAACCACGACTGTCAGCGCGACGAGGGAGAACAGGAGCCATTGCAACCCGGCGACAGGCAAGCCGGCGGCTTCGGCGCCCTGGGGGTCGAAGCTGATGTACACCAGGTGCCGGTACGCGGCCGCCAGAACAAGCCCGGTGATGGCCGCAGCCGCGAGGATCCAGTAGATGTCCGCCGGGCGGATAGCCAGCACGGACCCGACCAGCAGGGCCGAGAGGTCCCCGGCGAAGTTGGGCCGGGTGGCCAGGCCCAGCACTCCCAAGGCGAAAGTGCCGGTGAACAGGATGGCGAGGGATGTGTCGGCTCGCAGTCCGGTCTTGCGGCTGAGAGCGGTCAAGCCCGCCGCGGTCAACAAGGCGAAAGCGAGAGCGCCCAGGTGCAGGGGTACGCCCAGCAGCATGGCCGCGACGAGGCCGCCGAAGGCCGCGTGGGCGATGGCGTCCCCGATGAAGGCGAGACCTTTGAGCATCACAAAAGCGCCGACGACCCCTGCCAGCACGGCGATGAGCGACACGCCCACGAAGGCCCGGGTCATGAAGCTGAAGTGAAATGGTTCTGCCAGGAACTCAACGATGGTGCTCAAAGATGGTCACCCGTCCTTCGGCGGTGAGCAGCGGCACGTGCTTGCCGAAGACGGCCAGCAGGTGCTCGGGCTTCAGCGCTTCTTCCGGGGGCCCCTGGCAGACGACCTCGCCCCGCAGGCACAGCACGGTGTCAAAGTGGTCCGTCAGGCAGTTGAGGTCGTGGGTGGTGGCGATCACGGTGCGCCCGTCCCGCTTGAGATCGTCCACCACGTCCAGCAGTTCGTGCTGGGCCGGGGCGTCGAGCCCCGTGGCCGGCTCGTCCAGGAGGATGAGCTGGGCGTCCTGGAGCAGCGCCCGGGCTAGCAATACCCGCTGCCGCTGGCCGCCGGACAGCGCCCCAACCGGCCGCTGCGCTTCATCCGCCAGGTTGACCCGCTCCAGGGCCGCCATGGCCTGGGCCAACGCGTCCTTGCCCGGCGGCCGCCACCAGGGGGTCCGGGCCAAGAGCCCCTGCATGACCACGTCGATGGCCCGGATGGGAAACCGCCAGTCGATCTCTTCGTTTTGCGGCAGGTAGGCCATGAGGGGCCGGGCCTCCTCTGGCGGCCGCCCGAAGATCCGGACTGTACCCTGCGCAGGCCGCAGGCGGCCGACCAGCGTGCGCAGGAGAGTCGACTTGCCTCCCCCGTTGGGCCCGATGATGGCCGCCGACGTGCCGCAGGGCACGGTCCAGTTGATGCCGCGCAGGACGATGCGATCGTCGTAGCCGACGGTCAGGTCCTTAACCTCGACGCAGATCCGCGTGTCGCCATCGGACATCGTTTGCCCTCCCTTCACCAGCCGCCCGGAGCGGCAGCTTGGGCGGGGTGTGCTTTACAGGCAGGGGATGGGACCTGCCAGCCAGAAGCGCATCGCCCGCCGGCTCGTCACCGCAACAGCTCTACGAGCGTTTGGGCGTTGGCCCGCATCATCGCCACGTAGGTGGGCACGTCCGCGGTCAGGGAGTCGGTGTAGAGCACGCCGACGCGCACGCCTGCTTCCCGGGCTAGGGTTTCCGCCAGCCGCGCGTCGACCTGGGGCTCTACAAACACCGCCGGCACCTGCCGCTCCCGCAGGATGCGGGTCAGTTGGGCCATGACCTGGGCCGGCGGCTCCCGGTCCGGGTTGGGCACCAGAAACCCGGCCACTTCGAGCCCGTAGCGCCGCGCCATGTACGCGTAGGCGTTGTGGTAAGTGACCAGCACCCGCCGCTCCGGCGGGATCTGCTCCACTTGCGCGAAGATCCAGCGGTCGAGTTCCTCGAGCTCCGCCACGTACGCGTCGGCCCGGGCTTGGTAGTAGGCCAAGCCGGATGGGTCAACGGCCGCCAGCGCCTCTTGGATGCGGCGCACGTAATGGATGGCGTAGGTGACGTCCAGCCAAAAGTGGGGGTTGCCTTCCCCCGCGTGCCCCCGGTGTCCGTCGTCCTCGCCCAACTCCAGGGGCACCAGGCCTTGGCTCAGCTCCACGGTCATGAGGTCCGGGCGACCGGCGGCCTCGATGAGCCGCGGCGCCCACAGTTCAAGCCCGAGGCCGTTGTAGACGAAGATGTCCGCGGTGCTGACGGCCCGTATCTCCCGCGGCGTCGGCTCCCACGTGTGGGGGTCGGCGCCCGCGGGTACCAGCGAGGTCACCTGCACCCGTTCGCCGCCTACGTTGGCGATGAAATCGGCGAAGACGCTGCTAGTCGTCACCACATGGATGGTTTTCGGCGCCGTCCGGCCTTCGGGGTGCGCCAGTTGCAGGATGGAGAGCAATGCCAGGACGAGCAGTCCGGTGAGGCCGGCGAGGGCAGCGATAAGGGCCGGCCGCAATCGGTTTGCCATCGGACATCCTTCCTTGACGGGCGTTCCCTTGCGACAGGCCCGTGTCCGGTGCGTTAGTGATACTAAGTATCAACAAGTATCTCTAGTGTATCCCACCCGGGAGGCCTTGTAAAGGGAAGATTGGGCTCGCACAGGCAAGATTAGAAAGGCGGAGGCGGCGCAAAAGGCAGCGGAGCGGCACACCGGGGGTAGGGATCAACTGGCAGCGCTGCACTCCGCGCACAAGCCGACGATGTCCAGGTGATGACCGTCCACCCGGTACCCGGTGGCCTGTGCGATGCGGGCCAGCGACCCCTCCATGGGGCACTCGTCGAGGTATGCCACCCGTCCGCACTGGCGGCAGATGAGCCGGTCCATGTGCTCCGGGCTGTGGCCGCTGGCGGGCGGGGTGACCACGTAGCGCTGGCAGCCGTCGGCTAGGTGCAGGCG
Source organism: Bacillota bacterium (assembly GCA_017578085.1). Taxonomy (GTDB): domain Bacteria; phylum Bacillota; class Limnochordia; order Limnochordales; family ZCTH02-B6; genus ZCTH02-B6. The sequence continues at coordinate 3,286 of PKQR01000144.1, forward strand.
TGTCAGGACGCCGAGTTCCTGCAGGAGCCTCAGGGTGCGAAACACGGTGGCGCGGCCCAGTCCCGTCGGGCGCAGCTCCGCGTACAGGTCCTCCCCGGTAAAGGCTTGCCGTTCCCAAGCGACGACGGCCTGGATCAGCTGGACGCGCGGCTCCGTCACGCGGTGGCCTGCCTGCTCCAACAGGCCCAGGATATAGTCCGCCAGTGCCGCCCGGTCCGCCTCGGAGCGGCCGGCGGTGCGATCCCTGGTTTCGACGCGGTTCCGGCTGTCAGCACGCGTTCCCATGCCTTTATGATGGCATGCGCCTGGGCCGTTGGCAAGCGACGCGGCCGGTCCCGGGGCGATGGCCGCGCTGGAACGCATGCGCCCGTCCTTGGGCGCCCGCAACCGGAACGCCGCGGGCGGCACTCAGCCGGACAGCCCCAGCAAGAACACAACGAGGAAGAAATAGATGGTCAAGCTCGTGAAGTCCTTGAGGGTCGTCAGGAACGGGTCTGCACCGGCGGCGTGGTCCAGCCCCAATTTGAGGAGTGCCCAGGGCATGAGAAAGCCCAGGAAACACGCCAGGGTGGAGGAGATGAACAGGGACACGCCGACGGCGATGCCCAGCTCCGGCAGCCCGTTGGGCGCTCCTTGCCAGACGTAGGCGATAGCGCCGCCGACGACGCCGAGGATGAGGCCCAGCATCATCCCCACCCGCGTTTCCCACCACAAGTGGCGCAGGAAGCGGGACAAATCGATGTGGCCAAGGGCAAGCCCCCGGGCAAAGATGGTCGTCGACTGCGTGCCCACGTTGCCGCCCATGTCCATGATCATGGGGATGAACACCGCCGCGGCGGTCACCGAGGTGATGACGCTCTCAAAGTGTTCGATGATGCGCCCGACCGCGAGCCCTCCGGCCAAGGTAATGAGCAGGAAGAAGATTCGTACCCGGACGGGATAGAGGATGGAACCGCAGGTGAGGCGCTCACTGCGGACGACGTCGGCGCCTTGGCCAACCGGTGCGACGCCCGCCTTTTGATACATGGTCTCGGAGGATTCCTCTTCCAATATGTCCATGGCGTCGTCGAAGGTGACCGCTCCCACGAGGCGGTTTTCCCGGTCCACCACCGGCACAGCGGGCAAGTCCAGCCGCTGCAAAAGCCGGGCCGCAGCCGTAGCCGCGTCGCTGGCCGCCACCCGCACGTCCGCGCCTTCGATGAGCTCGCTCACGGGCGTGTCCGGGTCGGCCTTCACGAGGTCCGTCAGGCGGACGAAACCCTCGTAGCGGCGGGTGGCGTCCGTGATAAACACGACGGCGATGCCCTCCCGCTTGAGGGGCGAACGGCGCACCGCCTCTAGGGCTTCGCCGACGGTGGCGTACCGCCGCACCATGACGTAGTTGGGGCTCATGATGCGCCCGGCGCTGTCGGGGGGGTAGTTCAGCAACATGTGGATCTGGGCGCGGGTTTCGGGGCGCAAGTCGGCCAGGAGCCGCTTGGCCACTTTCGCGGGCAGTTCGTCAAACAGCGCGGCCCGGTCGTCGGGATCCAGCCCCTCGATGATCGCGATGGCTTCGGAACTCTCCATCGCCAGCACCAGCGAGCGCTGCTCGTCGGCATTCAGCTGCTCGAAGGTGGCGATGGCCTGATCTTTGTCGAGCAGGCGAAAGGCGACGGCCCGATCCGCTTCCGCCAGCGCGCTGAGCACCTGGGCGGCCTCCGCGGCGGGCAGCTGGTTGAGGAGGGCCTTGGCCCCTTCGAAATCGCGCGCATGCAGCCGTTGGGCGATGAGGGCTGCGGGCATGGCTCTTCCCCCCAAAGCCCTGCCATCCGGCGCAGGCCGGGGCGCAAGAGCCCGCCGGGAAAGGTTTCAGGGGGTGAGGCGCCGCGCCGGATGGAGGGCGTCATAGATGGCCACGGGGATCACCGTGGACATGGAGTGAACCGATCTACTGGGACCGTCGTAATCCACGATGAAACACCCCCTTGCCGCGTCCGTTTCCGGCGCACAGTGGAGTTATAGCAGCCCGCCTCCGGGGTTGTCAACGTGTGTCCGCCCGCCGGCGCCGCATGGCGCCCGGTCCGGAAGGTGGTTTGCGGGGCTCGAACTCGGCTATAATTCTAATCATGAGGTAGGATTGGTGGAAACGGAGGGACGGTTTGTGCGTGGAAACGCGCGCGGAGTCGGGAGATGGCTGGTTGTCCTCGCGGTGGCTTTGACCCTGTTGTTCGA
>PKQR01000145.1 GCA_017578085.1 Bacillota bacterium
AATGTCAGGCTGCGGCCCAGTCTGCCCAGGCGCTGCGAAGAGGTGGAGAAACCGTGTGCGCCCGCTACACCCTGACGGACACCGGCGAACTGCTCATCCGCCACTTTCGCTTGGCCCAGTTGCCGCCCGACTACCGGCCCCGTTACAACATCGCCCCGACGCAACCCGTCACCGTGGTCTTAAACGGCCAGGGACGGCGAGCGGCCATGTTCCGCTGGGGACTCATTCCCTCCTGGGCCAAAGACCCCTCCATCGGCCGCAAGCTCATTAACGCCAGGGCCGAAACCGTGGCGATCAAGCCTGCTTTCCGGCAGAGCCTCCGGCGGCGCCGGTGCCTGGTGCCGGCGGACGGGTTCTATGAGTGGCAGGCGGTAAACGGCCGCAAGCAGCCCATGCGTATCGTACTGTCCAGCGGCGGTCTCTTTGCCTTCGCCGGCTTGTGGGACCGCTGGCAGTCCCCGGACGGCCAGGAGGTGTACAGCTGCGTCATCATCACCACCGACGCCAACGAGCGCATGCGTCCCATCCACGACCGGATGCCGGTGATCTTGTCGCCGGACGACTATGACCTGTGGCTGGACCCGGACGTGCAGGAGCCGGAGGCGGTGCTGCCGCTGCTGCGCCCGGCGCCCGATGATTTGCTGAAGGCTTATCCGGTCTCCACGCTCGTCAATTCGCCCCGCCACGACAATCCGGCATGCATCGAACCCGTGGGCGAGTAAGCATGCAGCGTCGAGCCCCTTTCCGCGGGCTTTTGGCCGGATTTTGAGCGACATTCAACAGTCCTCGAGCAGGAGGGACCTTCATGAGCTCCACGGAGCCCAAACCGCAGCTGCTTGTCTATTACCGGGACCCGCGGCGCGCGCAAACCGTGCGGGACATCGTCCAAGCCCGCTTCCCCGATCTGACCATCCACACCGCCTCCACGCCGGAGGAAGCCGAGCCAGTGCTGGACAAAGTGGAGATCATCACCGGTTGGGGCGTCCCCCCGGCGCTCCTGTCCAAGGCCAAGCGGCTGCGCTGGTTTCACAAGCTGGCCGCCGGGGTCGACGATGTGGTGCTCTCCGGGGCGCTGCCGCCCGGCGTCATTCTGACCCGCACCGACGGGCGCGTCTTTGCCCGCAGGATGGCCGAGTACGTCATCGCCTACATCCTCGCCTTTTGCCAGGACGTCCGCCGCATCCTCGCGCAGCAGGCGAGGCGCGAGTGGAAGCCGTTTCTGACCGCCACCGCGGCGGGACGCACCTTGGGCGTCGCGGGCGTGGGCGACATCGGTCAGGAAGTGGCGCGCCTGGCGTCTGCTCTAGGAATGCGGGTCGTCGGCTGGCGGCGTTCGCAGGGGCATGTCGAAGGCGTGGAGCGCATGTACGCCGGTCGGGACGAGCTGCCTGCCTTCCTGCGGGAGGCGGACTTTGTCGCCCTCGTCTTGCCGTTGACGCCGGAAACCCGGGGACTGTTTGACGCGCAGGCCTTTGCGGCCATGAAACCCGGCGCGTACCTCATCAATGTGGGCCGCGGGGCCGTGGTGGATGAGCAGGCGCTGCTGGACGCGCTGCGGTCCGGGCGGCTCGCCGGCGCGGCCCTGGACGTCTTTGCCCAGGAACCGCTGCCGCCGGACCACCCCTTGTGGAGCATGGACAACGTCTACGTCACGCCCCACATCTCCGGGCCGACAGTGCCCGAGGAGGTGTGCCGGCCGCTCTTGGAAAACCTGGACCGCTACCTGCGGGGCGAACCGCTGGCCAAGCAGGTTGCCCTCGACCGCGGCTATTGAGGCTTGCGCCGCTCGGGCAGCACCAGCCGGTCGCCGGGCTGGATCCCCAGCTCCCGGGAGCGGCCGCCGCCGATTTCCAGCACCATGTTCACAGGCTCGGGCGACGCGTAAGCCGGGCATAAGCCTTGAGGCGGGCACGGCTGCACGTTGTGCACGATGGACGCGATGGTGCCGTCAGGCCGGATGAACACGAAGTCCAGCGGGATGAGCGTATTTTTCATCCACATGGCCACCCGATCCGCCGTGGGCCAGATGAAGAGCATCCCGCGGTCCGGTGGGAGCTCCGTGCGGCCCATGAGGCCGATGGCCTGCTCGGTGGGGGTGAGCGCCAGCTCCACCGTGAAGCGGGCGATCTCCACCCCGTCCCGCTCGATGACGATGACCCGCTCAGGCAGCCCGGTGTTGATGGGAATCCCCGGCTCTTGCGCCGGCGCCGGCTGGCCGGCGGCCAGGAGCACCAGCACCGCCGCGGCCAGGACGGCTGCCCTGAGGAGGCGCGCCGGCGTCATCAGCCTCCTCCTCAGCCTCCTCCGCCAGCTCGACCTCTTCCCCATGGACAGCCCCCTCACGCGTCCGGGTTCTCGAACACCGCGGCCAGGCCTTGCCCGCCGCCGATGCACATGGTCACCAGGCCGTAGCGGGCGCCCCGCCGCTCCATCTCATACATCAGCTTTACCGTCAGAATGGCCCCCGTCGCCCCCACCGGGTGGCCGTGGGCGATGGCGCCGCCGTTAACGTTGACGCGCTCCCAGTCCAGGCCCAGGTCCCGCACCACCGCCTCGGCCTGCGCGGCGAAGGCCTCGTTGAGTTCAATAAGATCGATGTCATCCAGGGAAAGGCCGGCCCTGGCCAGCGCTTTGCGCACCGCCGGCACGGGACCGATGCCCATGTACTCCGGCTCCACCCCCGCCGCAGCGGCCGCCCGCAGCACGAGCCTCGGCCTTAGCCCCAGCGCCCGGGCTTTGTCGCTGGACATCACCAAGACGGCAGCGGCGCCGTCGTTGATGCCAGACGAATTGCCGGCCGTGACGGTGCCGCCTTCCTTAAAGGCGGGCTTCAGCGCGGCCAACTGCTCGAGGGTCGTGTCGGGCCGGGGATGCTCGTCGGTGTCCACCACCCGCTCGCCCTTACGATCCGGCACGGTGACGGGTACGATCTGGTCCCGGAAAAGCCCTGCCGCCATGGCCGCCGCCATGCGCCGCTGGCTGCGCAAGGCCACCTGGTCCTGGGTCGCCCGGTCGATGCCCCACCGCTCCGCCACGTTTTCCGCGGTAATGCCCATATGGTAGCGGCGGAACGGGTCGCTCAACGTGACGATGAGGCCGTCCTCCAGCGTCCCGTGCCCCATCCGGTAGCCAAACCGGGCTTGGCGCAAGAAGTACGGGAAGTTGGACATCGACTCGACGCCGCCGGCCACCACCACCTCCGCCTCGCCCAGGCGGATGGCCTGCCCGGCGGAAACGATGGACTGCAGCCCCGAGGAGCACAGCCGGTTGACCGCGTACGCCGGGACCTCCTTGGGCAGCCCCGCCTTGATGGCCGAAGTCCGGGCGATGTAGGCGTCCTCGGCCACTTGCCCCACGCAGCCCATGATCACCTCGTCGACCTGGGACGGCTCCAGGTTGGTGCGCCGCAGCACCTCCCGGATCACCGCCGCGCCCAAGTCGCTCGCGGACAGCGGGCTCAAAGCCCCGCCGAAGCGGCCGATGGCCGTCCGCACGCCTTCTACCAGCACCACATCAGTACCCATCTGCCGCGCCCATCCTTTCCGCGCTGGTGTTTCCGGACGTGGGTAACTTCCGTGCCGGCGCCCCCGAACCCTGCAGGGCGCCCGTGGGTGTGCCCCCGGCCTGGCTCCGGGGACAAGCCAGTGCCTGCCAACAAGCGCCTGCAGACAAAAAGGCGCCTGCACGCGGAACCGCATGCAGGCGCCCAGGTTTCCCGTCTCTAGATACGGGGCCGTCCGTCCCAGTCTTCGATATCGCCTTCGTCGACGCAGGCGCCGAGGCCCATGTGAAGTTTGAGGAAGCGGGCGTTCAGCGGAGGCATGCGCACGTGGGCGGCGAAGTGCTGCCGCTCCGCCCGGGGCAGCTTGCACACATCGGCCGCCGACGCATGGATGACCCCCGCGTCGTCCACGATGCCAAAGTCCAGGCGCCAGCCTTCGGGCGACTGCACTCGCCCTGCGCTCTTGGTGCGAAAGAGCGTATACCCCGCGGCCCGGTACTTTTCCAGCACCGCGATGTCAAAGCAGATGGGCAGGGCGCCCGTGTCCTTGTTGACCAGCGCCTGCTCCACGTAGCGCACCACCAGCTCGGGCGAATGGACCGGCGTCGTCTCCGCCACGGGTCAGCGCCCCTCGCTGCGGCTCGGGTTCTCGATGGGCGTGCCCACCATGCTGCCCCACTCGGTCCACGAGCCGTCGTAGTTGCGCACGTCCGGGAAGCCCAGCAGCTCCTTGAGGACGAACCAAGTGTGGCTGGAGCGCTCGCCGATGCGGCAGTAAGTGATCACGTCCTTGTCAGGCGTCACGCCGACCTCTTCGTAGAGGCGCCGCAGCTCATCGGCGGGCTTGAAGGTGCCGTCCTCATTGACCGTCTTGGACCACGGCACGTTAACCGCGGTGGGGATGTGCCCGGCCCGCTGGGCCGTCTCCGGCATGCCCGGCGGCGCCAGGATCTCGCCCCGGTACTCCTGCGGCGAGCGAACGTCAACCAGCGCGCGGCGCCCGATGCTCTCAAGGACAAAGGGCTGCTTGGCCCGCAACTCCTCATGGACCTTGGTCACCCGGTAGGAACTGGGTTCCGGTTGGGGCACTTCCTTCGCAAGGGGTCGCCCTTCGGCGACCCACTTCTTGCGCCCGCCGTTCATCAGCCGCACGTCCTCGTGGCCGTACAGCTTCAGCAGCCAGTAGGCGTAGGCCGCGAACCAGTTGTTGTTGTCGCCGTAGAGCACGATCGTATCGTCGTTGCGGATCCCGGAGCGGGACAAGAGCGCCTCCATCTGCTCCTTGTTCAAAATGTCCCGCCGCACCGGGTCCTGCAGATCGGTCTGCCAGTTCCAGCACAAGGCTCCCGGGATGTGGCCGTCCTCGTAGTAGGCCTCCGTCTCCACATCCACTTCAACGATCTTGACCCGGGGGTCATTGAGGTGCTGGGAAACCCATTCGGTCTCCACCAGCGCCCGGGGGTTGGCGTACTCGGTCACGGGATACACCCTCCTGTTGGCGGATGCCAAGAAAATGGCCGTGCAGCCTAATTATATGAATTCCGGTCGGAACTATCAAGTATAACCCATCGTTCGCGGCGCTACGCCCCGGCGGGCGCCGTCCAGCGCTCAGCCACCGTAAATGGCCCGCAGGGCAGGCTCCAGCTCGGTGAACCGGAACCGGAACCCCGCGGCCAGCGCCGCCTTTGGGATTGCCCGCTGACCCGTCAAAAGCATGTCTGCCATCTCGCCGAAAACAAGGCGAAGAGCGAAGGCCGGCGCCGGCAGCAGCGCCGGGCGGCGCAGCACCCGCCCCAAGGTGCGGGCGAAGTCCCGGTTGCGTACCGGGTTGGGGGCCGTCCCGTTGACCGCGCCCCGTAAGGAGTCCTCCTCCAGGGCAAATCGGATCAGGCCCGTCAGGTCGTCTATGTGAATCCAAGGCATCCACTGCTTCCCCGAACCGATGGGCCCGCCGACGAAAAAGCGGAACGGCAGGCTC
>PKQR01000028.1 GCA_017578085.1 Bacillota bacterium
CCGTGTCGGGATCCAGGGCCAGCGTGGAGTTGGTGTAAAGAACGTCCCCGTCACCCGTGCCCCGCTGGGCCGAGGTCCACTGGATCGGCACCGCGGTGCCCTGGAAAATCAGGTCCAGTTCCGGATCATAGCTGGCCGACATCCACGCCGACCCGCCGTAGCGCAGCTCCAAGGGCAGGCCGTTCCACGTCTCGTCGCCGGGTTCCCCGGGAGCCGGGATCGTATACGTCCGCCACAGCTCCTCCCCCGTCTCCGGGTCGTGGGCTGTGACGAAGCACCGGGTGTTGATGTAGTAGCACCCGCTCATGCCGGCGATGACCTTGCCCTTGACCACCATCGGGCCTCCGCTGTAGTGCTGGCCGACGGTCCAGTCGCCCACCTGCTGCTCCCACACGACCTGGCCCGTGCGGGCATCCAGCGCGACCAGGGCCGCGTCAGCGGTTGCCAGGAAAATCTTGTCCTGGTAGATGGCAATGTTGCGGTTGGCGAAGGCCAGCGGCGGATAAACCTCCGGCAACTCCCGCTCATAGCGCCAGATCAGATCGCCCGTGGTGGCGTCCAGCGCCTCCACCACGTCCGGCGAGTGAACCAGGTACATGATGCCGTTGTAAACCAGCGGTGTGGTCTCCTGCAGGCCCGGCTCCATGGCCCGCGCCCAGACCAGTTGCAGGCTGGCCACGTTATCGCGGTTGATCTGATCAAGCGGGCTGTAACCCCAATGATTGTACGTGCGCCGCCACATCAGCCAGTTGTTCGGGTCGTCGGCTGCGTTGACCAGCATCTCGTCGGTGACTGGTACGAAGCGGTCCATTTGGGCCAGCGCCGCTCCGGCCGCCACCAACACCAATGCGAGGGCGAAAACCGTAGCACGTCGTATGGCTGCGTTCACAACCCCTGCTCCCTTCCTACGTGCGTTTCACCATACTCGTGTACATGACTGTGTGACACTGTGCGCGCCGCTATTCACCACCGTGCGGCTGACCGTCCTAATCCTGCCCTTGCCCCGAACCCCCCCTTTCCCCCATGAGCCGAGTCCACCGCCCGCCTTCCGAGAAAGGCGCCCGCCGTCGCACTTCGGCAGAAGTGACAGACTAATCCGAGCCACAAGCGCTCCTCTTGTTGCGACGCCGCTCTACACCGGAGGACAAAAGGCAAGCCCGCCCCACCGGCTTACTGCGTCAACCGGCGCTGCCCTCCCCGCTTGTGCGAAGCGGGCCCCCCGCCACGGCACCCTCCTCCCGGAACCAGCGGAAAAAGGCGCGGCCCATGAAGTAGATCAGGATGGCCATCCCGCCGATCTTCATGATGATCCCCGCTGCCTGCTGGTCCTCCAGAGGCGAGACGCCCCACGGGTCTGGGGCGGCGGCGTAAAACTCGTAAAACACCGAGTCGGCAAAGGTTATCCCTGCAAAAACCGGCAGCTGCACCAACAGAATGAGGAAGATGTACACGACTTGCGCCCCGTAGGACAGCCGCGGCAGCTCCGGCACCTCGCTCAGGAGCGGCCACCACATCATGAGGGCTGTAGCCACCAGCACAAGGTGCTGGATGGGGTGCAGCCAGTGGTTGAGCAAAGGCGCCTGGTAGAAATAGGGCAGATGCCACGCGGCGTTGACGATGTTGAAGGCGAGCAGCGTCACCACGGGGCGGGTCAGCCCCCGCATGACGCGCATAACCCACGGCCGGCGCAACGCCCGCTGCACAAGCCACGGCGGCGTGCCTGCGATGAGCAGGGGCGCCATGACCATCGTCAAGAGCACATGCTGGAGCATGTGCACGCTGAAAAGGTACTCTTCTGAGATAAAGTGGATCGGCGTGGCTTCCGAGACGGCCATCACCGCCAGGCCTGCCATGAAATAGTAGAGGCGCCGCCGCTCCACGCCCTCCGCCAGCCCCCACCGCTCACGGTAGGGCCCTACCAGGTAGCAGTAGAGGGTAAAGAAGGCGCAGATTACCGCCAGCACTTCCGGGTACCACCAGCGCAACCCCCCGCCCGGCAGTGCGTGGAGCAAAACGCCGGGGAAACCCAACTCCATCAGCGCCACGGTCCAACCTCCCAACTCCCGTCGGCGGCGCCCGTCTACCGGCTTACAAGATGATGACCGTCACTGCCAGACCGATTAGTACGGCCAATATCATACCAAAGGCGAAGAAACCGGTGTAGATGCGGCTGTCGTACTTGAGGTGCATGAAAAACATGGCGACCAGGAGGAACTTCAACACCGACAGCCCCACCAGCACCGCCGCCAGCGCCGGCCGCAACGCCTCAATGTAGATGGCCGCCACTTCCAACACCGTCAAGACGAACAGCCAAAAGCCCACTTTCAAGTAGTCCCGCGTGGTGGGCTGAACCTGGTGCGCCTTCTCCATCCCACTCGCCCCCATGCGTCACACACCCGCTTCCGTCAACAGGAAGACGAGGGTAAAGATGACGATCCATACCACGTCGACAAAGTGCCAGTACAAACCGGCCACGTCCACGTTCACCGCGTGCTCCTTGCGCAAGGTGCCGCGGAACGAGCTGATGGCGATGACGCTCAGCCACAGCATGCCAAAGATGACGTGGGCCTTATGGAAACCCGTCAGGATATAGAACACGCTGCCGAAAATGTTGGTTCGCCACGTCAGGCCGAAGTCGTGGGCCAGATGCCACCACTCATAGAACTGGATGACCAAGAAGCCAAGCCCACCCAAGATGGTGAGCGCCAGGTACTTGCCCACCGCCCGCATCTCGCCGCGGTGCGCCGCCGACACGCCGAGAGCCATCGTCAAGCTGCTCATGAGCAGGATGAACGTGCTCACGGTGGTCAACGGGATGTTGACGACCTCGTCCGGGTGCGGCCCCACCACGCTGCGGTAGCGGAACACCATGTACGTGGTGATGAGCGACGCGAAGAACATCGACTCGGACGCGATGAACAGCCACGTCGCCAGTTTCTGATTCGGAATGCCCAAAGAAGTGGGATGATGATGGGCGTGGGCCGCCTCGCCGTGCCCAGCGAGGCGCCCCGCCGCGGTGACCGACGCTTGGCTCATCAGTGGCTCCCTCCAGGACGAACGATCCGCAGGTTGTCCCCTTCAAGGGCCCAGCCCACTAGGCCGAGCAGCGACACGGCGATGCCGCCCCAAAAGACGGGCATGTAATACAGCAAGCCGTAGCTCCCCACAAAGAGACCCAGCGCCACCAACAACGGCATGTAGCTACCGCCCGGCATGACGATGGCCTCTTCGGGCGCTTCCTCAGCTGCGGCCGTTTCAGCCACGGCCCCGTGGGCCAGCTGCGGGTGCTTACGGACCCAAAGTTCATCGCGGCTCGACACATGCGGGATCCGGGCGAAGTTGTACTCAGGCACCGGCGACGGGATCGTCCACTCCAGCGTGCGACCGTCCCACGGGTCGGCCGGCGCCGGCTCGCCGCGCCGCAAGCTCGTCAGCAGGTTGTACAAGGTGATCAGGATGCTCAGGCCCATGATGAGGGCGCCGACCGTGGAGATGGCGTTCCAGGTCTCAAACCCCATGCCGGCGGCGTAGGTGTAAATCCGCCGCGGCATGCCGAGCACGCCCAAGATGTTCATGGGGAAGAACGTCATGTTGAAACCGACGAACAGCGTCCAGAAGCCGATCTTGCCCAAACGCTCATCCAGCATGCGCCCAAACATCTTGGGCCCCCAGTAGTGGATGGCGGCGATGAGCGAGAACAGCGCCCCGCCGATCATGACGTAGTGGAAATGGCCCACCACGAAGTAGGTGTGGTGAATCTGGGCGTTGCTGGGCGCCGCCGACAGCATCACGCCCGTGAGCCCCCCGATGAGGAACAGCGCCAGGAACCCAAGGGCGTACATCATCGCGGCCGTGAACCGGATCCGACCGCCGTAGAGGGTCCCGATCCAGTTGAACATCTTGATGCCCGTCGGCACCGCGATGATCATCGTCGCCAGGGCGAACACGGTGTTGACCACCGGGCCCATGCCCACCGTGAACAGGTGGTGCGACCAGACGCCGAAGCCGACGAACCCGATGAGCATGGTGGAGAACACCATGACCGAGTAGCCGAACAGGGGCTTGCGGGAGAAGACCGGCAGGATCTCCGAGACGATCCCCATGGCCGGCAGGACGATGATGTACACCTCAGGATGGCCGAACACCCAGAACAGGTGGTGGTACACCGTCAAGTCCGAGCCGGCGAAGATGTCAAACAGAAGCGTACCGAAGAGGCGGTCGAACAGGCTCAACAAGAGGGCGACGGTGATGACCGGGAACGAGAACACGATCAGGAACGACGTCACCATCGTCGTCCAAGCGAACATGGGCAGGCGCATGAGGCTCATGCCCGGGGCCCGCATGTTGAGGATGGTGACAATGAAGTTGAACCCCGACACCAGCGTCCCGATACCCGTCAAGAGCAGGCCGATAATCCAGAAGTCCACGCCGAGCCCGGGGTTGTATTCCTTCAGGCTGTAGTTGGGATAGCCGAACCAGCCGGCGTCCGACGGGCCGCCCAGGAACCAGCTGGAGTTGAGGAAGATGCCGCCCAAGAGGAACATCCAGTAGCTGAAAGCATTGAGTTTCGGAAACGCGACGTCCCGCGCGCCGATGAGCAGCGGGATAAAGTAGTTGAAGAAACTCGCGGTCAACGGCATGATCGCGAGGAAGATCATCGTCGTCGCGTGCATGGTGAACAGCTGGTTGAACAGGTCGGGGCCGATGATGGTTTGGTTCGGACCCGCCAGCTGCAGACGCATGAGCAGGGCTTCAACGCCGCCGATCAGGAAGAACACGATCGAGGTCCAGAAGTAAAGGATGCCGATGCGCTTGTGATCGACAGTGGTCACCCAGCTCCAAAAACCGCTCTCAGCCTTGGGCTTGGGCAACGCCTGCCAAAACGAGCGTTCCACCGTTATCGTCGCCATGACCAAAACCCCTCTGCACCCGTGTTTCCTCGCGCGGCCGTCCGCGGCGCACCGCGGCCCCGGACCAGCGCCGACTCAATCGCCTAGCGCAAGCTGCTCAAGTAGGCCACCACGTCCCGGAGCTCGTCCGGGCTAAGACCGACCCGCGGCATCAGCGAACCAGGCTTGACGCTCTGGGGATCCGAGATCCAGCGAGCCAAGTTTTCCGGCGTGTTTTCCAGAATACCAGCGGCAAGGGTGGTCCGGGACCCGATGTCGGTCAGGTTGGGCCCGGCGGTGCCTCGCGCCGCCGTCCCCTCGATGGCATGGCAGGCGTAACAAGCGCGGGTTTCAAACACCATCCGCCCGCGCTCCACCGCCGCGAGCTGCGCCTCGTCCTCCACCACCGGCCCGCGGCCCCAGTTGGCGACCCAGGCGTCAAACTCCGCCTGCGGCAAGGCCACGACCCGCAACCGCATGTTGGCATGGTGCGTGCCGCACATTTCCGCGCACTGGCCGTAATAAATGCCGGGTTCATCGGCCTGGAGCCACATCTGGTTGGTCCGGCCCGGGATGGCGTCCATCTTGCCCGCCAGCTTGGGCACCCAGAACTTGTGGATCACGTCAGCGCTTTCGATAATGAGCCGGATGGGCCGCCCCACAGGAATGCGCATCTCGTTGCCCGTCACGATGCCCAGTTGCGGGTACTCAAACTCCCACCACCACTGATGGCCCACGACCCGGACCTCGAGCGCGTCCGGTCCCGGGTCGGCCGCCAAGGCAAAGGACAGGCGGACCGTAGGAATGGCGATGATGAGGAGCAGCACGAAGGGGATGAGCGTCCAGATAATTTCTAGCTTGTGGTTGCCCTCAATCTGCGGGGGAAGCTCGTCTTCCGCCGCAGCCGCCGTCTCCCGCCGGGCCGCCGTTCCGGCCTCGCCGGTCCGGGCGCTGGCCTTGGCCCGCTCGCGGAAGCGCACCAATGTATACACAAGGATGCCGCTGACCGTAACAAAGATGCCCAGCATGATGTACAGGGTCAGCAAGAAGAGCTGTCCCTGCATGGCCGCCACGGGACCGGCAGGGTCCAGCCAGTACTGGGGCGCCGCCATCACCGGCAAGGCCACCCCCGCCACGCCCATGGCCGCGAGACCGACGATTCGCTGGAAGTGTCTCATGTCTACAATCTCTCCCGCAACTTGACCATGGTTATGATGACGATTGTCCCAGAAGGCTGGGGACAAACACCATTTGATTTCTCGCCAACTCGTCGTTTTCCTGCCGTGGCCCCGCAATCCGCGCCCTTGGCCGCTCGCCCCGGCGCACGTGGCCGCTGCGTGGACTCCCGGCCCCGAATTGCATATACAAGCGAAGGCATGCTCCTTGGCACACTTCCTGGAAAACAAAGGAGGCGAAGCCGGTGAACCCTGCCCCCACCGCCACAGCCCAACCCGCGCCGCGTAAGGTGGCCATCGTGGGCGGCGGTCCGACCCGTGTCAAGGCTCCCTTTGACGATCCCAGCTGGGAAATATGGGCCTTCTCCAGTCGCCGGTGGCGGCCGCCCCGGGTAACCCGCTGGTTTGAACTGCACGCCATGACCGACCTCCGGCAGCAGCTGGCGACCCGGAAGCCCGGCCGGCGCACCTTCCCCGAGTACTGGCGGTTTCTCCGTTCCCTCGCCTGCCCGGTCTACATGCAGCGCAGGCACCGGGCCATCCCCAACAGCGTCCGGTATCCCCTCGCCACTGTGCTGAAAGGGTTTGGGAGGTGTTTCACCAGCACCGCGTCGTACCTCATCGCCCTGGCCATCGCCGAAGGCGTTCAGGCGATCGGGCTGTGGGGCGTCAATCCCAAGGGCAGCGGCGAGGCGCCCGGGGAAGAGGACTACTCCCGCCAGCGGGCCGCCATCGAGTACCTGCTGGGCGTCGCCCGGCAGCGCGGCATCGAAGTGGTGGTGCCCCCGGGTACCTCCTTGCGGGTGCCCAACCGCCCGCGCTTTGTGGCCACCCCAGTCCTCTACGCGTACGACTGGCGGTCGCCCGATGCCTGGTGGCGGGACCGGGTGCGGGTGCAGTGGCGGCTGCGGCGCATAACGAGGCCCGCGACCGCCCCCAGACCCGCCGTCCGGGTGTGCAACGCTGGCCCACGGCGCTGACAAGGGGCTGCACTGGCGGCTCACCCACTGTCAACCCCTGGTCGCCCGCCGGACGACCAGCACATTTGTGGCCTGGGACCGGTTGGCGCGACGCTGGCGTTTCGTCAAGCGCTACGAGGATCCCGAGGCGGCGCGGCGGGAAATGGCCGTGCTCCGGGCCCTGCCCCGTGGACTTCCAGCACGCGGCCCGGAAAGACCCGTCCGGGAAGGCACAAGCGGTGCGGCACCTGGACAGGGTCCCGCCCTGGCTGGCCCCGGAAACCAGTACGGGCCTCCTCGACGACCGCGCGGACCTCTATGGCGTGGGATATATGTGCGCCGCCATGCTGCTTGGCAGGAACCCCGCGGCTGAAGAGATCGCCGCTCGGGCGCGGTCACAGGCCGCTCCCGCTGCGGCGCCGGGCGGGCCATCCAGCGCTGCGGTGCGTGGCAGCGGACGGCGCCCGCGCCTCAACGTCTGGGAAGTGCTCGCGACCGCAACCCACCCGTCGCCCGCCCGCCGTTTCCGATCGGCCAGGGAAATGCTGGGCGCTCTCAACCGGGCCAGCTGGACCTTGCCTTGAGCTTTCGCCGCTGCTCGAGCTCCACTGGCAGCAGCTCCTCCCGCTTGGGCACGAGGGCCTTGGCCACGTTGCGGACGTCGCGCACCAGTCGCCGCAGCCCGTCGGGTTCCAGCGACGCCGCGTGGTCGGTCCCTTTCCACGTCCGGTCCAGGGTGAAATGGCGCTCGATGACGGTGGCCCCCAGCGTCATCGCCGCGATGTCGGCGGCGATGCCCAGGTGGTGCCCGGAAAAACCGATCGCCTTCACGTCCCGCCCGTAGGTGACACGGAGGCGTTCGATCTCGAGGAGGGACAAGTCCTCAAAAGTCACCGGGTAACCTGAAACGCAGGCGTACAGTACCGCGTCGGCCAGTCGCCGCCGGGCGGCCAGCAGGCCCACGATGGCCTCCTCTTCCCTCCGGGTGGTCATGCCCAGCGACACGTGGATTTCCCCGCCGAACTCGTCGCACAAGAGCTTGAGCAAGTCCGCGTGGGTGTTGCAGGCCGATGGGACCTTGATCATGGGCGGCGCAAGGCTCATGATCTCCCGGGCACTGGTCATGTCCCAGACGCTGGCGCTGTAGGCCACGCCCAGCGTTTCACAAAGCTCCTTCAGCTCCCGGTGAGCCGCGAGGGGCAGCTCAAGCCGCTCACGGTGCAGCCCGTAGGTGGGCCCGTACGCGTGGGCCGGCACGGGATGGGGAGCGTTGTACTGTTCCGGCGTCAAGCACTCGCGCGGGTTGCGCTTTTGAAACTTCACCGCGTCGACGCCGGCGAAGATGGCCGCCACCCGGACCATCTCCCGGGCGGTCGCCAGCTCTCCCCGGTGGTTGCAGCCGATCTCAGCGATGATGCGCGGCGCCTGCACCGCGGCCCACCCCCGCCAGCTCCACAAGCTCCGCCAGCTCCCGAATACAACCCCGGCCGCCCGCCGCGTCCAGCACGATCTGAGCCGCTTGCTGGGCGCACGGCGCCGCGTCGGCGGGAGCGATCCCGCAGCCGGAGAACAACATGCACGGCACGTCCGGAGCGTCGTTGCCTACGTACGCGGTGGTCCGGGGGTCGATCCCGCGCTGGGAGAGCCAATCCCGGAGGGCCGGCAGCTTGTCGCCGCGAGCGGCGATGCACGGGAGTCCCAGTTTCCGGCAGCGGTGCAGCACGGCGGGGTTGGACTCCTGGGTGAGGACCAGCAGGGAGACTCCGGCTTCTTTGAGGCGCGCCAGCGCCCAGCCGTCGCCCCGGTGACAGGCGACCGCCTCGCGGCCTTCCTGGTCCACCCACACGCGGTTGTCCGTCAGCACGCCGTCGAAATCCATCACCAAAGCGGCCAGCGGCCGGGGAAGCCGGCCGGCCTTTTCGCCCTGCAGCCGCCGGCGCAGCAGCGCCTCGGCCAAGAGGAAGTCGACTGCGTCGTCGATCTCGATGCTCCGTTCCTTGGGGATCACGTGGGCCCGGACACGGCCGAAAAACCGATGGCGGGCCCGCAGGAATCCGGCTACGTCCATGGCGTAGACCGCACCCACCTCAAGGTACAAGCCGCCGCGCTCCTGGCGCCGCGGGCGCACAGCCGCGCTGTGGCCCACCGGCACCAGCGAATGGAGGGCCGGGTTGCTTTCGCTGCCGCAGGAGGCCTGCCGCCACGGGAAACCGTGCCACGGCGTGGCGGTGAAGGCCGTGTCCGCCTTTGCAAGCAGGGTCAGGGTTCCGTCGATATCTTCCGGAAGCGTCAAGGGTGCGGTGCACTGCAAAAAGGCGAGGGCCCCGCGCCGGATGCCGAGTTCGGCGAGGGCATGCTCCAGCACAGCTTCGGAGGAAACCTCATCTCCGGCCAAGGGTTCCGGCCGCCAGACGATCTCTGCGCCCACAGCCCGGCTGACGGCCGCGATCTCGGGGTCGTCGGTGGACACCACAACGCGGCCGACATGCCGGGCCTCCCGGGCCGCCTCGATGGTCCAAGCGATCAGCGGCTTGCCGCACAGCGGGCGGACGTTCTTGCGCGGCAGGCCTTTGGAACCGCCCCGGGCGGGAATAATGGCGATCGCGTCCACGCCTGCGGCACCTCCCCGCAGCCCTGTCTCGCATCAATCTATGTCCAGGACCGCGGGGCGGACATGGCTCGCGCTGGAGCGGCTCGGTGCGGCTCGCCGCGGGAGGTGCCGGCCCCGTTATGCGCCGGCGCGCGGGTATTCGTAAAACCCCTTGCCCGTCTTGCGGCCCAGCGCACCGCTGTAGACCAGGTTGCGGTGGGTCGCGGTCGTCTGGAACCGCTCGCCCAGGTGCTCCCGGAGGCTCTGGGCAATGGCGTAGGCCACGTCGAGCCCGGACCAGTCCGCGGTCTCCAGCGGCCCCATCGCGTGTCCGAGGCCCAGGCGGCACGCCTTGTCGATGTCCTCGGCCGAGGCGACGCCCTCTTCGAGGATCCGCATGGCCTCCACCCAGAGCAGGCCGATAAGGCGGGTCGTGATGAAGCCGGGGCTGTCCTTGCACGTCACCGTTTCCTTGCCCATCCGCCGGCTGACGTCGACGACCACGCGGTGCGTCTCGTCGGACGTGCGGGCGCCCCGGGCAATCTCCACGAGTTGCATGAGCACCGGCGGATTGAAAAAGTGCATGCCGCACACCTGCTCCGGCCGGCTCGTGGCCGCCCCGAGGCGTGTGATGCTGAACTGGGACGTGTTGCTGGTCAGCACCGCGTGCCGGGGAGCCAGCCGGTCGACCTCCGCGAACACCTGCAGCTTCAGTTCCAGGTTTTCCGGCACGGCCTCGATGACCAGGTCCGCCTCGCCGACGGCGTCGGCCAGGTCGGTGCCGGCGGAGATGCGCCCTTTGGCCTCCGCGGCCGCCTGTTCCGTCAAGCGGCCCTTGCGCACCAGGTTGTCCAGGCTCCAGCTGATCTGCTCCTGCCCGCGGGCCAAAGCGTCTTGGGACACGTCGTACAGCGCCACCGAATACCCGGCCATGGCCGCCAGCTGGGCGATCCCGTGACCCATGGTGCCGGCGCCCAGCACCGCAATGCGCTTTACCTCCACGCAGCGCACCTCCCCAGCATCCGTGTGCGAGCCAGCACTCAATCTTGCCGCGGCGGGACGCGCCCCACCAGGCGGTCAAACAGGCCGTCGGGCAGCCGGCGCACGAGCCCCATGGCCAGCACCGCGGGCCACGGAAAGTTGACCGTGGACTTGCCCCGCTCCATTCCCCGCCGGATGATGACCGCGGCCCGCTCAGCCGTTACCATGAACGGCAGCCGGCCCGCGCCTTGTGTCATCTCGGTGTCCACGAAACCGGGATGGACCGTCGTCACGGCGATGCCATACGGGCGCAGGCGCACCCGCAGGGCCTCAAAATAGGTGGACAGGGCCGCCTTGCTGGCCGAGTAGGCCGGCCCCTGGGGAAACCCCCTCACCGAAGCCAGGCTGGAAATCGCCACCAGGTGCCCCCGTCCCCTGCGCTGCATCACAGGCAGCACCGCCCCCACGGCATTGACGGCCCCCTGGAAGTTGACGGCCATCAGCGCCGCCACGGCTTCGGGGTCGAAAGGATCGCGGGGACGGGCGACCCCGGCATTGGCCACGAGGACGTCCACCCCGCCCCACTCGGTGTCCATCCGGGCCACGGCGCTTGTGAGGTGCGCCAGCTCCGTGACGTCGCCAGGCAGGACCAAGGCGGCGCCGCCTGCGGCCGTGATCGCTGCGGCCACCGCCTCCAGCGCCTCCGCCCGGCGGGCGAACAGGCCCACACGCGCCCCGTGCCGTCCGAGCTCCAGAGCCAGGGCCCGGCCGATCCCGCTCGAGGCGCCGGTGATCAACACGGCGCGTTCCCGCCAGAAACCGTTCACGGGCCGTACACCTCTACCTCCGCGACCCACATCAGGTCCGGCCGCTCGGCGGGCCCGCCTCCCGCCGGCTGGAAAACCCGGAGCCGCGAGGTGACGACGGGAACAAAAGACACCGAATGCCGCGTCACATGGAGGGTCCCGACCGGATCCTCATGCGCAAACAGCACCTGCCACCCGTCGCCGATCCAGGCCTCCAGCCGGTAACGGCGCGAGGCCTGGAACTTTTCCCGGGACCGGGCCCAGTACACGTCGACGCGGGCGATGACCTGGGGCTCGTCCCACGCCAGTTCAATCCAATGGTCCACGGGCGTCTCCGCCGACGCCCACGCCACCTCGGCCCAGCGCCCAATTTCCACCTCATCGTTCCTGCGGCCATCGTTCAGCGGTGCCGGCCCGTATCCCCGGAAAGACGAATCAACGGTGACCCGGGCCGCCGCGGCCAGGTTGGGGCCAGGCACGTCGGCATAGCTGGGCACCGCGACGAACACCGGGGGAGCGCTGGGCGGCACGAAGGCTTCGGGCGCCGGCGGCCGCACGGGATTGCCGGCCGCGTCCCGGTAAGGCACCACGGATTCTTGCGCGAAGGGACCGGACCGTAGAGCGTCCATGTGGGCTGCAAGCAGGTAATCGGCTGAGAAGAGGGCGACTCCGGCCGTCGGTGCCGCGCGCACGAGCTCGATTTGCGCGAGCAGCGACGGCAAGTCATTGGCGGACACGAGCAGCCCGGGCACAAGCCGGCTGCGCAGCGGGCCCAGGCCGTCCCAAGAGGCCATCATCGTCCGCAGGAGGCCAAGATTGGACGAGTAAGCCATCGGGAACACGAAATCGACCCAGCCATTGCGCAACCAATGCTCCCAATCCTGCCGCCGCAAGTACCGGGCCTCCCGGATCTCGGGCGTCACGGCGGCGGAGAGAACCCACCGGGGATTTTCCGCCCGCATCGCGGTAGCCATGTCCCGGACAAACGCGCTCACTTGCGCCTCAAGCCACAGGTGCCAAGCGGCCACCTCACGGGCATTCGCCGCCGGCGACCCGCCCGCCGCGGCCGCTGCGCCGGCAGCCAAAAGGCGCGGGTCGATACCCGTCTCCTCGAGATAGCGAGCTGCGGAGGCTTGCGGCACACCGTCGCCGCAAGGGGTTTCACCGTACCGGATGTAGTCGAGGTGCAGGCCGTCAACAGGATAGCGGCGGAGGACGCGCAGGAACTCTTCCATCAGAAACCGGCGTACCTCCGGCGACGAGGGCGTCAGCCACAAGGTGCGGCTTCCCGCCGCCCCGGACGCCGACGACGCCCGGCCTCCGCCCGCCGGCAAGCACTCGGCCCACTGGGGATGGCTGGCTAAAATCGGGCCGGGGGCCGGGTCAAGCCCGGCTGCAAAGACCCACACCCACGGATGAACCTCCAGCCCCCGGGCCTTGGCCTCCCGCACGATGACCGTTAACGGATCTTCCGGCCAGGCGGCAAAGCGCGGGTCCTGGTAAGGACCCGGGTAAAGGGTGTATCCCCGGAAGACGGTTTCCGGCAGGATGACGTTGAAGTTGGCCTTGGCCAGCTGATCCAGCAGCTGCTGGACACCGGCGGGCCCGCCCAGCCGGCCGAGGATGGCATTGGAGATCCACACCGCCCGGATCTCCGCCGGCCGCCCGGCCGCGGCCTCGATGAATGCGGCCTGCGGGTCCTGCGGCTGGGCCAAACCCGGCCAGGCGACACCGAGAACCGACACCAGCGCCACTACCGGGAGCAGGGCACGCCAGCAGGCCGCAACCGCGCGTGGCAGGAGGCGACGCGTCCAGCGCACGGGCATCACCGGCCATCGACGGGTACGGATTCCTGTGGTGCAAAGCGGGACGCGACGTAGTCGTCGAGGATGCGCTTGAACTCCTCGGGGATGTTGTCGCCCCGCAGCGTCGTCAACAGCCGGCCGTCCACGTAGACCGGCGCCTTGGGCTCCTCAAAGGTGCCGGGGAGCGAGATGCCGATGTGGGCGTGCTTGCTCTCGCCCGGCCCGTTGACGACGCAGCCCATGACCGCGACCCGGAGGTTTTCGACCCCCGGGTACTGCCGGCGCCATTCGGGCATGCGCTGCTGGATGTAGCGCTGCACTTCTTCGGCCAACTCCTGGAAGTATGTGCTGGCGGTGCGGCCGCAGCCGGGGCAGGCGGTCACCTGGGGCGCAAAGGCGCGCAGCTCCAGGGACTGCAGGATCTGCTGGCATACCCGCACTTCCTCCGTACGGTCGCCGCCGGGCCGCGGCGTCAGCGACACGCGGATGGTGTCGCCGATTCCCTCCGCCAGCAGGATAGCCAGACCGGCCGTGCTGGCTACAATGCCTTTCATGCCCATGCCGGCTTCCGTCAAACCCAGATGCAGCGGGTAGTCGCAGGCCGCCGCCAGCCGCCGGTAGACTGCGACCAGGTCGGGGACGTTGGACACCTTGGCGCTGATCACGATCCGGTCGTGGGGCAATCCGCACTCCTCGGCGTACCGCGCCGAAAGCAGGGCGCTTTGCACCATAGCCTCCCGCATGACTTCCCGGGCGTCCAGCGGCGTTTCCCGGCGGGCGTTCTCATCCATGAGCTTGGTCAACAGGCCCTGGTCCAGCGAGCCCCAGTTGACCCCGATGCGCACCGGTTTCCCATAGCGGATGGCTTGTTCGATGATGGTGCGGAAGTTGTCATCCCGGTAGCGGGTGCCCACGTTTCCCGGGTTGATGCGGTACTTGTCGAGGCTTTTCGCCATCTCGGGGTAGCGGGACAAGAGAATGTGCCCATTATAGTGAAAGTCGCCCACGATCGGCGTCGTGCAGCCGTCGGCCCGGAGCCGCTCGACGATGTGCGGCACCGCCTTGGCGGCGTCCTCGTTGTTGACCGTAATGCGGACGATCTCGCTGCCGGCCGCCGCCAGCTCCTTGATCTGCCGGACCGTGGCGTCCACGTCGGCCGTGTCGGTGTTGGTCATTGATTGAATCACAATGGGATGATCACCGCCGATGGGCACACCGCCCACGTTGACGGTGACGGTCTTGCGGCGCTTCCTATAGGGCTGGCCGTTGGCCTGTGCGTGCAAAGGCGTTTCCCTCCAAACCCCGCAGGTGGTCCCGTGCCGGGAAACCAAGAAGGCGGCTCCGGTTCGGGAAGCCCTTGCGGGATCTCCGTTTCGGGCGAGACAACATTCCGACAATGACAACCTGATTATACCACAGGCGGATCCGGGCGGCGCGATCAGCCGCTAGAGGCTGTCTGTGCCCGCAAATGGCGAAGAGCGGCACCATCGGCAAGGAAAGGAGATTTCCTACATCCGTCGTAGAACAATTCTTGCATGTGAACGCGAGGGGACGGGTGGGAACCCACCGGAGCGGGAACACCTGGCGCATGGTTCACTTAGAAAGTTTTAGGAGGTGGAGCAAATGCACCGGTTTTTCGGCCGCACGCTGCTGGCCGTGGCGCTGGCGCTGCTGGTTGCGGCCACCCTCATCCCGGGTGCGGCGATGGCGCAGACGCTGGTCGTCGCCCAGGGGGCCGACGCGGTCAACCTGGACCCGCACACAACCAACGATCAAGCGTCGTCTCGGGTCCGCCGTCAAATCTATGAAACCCTCATCGTCCAGGGAGAGGACCTGGTCCTGCGGCCGGGTCTTGCCACGTCCTGGAAACAGCTGGATGAACTGACCTACGAGTTCAAGCTTCGCCAGGGCGTCAAGTTCCACAACGGCGAGACGTTCAAGGCCTCCGACGTGAAGTTCACGTTCGAGCGGCTGTTGGACCCCAACACGCGCGCGGACGCCAAGTTCCTGTTGGAAATGATCGCTGAGATCCAAGTCATCGACGACTACACGATCCGGATCAAGACGAAGTCGCCTTTCAGCCCGATCCTGGCCCACTTGGCCCACCCGGTGGCCGCGATTCTGAACGAAAAGGCGGTCAAGGAAGCCGGCTCGGCGTACGGCACCCGCGTCGCGGTGGGCACGGGTCCCTTCCGGTTCGTGACCTGGGTGTCCCAGTCCCACATCATCCTCCAGCGGTTTGATGACTACTGGGGCGAGCCGGCCAAGGTGCAGCAGGTCGTGTTCCGTGCGATTCCGGAGGGCACGGTCCGCGCCATCGAGCTGGAAACGGGCAACGTCGACATTGCGTATGACCTGGAACCCGTCGACGTCATGCGGTTGGAGTCTGACCCCAACATCAAGCTCCACAGCACCGAGAGCCTGAGCGCTACCTACGTCGGCTTCAACGTGCAGAAGCCGCCGTTCGACAACGTCCTGGTGCGCCAGGCGATCAACCACGCCGTTGACGTCCAAGCCTTGGTAGACATCATCTACCAGGGCCAGGCCGTGCGGGCCTTTGGCCCGCTCTCGCCCAAGGTGTTCGGCGCGCATCCGGCGCTGGAGCCCTATACCTACGACCCGCAGCGGGCGCGTGAGCTGTTGGCCCAGGCCGGCTATCCCAACGGGTTCAAGACGAGCATCTGGACCAACGAGAACCCGCTCCGCATCCAAGTCGCCGAGGTTATGCAGCAGAACCTGGCTGAGATCGGCATCCAGGCGGACATCGAGGTCCTCGAGTGGGGCACCTACCTGGCCAACACGGCTGCAGGCTTGCACGACATGTTCATCCTCGGCTGGGTGACCGTGACGGCGGATGCGGACTACGGCCTGTACGCGCTGTTCCACAGCTCGCAGCACGGCGGCGCCGGCAATCGCACCTTCTACACCAACCCACGCGTCGACGAGTTGCTGGACTTCGCTCGCTCCACCAGCGACCAGGACGCTCGGTTGAAAGCCTATTATGAGGTCCAGGAGATCCTCCGGGAGGAGGCCCCGTGGGTGTTCCTGCTGTTCCAGACCTACGTCGACGGCACGCGGGCCAACATCGACGGCTTCGTGCCGCACCCGGCGGGCCACCACTACCTGGGCCGCGTCTCCAAGAACTAGCCAGCCAGGGTAATCCCAGCGTTCCCGCGGGGCCGGTCTGACGGCCGGCCCCGTCCCCTCCCTGTGTTCCACGAGTGTAGTTCCCCGGCCGGGTGCGGCCCGCGGCGGGGATTGGGGGTCACGTAATGGCGCAATTCGTGCTGAAACGATTGCTCATGCTCGTGCCGGTCGTGCTCGGTGTCAGTGTCATCGTCTTCGGACTCCTCTACCTCACCCCCGGCGACCCGGCCCTGCTCATGCTGGGCGAACACGCTCCCCAGGAGCAGTACCTCGCCCTGCGGGAAAAGCTCGGCCTGGACCTACCCGTCCATATCCAGTACCTCCGCTGGCTGGGCCGGGCCCTTCAACTGGACTTGGGCGACTCGATCCGCTCCAGCCGCCCGGTAACGGAGGAGATCGCGACCCGGCTGCCCGCCACGGCGGAACTGGCCGTGCTGGCCGTCTTGGTGGCGACGCTCATCGGCATTCCAGCCGGGGTGATCTCGGCCACCCGCCCGAACTCGTGGCTGGACAACATCTTGACGGTCTTGGCTCTGGCAGGCGTTTCCATGCCCGTATTTTGGCAGGGCCTTATGCTCATCATCATTTTCTCGGTGTACCTGGGCTGGTTGCCGCCGTCCGGACGCCTGGGCGGCTGGGAGTACTTCGTCTTGCCCGTCATCACGCTGGGAACCAGCGCGGCGGCCAGCATCACCCGCATGACCCGGGCGACCATGTTGGAAGCCATCCACGAGGACTACGTGCGCACCGCCCGCGCCAAGGGCTTGAACGAGCGGCGCGTCATCTACCGCCACGCATTGCGCAACGCGCTGCTGCCGGTCGTTACCATCATCGGCCTGCAGTTTGGGAACTTGATGGCCGGTGCGGTGATCACGGAGACCATCTTCGCATGGCCCGGCATCGGCCGCTTGGCGGTGGATGCGATCCGCACGCGGGACTACCCCGTGGTGCAGGGGGTCGTCATGACCTTTGCCGTATCCTACGTGCTCATTAACTTGATCGTGGACTTGCTGTACGCGTATCTCGACCCGCGCCTGCGGGTGCGGTACCACTGACGGGGGGACTTACCCATGGCCTCGACCATGGAAGCGCAAAGAACAGCCGGCCTCGGCGTCGACACCCGCGGACAAATCTGGCGGCGCATCCTGCGCAACCGCAAGGCGGTGGCCGGTGCGATCCTCTTGGCCGTGATCGCCCTTGCGGCCATCTTTGCCGACTACATCACGGTGCACGACCCCTACACCCAAAACCTGCGCAACCGGCTGCAGCCGCCCTCCAGCGACCACTGGCTGGGAACGGACCAGTTTGGCCGCGACATGTTCTCCCGGATCGTTTACGGCGCTCGCATCTCGCTGCGGGTCGGGTTCATCTCCGTGGGGATTGCGCTCTTGGCTGGGGGCACCATGGGCCTGCTGGCCGGCTACTACGGCGGCTGGCTGGAGACCATCTTCATGCGCCTCGTCGACATCCTTTTGGCGCTGCCGAGCTTCCTCTTGGCCCTGGCCATCGTCTCGACGCTGGGCCCGTCGCTTACCAACGTCATGATCGCGGTCGGCATCGCGTACATACCCGCCTTCGCCCGTGTCATGCGATCCGCGGTCCTTGCGGTGCGGCAGCTCGACTACGTGACCGCCGCGCTGGCGGCCGGTGCCAGCGACCTGCGCATCATGGTCCGCCACGTCGTGCCCAATGCGCTCAACCCCATCATTGTGCAAGCCACATTGTCCCTCGCTAATGCCATCTTGGCCGCGGCGGCCTTGAGCTTCCTTGGCATGGGGGCGCAACCGCCGACACCCGAGTGGGGGAGCATGCTCAATAGCGCCCGTTCCTTCATCCGGACCGCCCACCACGTGGTCACGTACCCGGGCTTGGCCATCATGATTACGGTCCTGTGCCTGAATTTGCTCGGAGACGGCCTCCGCGACGCGCTAGACCCGCGCTGGAAGGGTTAGCGCCCCTCCCCGCGTCGCGCCTCAATGCGCGCCAGCGCACGGGCGATGCCATCAGCAACCACCGCGGGGCGGCAGCGCCGCAACGCTTCGGGCACGGGCACCCACGCGTACCGGTCGTGCTCCACGTCCTGGAGCACGACCCGCACCCCGGGCTCCACGGCGGCGACAAACAGAGTCCAGTCGACTCCGGTCACGGCAACGGGCCGCACCTCGGCCACAAGGCCAGCTTCCTCCTCCAGCTCGCGCTGGGCACAGGCGTAGACGTCCTCACCGGGCAGGCGCGCCCCCGATGGGGGCGTCCAAGCCCAGTCCTCCTCCTCGCCGAGCGGAGTCCGGTGCAGGAGCACAATGGCGATCCTTGCGGCACGCAGGCCTCGGGCCGGTGAAACGACGGGTTAGCTGAGCCTTGAGGAGGTGCCCGACCTCCCGGCGTGGAATGTCAGGCTGCGGCCCAGTCTGCCCAGGCGCTGCGAAGAGGTGGAGAAACCGTGTGCGCCCGCTACACCCTGACGGACACCGGCGAACTGCTCATCCGCCACTTTCGCTTGGCCCAGTTGCCGCC
>PKQR01000146.1 GCA_017578085.1 Bacillota bacterium
GTCGGTGTGCGTACCCGCGAGGTCAAGCTGCGGGCCTTCATCATTTCCGCGTTCTTTGCAGGCGTGGCCGGCGGCCTGTACGCGCACCTGCTCCAGTTTATCCACCCGCGCAACTTTGACATCCTTAAGTCCACGGAAATTTTGATCATGGTTTACCTGGGCGGAATCGGCAGCATGATGGGCTCCATCCTGGGTGCGAGCATCTTCACCGTGCTCCTGGAAGCCCTGCGTTTCATGGGCGTGTGGCGCATGGCGCTCGCACCGCTGCTCTTGGTGCTCCTCATGATCCTGCGGCCTACTGGGATCATGGGCCTCAAGGAGTGGCGTGGGCTCATCCCGCTGGATGAGCGCTTGCGGCTGGCGCGGCTGGCGGCGCGGAAGGGGGGACAGGCCCGTGCTTCTGGAAATTGAAGACCTGAACCTCCGGTTCGGCGGGCTGCACGCCGTCCGCGACGTGCGCCTCCAGGTCCCCAAGGGCGCCCTGTACGGGATCATCGGCCCCAACGGCGCCGGCAAGACGACGGTGTTCAACCTCATTTCGGGCGTCTACCGGCCCGACAGCGGCGACATCCGCCTGGAGGGCCAGTCCCTGGTGGGCCTTTTGCCCTCCCAAGTCGTGGCGCGGGGCGTCGCCCGCACGTTCCAGAATATCCGGCTCTTCAAGGACTTGACGGTGCTCGACAACGTCCGCATCGCCCACTACCAGGGCGCGGGCTACGGGCTTTGGCCGGCGTTTCTGCGCACACCGGGCGTGCGCCGGCGGGAAGACGCCATCACCGAGCAGTCCATGGCGCTGCTGGAGGTGTTTGATCTGGCCGATGCAGCCCTGGAGCCCGCCCGCAGCCTGTCCTACGGCAACCAGCGCAAGCTGGAGATCGCGCGGGCGTTGGCCACCTCGCCCAAGCTGCTGCTCCTGGATGAGCCGGCGGCCGGCATGAACCCGGCCGAGGTGGTGCAGTTGGCGGACCTCATCCAGGACCTGCGCCAGCGGTTTGGCGTCACCATCCTGCTCATCGAGCACCAGATGAAGATGGTCATGAGCATTTGCGAACGCTTGACGGTGCTGGACTTTGGCCAGGTCATCGCCGAAGGGCCGCCCGAGGAGATCCGCACCAACCCGCGGGTGCTCGAAGCGTACCTGGGGCGAGGGGTGACCTTGGCATGAGCGAAACGCGGTCCAAAGCCCCGGCAGGCGCCGCCGCCGAGGCTACGGCGGTGCAGGCCGCAGCCGGAGAACCTATCCTCACCCTTGAGGACGTGCACGTGTCCTACGGCAACATCCGGGCTGTACGGGGCATCTCCATGGAGGTGCGCCGGGGTGAAATCGTCACCCTCATCGGGGCCAACGGCGCCGGCAAGACGACCACGCTGCGGGCCATCTCGCGCCTTGTCCCCATCGCCCAAGGGCGCATCACCTTCCGGGGCCAGGATTTGGCCCGGTTTCCCGCGCACGAGGTGGTGCGCCTCGGGATCTGCCACGTGCCCGAAGGGCGGGGCGTCTTTGCCAACTTGACCGTGCGGGAAAACCTGCTGCTCGCCACCTACAGCCGCCGGGGCAAGGGCGACATCGAGCAGGACCTGGAGCGGGTGTACTCGGTCTTCCCGCGGCTGGCCGAGCGGCGCAACCAGTACGCGGGCACGCTGAGCGGCGGTGAGCAGCAGATGCTGGCCGTCGGGCGGGCCCTCATGACCGGCGGCGAGCTCATGCTGCTGGACGAGCCGTCCATGGGGCTCGCGCCGATCCTGGTGGAAGAAATCTTCCGGATCCTGGTTGAGATCAACCGCCAGGGCACGACGCTGCTTTTGGTGGAGCAAAACGCCCGCATGGCCCTGCAGGTGGCCCACCGGGCCTATGTCTTGGAAACCGGCGCCATCACCGTCAGCGGACCGGCGAAAGACCTGCTGGATGACCCGCGGGTGCGGGAGGCGTACCTGGGCGCCTGAAGCCGTCAACGCCGGAGCAGGTCAGGAGGGCGTGAACCAGGCGGCGCTCCCCGAGCCAGGTAGCGTTTGACGCGACTGGAACCATCTGATACACTGATGGCGAAACTCAGGGGAGCTCGTGGCGGGCTGAGAGGGTGGCGCAGGCCACCGACCCTTTGAACCTGCTCCGGGTAATGCCGGCGTAGGGAGAGTTGGTCCTAAAGCCTGTAAAACACTTTTCCCGTCACGGAACCTCCCTATCATCGCACGATAGGAGGTTCTTTTTTATGCGTCGGAAGGGATTGCGCGTTCGTCTTTTGCTGGTGGCCGCCCTGGTGATTGGCCTCGTCGGGGCCTTGCTGGCGCCGGCAAACGCCCGGGCCCGACAGCGGCTCGTCGTCTACACCTACGACTCCTTCGCGTCAGGTCCTGCCCAGGCTATCAAGGACGGCTTTGAGGCGCTGTATCCGGATGTGGAGGTCGTCTTTCTGGCGCCGGGTTCCGCCGGCGAGACGCTGGCCCGCGTCATTGCCGAGCTCAACGCCGGCGGCACCGACGCGGACGTGCTGGTCGGCATCAGCGACACCCAGCTGCCGCGGGCCATCGACCACGGCGTCTTTATGAAGCTGGACCGCTCGCTCTTGCCCAATCTGGCCAAGGTACCCGCCCACCTGGACTTTGACGACACCGGCCACGTGGTGCCTTTTGACCACGGCTACGTCACGATCATCTACGACAGCCGGGTGCTGGGCGAGGCTGACCTGCCCCAGACGCTGGAAGACTTGACGGACCCGCGTTTCCGGGGCAAGCTCATCGCCATGGACCCGCGCACTTCGTCGGTAGGCCACGCGTTTCTCATGTGGACCATCGCGGAATACGGGGACCCGGGGTACCTGGAGTTCTGGGAGCGCCTGTTGCCGAGCCTCTTGACGATCACCGGCGGCTGGTCGGCGGCTTACAGCCAATATGAGGCGGGCGAGGCACCCATGATGGTGTCGTACTCGACGGACACGGCCGCCGGCGTCTACTACGCGGGCAGCGCTCACAGCCGCGTGCTCACGCCCAAGGGCCAGGCGTACCAGCAGATCGAGGCGGCGGGCATCGTCGCCGGTACCGACGTGCCGGAGCTGGCCCACAGGTTCCTGGACTACCTCCTGTCGGAGGAGGTCCAGAGCCTGATCCCGACCAACAACTGGATGTTCCCGGTCAACGCCCAAACGCCCCTGCCGGACTTCTTCGCCGAGTACGCGGTCGTCCCGGAGAACCCGGTCCGCCTCGACCCGCGGCTCATCGAGGAGAACGAGCAGCGGTGGCTGCGGGAATGGGCCCGCCTCATCACCGGGCAGCGGTGAAACCCGGCGCGGGCGGGAGCGCGGGAGGCCGGCGAAACCTGCGGATGGCCCTCCTGTTGCTCCTGCCCGCCGCGGCCCTCCTCCTGTTCGTCTTTTACCTGCCGGTGGGCACGGCGCTCTTGGAAGGGTTCCGCGAGGGGCCCGACAGCTCCGCCTACTCGCTGCGGCGCTTTCTGTCCCTCCTGACCGACCCGTACATCCTCAGGCTCTTGCGCTTCACCGCCTGGCAGGCGTTCCTGTCGGCGGCGCTGAGCGTGGTCATCGGCCTGCCCCTGGGGTATCTCCTGGCCAACCGCTCGTTTCCGGGGAAGTCGTTGGTTGCGTCGCTGGTAATGGTGCCCTTTGTCATGCCCTCCATCACCGTGGCCTTGGGTTTCTTGATCATGTACGGCACCAACGGCTGGTTCAACGGGGTCCTCGAGTCCCTCTTCGGCTTCAAGGTGCGGGTGCTCAACACGCTGTGGGCCATCGTGCTTGCCCACGCTTTCTACAACGGCCCCCTGGTGGCCCGCATGACCCAGGGCGCCTGGGAGCGGCTCGACCCGGCCCTGGAGGAGAGCGCCCGGACCCTTGGGGCCGCACCCTTTGCCGTCTGGCGCGACGTGACGCTGCCGGCCATCGCGCCGGGGGTATTGAGCGGCACGGTCCTGGCCTTCATTTACTGCTTCATGAGCTTCCCCATCGTCCTGTCCTTGGGCGGCGCCCGCTTCTCCACGCTGGAGGTGGAGATCTTCACCTCGATGCGGGTGCTTCTGGACTTCGAGACCGCGGCGGCCTTGGCGGCCATCCAGGCGGCGGTGTCGTTGGTGTTTGCCTACGTTTTCCTGCGCCTCGAGGGCCGGGCACCGGCCCTGTTTGCCTCGACCCGGGCCCGGCGGCCGCGTCCTCTGGGCGGCAAAGCAGGGGACGCTTGGATTTGGGTGCTCCTGGCGGCGCTCCTCGTCTTTTTCGGCGGGCCGATGGCCAGCATCGTCGCCGACTCGCTCCACGACCCGAGGGGCGGCGTGTCGCTCGCGGCCTATGAGCGCATCGTGACAGCGGGACACAACTTTCACCTGGGCGCGCCGCCGCTGCGCACCATCCAAAACAGCCTGCGCTTCGCCGCCATCGCGGCCGTCATCGCCCTTGTGGCCGGCACGTGCTTCGTGTACGCCACGGTGCGGTTCATCGGGCGCCGGCTGCCCTTGTTGGAAACGCTGTCGCTGGCGCCCATCGCGGTGTCGTCGGTGGCGCTGGCGTACGGTCTTTCCGTCGCGTTCCGGGGCCCGCTGTCTTTGGTGCCCCAGGATTTGCGCATCCCCCTCGTTCACGGGGTACTCGCGTTTCCCTTCGTCGTGCGGGCGTTCCGGCCGGTGCTGGAGGGCGTGGATGCGCGGCTCATCGAAGCGGCGCGCACCTTGGGCGCCGGGCGCTGGCGGGCGTTTGTCGACGTGGAGCTGCCGATGGCGGTGACAGGTCTTTTGGTGGCCTTTGCTTTGTGTTTCGGCTTAAGCGTCAGCGAAACCACGGCCACTCTGATGCTGGCCCGGCCCGAGCAGGTGACGATGCCCGTCAGCGTCTACCGTTTCCTGGCGGCGCGCGATTTTCCCAGCGCGTCGGCTATGGCCGTGCTCCTGATGGCCGTGACGGGCGGCGTCTTCTTGCTGGGGGAACTGCTGGCCGCGTTGCTCCGGCGCCAACGAGGAGGAAGAGCAGTTGCCCGGAATGCCTGAAGCCGGAAGGCCGCACGGCCTGAGACCTGCGGGCCGCCCGGGGCTGGAAGTGCGACAGCTTGCCAAGCGGTTTGGCCCCGTCACGGCGGTGGACGGCGTCAGCCTCACGGTGGCCGAAGGGGAGCTCTTGGCCGTCGTGGGCCCTTCGGGCTGCGGCAAGACGACGCTGCTGCGGCTCATTGCCGGGTTGGAGCAACCCGACGCGGGGCGCATCATCATCCAGGGTCAGGACGTCACGGCGTTGCCTCCGGAGCGGCGGGACGTGGGGTTTGTCTTCCAGCAGTACGCCCTGTTTCCCAACATGACCGTGGCCGGCAATGTGGAATACGGCCTGAAGCGCAAGGGAATCCCGCGGCCTGAGCGGGACCGGCGGGTGCACGAGATGCTGGCCATGGTGGGCTTGGGCGATCTGGCCCACCGGCGGCCGGATCAATTGAGCGCGGGGCAGCAGCAGCGGGTGGCCCTGGCGCGGGCC
>PKQR01000147.1 GCA_017578085.1 Bacillota bacterium
CACCGTGGTCGGTGGACGGGCCGTCGGCGATGGGCTCGCCGGCCTCCACCCGCTGGCCGCGCTTGACGATGGGCTTCTGGTTGATGCACGTGCCCTGGTTGGAGCGGGCGAACTTGATCAGCTTGTAGACGTCCTCGTTGCCGTCGTCGGTCTTGATCACGATCTGGTCAGCGCTGACGCGCGTCACGATGCCCGGCCGCTTGGCCAGCACGACGGAACCCGAGTCGATGGCAGCCTTGTATTCCATGCCGGTGCCGACCAGCGGCGCCTCGCTGCGCAAAAGCGGCACGGCCTGGCGCTGCATGTTGGCGCCCATGAGCGCCCGGCTCGCGTCGTCCTTCTCCAGGAACGGGATCAAGGCCGCCGCGACGCTCACCAGCTGCTTGGGCGACACGTCCATGAAGTCCACTTGCTCCGCGGGCACGACCTTGATCTGGTCCAGGTAGCGGGCCGTCACCTTGCTGTTGAGCAGGCGGCCGTCGGGACCCACCGGCTCATTGGCCTGGGCGATGATGTAGTTGTCCTCTTCGTCCGCCGTCAGGTAGACGATCTCATTGGTGACGACGCCGTTCTCCACGCGACGGTAGGGCGTCTCGATGAAGCCGAACTCGTTGACGCGCGCGTACGTGCACAAGCTGCCGATCAGGCCGATGTTGGGACCTTCCGGCGTCTCGATGGGGCACATGCGGCCGTAGTGCGAATGGTGCACGTCCCGCACTTCCATGCCGGCCCGCTCGCGCGAGAGGCCGCCGGGACCCAAGGCGCTCAGGCGCCGCTTGTGGGTCAGCTCCGCCAGCGGGTTGGTCTGGTCCATGAACTGCGACAGCTGCGAGCTGCCGAAGAACTCCTTGATGGCCGCGACCACCGGGCGGATGTTGATCAAGGCCTGCGGCGTAATGACGTCGACATCCTGGATCGTCATCCGCTCCCGCACCACGCGCTCCATGCGAGAGAGGCCAATCCGGAACTGGTTCTGCAACAGCTCGCCGACGGACTTCAGCCGGCGGTTGCCCAAATGGTCGATGTCGTCCACCTGGCCGATGCCATACATGAGCCCGACCATGTAGTTGACGACCGCGACGATGTCCTCCGCCAGCAGCGTCCGCTGGTCCAAGGGCGGGGCGCCGTTGCTGACCACCTTGACGGGCAGGCCGCCCCTGCCCTCCACGACCACCGACGTAACGCCGGCCTTCTCGATGAGCTCGGCGGCACGCCTGTCCAGCCGCTGCCCAGCCTCAGCCAGCACCTCGCCGGTCTCCGGGTGCACCACCGGCTCCACCAAGGTGCGCCCGGCGATGCGCGGCATCAGGCGCAGCTTCTTGTTGAGCTTGTAGCGACCCACGCCCGCCAGATCGTAGCGCTTGCCGTCGTAGAACAGCGTTTCAAACAGCGACCGCGCGCTGTCCTCGTTGGGGGGCTCCCCGGGGCGCAGGCGCTTGTAGATCTCGATCAGCGCCTCTTCGGCCGTGTCGGTATTGTCCCGCTCCAGGGTTACCCGGACCGGCTCCGAATCGCCCAGCACCTCGAGGATCTTGGCGTCGGACACGATGCCCATGGCCCGCAGGAGCACCGTCACCGGGAGCTTGCGCGTGCGGTCGACCCGGACGTAGATGCAGTCGTTGGCCGCCGCCTCAAACTCCAGCCACGCGCCGCGGTTGGGGATGAGGCTGGCGGTGAAGATAGGCTTGCCGCTGGTGTCGACATCCTCGGCGTAGTAGACACCCGGAGAGCGGACCAGCTGGCTGACGATCACGCGCTCCGCACCGTTGATGATGAAGGTGCCGTTCTCGGTCATGAGCGGGAAATCGCCCATGAACACTTCCTGCTCTTTGACCTCGCCGGTTTCCTTATTAATAAGGCGCACCTTCACCCGCAAGGGCGCGGCGTAGGTCGCGTCCCGGTCCTTGCACTCCTCGATGGTGTACTTGGGCTCCCCCAGGGTGTAATCGACGAATTCGAGCACGAGGTTCCCCGTGAAGTCCTGGATGGGCGAGATGTCGCGCAAAACCTCCATCAGGCCCTCTTTGAGGAACCACTCGTACGAGCGGCGCTGGACTTCGATCAGATTCGGGAGATCCAGCACCTCGGGGATCTTGCTGAACGAGCGCCGCTCCCGCCGCTTCGCTCGAATCGCAACGTCCAAACCCCTCACCTCTTCTAGAAGATCTGGCGGGCCTAACGACACAACAAAGAAGCAAGGCCGAGCAGGTCCTTCTCCATGTGGGCAAGAAAGAGACCTCTCCACCTCACTTCTCTATCCGGCTGGAGACAGGGAAACTATGCGCCAGTATATAGGATCGTCTGGGGCCACAAAGACTATTCCGCCGCTGCCAAATCGGTTTCTGCGCGCAGGGCACAATCGGCCTATTATCAGACTCGGCACTCTCCGATTCTATCACGGCGCGCGGGAGGTGTCAACGAAAACTTGCGCCGGTTGGCAGCGACTGGGGACAGGGAAGAGGCGGCCGCGGGACGGACAGCCCAGCGCCCGCCCACGGCCGCCGAGAGACCTACTTGATCTCGACCGTAGCGCCGGCCTCTTCCAGCTTCTTCTTGATCTCCTCGGCCTGCTGCCGGGAGACGCCCTCCTTGACCGGCTTGGGGGCGCCGTCCACCAGGTCCTTGGCCTCCTTGAGGCCCAGGCCCGTGATCTCCCGGACGACCTTGATGACCTGGATCTTCTGGGCACCGGCGTTGGTCAGGATGACGTCGAACTCGGTCTTCTCCTCGGCCTCGGCCTGAGCAGCCGCTGGGGCGGCGCCCGGCACGGCAGCGGCTACCGCCACAGGCGCGGCCGCGGTCACGCCGAACTTCTCCTCCAGCGCCTTGACCAGCTCAGCCAGCTCCAGCACCGTCATCTTCTCGATGGCTTCCAAAATCTGCTCCTTGGTCATCTCTCGATCCTCCTCGCACATTTCAAAGCGCACCAGCGCACACCTTAAGGCACCCCGGCAGGCTTAAGCGGCGCTCTCCTTCTTTTGGCGCACCGCGTCCAGAGCGTAGACCAGCTTCCTGAGGGTGCCTTGCAGCACGAACACCAACCCGGAGATGGGCGCCTGGAGTCCACCCACCACCTTCGCCAGCAGCACTTCACGCGGCGGCAGATTGGCCAGTGCCTCGATGTCGTTGAGGGACAACGGCTTGCTCCCGAGCAACCCGCCGCGGATTTCCAGGATCTTCGTTTCCTTGGCGAAATCCAGCAGCGCCTTCGCGGCCGCCACCGGGTCCTGCTTGGCGAAGGCCAGAGCAGTCGGGCCCGACAAGAACGGCTCCAGTGCCTGGGCGTCCGTGTCGCGGGCCGCAATCCGGGTTAAGGTGTTCTTGACCACCTTGTACTCCGTGCCGCTCTCCCGCAGCTTGCGGCGCAGGCGGGTCATCTGGGCCACCGTCAGCCCGCGGAAGTCGGTCACGAACACGGCCTTAGAGGACTTTAGGTGCTCGCGGATTTCCTCCACCGCCGCCACCTTTTCGGGTCTGGGCATTACATCACCTCCTCACCAAGCGCCTCGGCAAAAAAACAACCTCCAGCCCGTCTCGCCGCAGGCTGGAGGCCATAACCGCTCGCGCAGGGCCGCGCGCCATGCGCAGCTCCTTCGGGGTTGACCTCGGCCGGCGAGTTCGGGCTCTTTCGGTCCCCAGCGGGGACACCGGCTGTCTACGGCCAAAACAGCGCTAAATTGTGTTCCTACCTATCTTATATACTCACCTACACCCTATCGCTCAATGGTGCCGGCAGCCGCCTCGCCATCCACCGGCACACCGGGTCAGCTCGCGCTCCGCTCTGCGACGGCACCGACGGCTTCCTGGGGGTTGATGCGGATGCCCGGGCCCATCGTGCAGGACACGGCCACCCGCCGGATGTACTGCCCCTTGGCCGCCGCCGGCTTGGCCTTGACGATGGCGTCCATCAGCGCCCGGAAGTTGCCCAAAAGCGCCTCCTCGCTAAAGGACACCTTGCCGATGGGCACGTGGATACCGCCTTCCTTGTTGACGCGGAACTCCACCTTGCCCGCCTTGAACTCCCGCACCGCCTTCTCCACTTCAAAGGTCACGGTGCCCGTCTTGGGGTTCGGCATCAGGCCCCGGGGGCCCAGGATGCGACCCAGCTTACCGACGACGCCCATCATGTCCGGGGTCGCGATGGCCACATCGAAATCAATCTGACCCTGCTGCACCCGCTCGACCAGATCCTCGGCACCAACGACGTCGGCGCCGGCGGCCTCGGCTTCCCTGGCCTTTTCACCCTTGGCGAACACAGCCACCCGGACGGCGCGCCCCGTGCCGTAGGGCAACACGACGGTGCCCCGCACCTGCTGGTCCGCGTGGCGCGGGTCGACGCCCAGCTTCAGAGCGACCTCGACGGTCTCATCAAACTTGGCCCGGGCGGTCTGCTTGACCAAGGCCATGGCCTCGGCCGGCGAGTACAGCCGCGTCCGGTCCACGAGTTTTGCTTTCTCCAGATACGACTTGCTGCGACGTGCCATGTCCTTCCCTCCCGTGGTGCTGACGGAGCCTTGAGGCTCCTCCCACTAAAAAGCGCCTGCTGCGCTTGATTGCCCTTCAGTCGGTCACCACGATGCCCATGCTGCGGGCGGTGCCCTCGATGATGCGGGTGGCCGCGTCCAGGTCGTTCGCGTTCAGGTCAGGCATCTTCAAGGCCGCGATTTCCCGCACCTTTGCCCGGCTAATGGTGCCCACTTTCTCCTTGTTGGGCGCAGACGAGCCCTTCTCGATGCCCAGCGCCTGCTTGAGCAGCACCGCGGCCGGCGGCGTCTTGGTTACGAAAGTGAAGGACCGGTCTTCATAAATGGTGATCTCCACCGGGATGATGGTCCCCGCCTGCGCGGCCGTCCGCTCGTTGAAGCTCTTGCAGAACTCCATGATGTTGACGCCGTGCTGGCCGAGAGCCGGCCCCACGGGCGGCGCCGGCGTGGCCTTTCCGGCCGGAATCTGCAGCTTTACGATGGCGGTGACTTTCTTCGCCATTTTGTTCCACCCCGTCGGTCACTCAAACTTTTCCACTTGCCCAAACTCGAACTCCACCGGCGTCTCCCGGCCGAACATCGACAGGATGACCCGCAGCTTGCCGCGCTCCAGGTTTACCTCATCCACCACACCGGTGAAGTTGGCGAAGGGTCCGGAAATGACCCGCACCGGCGTCCCTTTCTGGAAAGCCACCTTGGGACGCGGTTCATCGTAGCCCATCTGGCGCAAGATCGCCTTGACTTCCGATTCATCCAGCGGCACAGGCTTGTTGCCTGCGCCCACGAAACCGGTCACGCCCGGCGTATTGCGCACCACGTACCACGAGTCGTCGCTGAGGATCATTTCCACCAGCACGTAGCCGGGGAAGATCTTGCGGGAGACGATGCGCTTCTTGCCGTCCTTAAAATCGATCTCCTCTTGCGTCGGCACCATGATGCGGAAGATCTTGTCTTCCATGCCCATG
>PKQR01000148.1 GCA_017578085.1 Bacillota bacterium
AAGTTGGCTTCCAGGAATACGAAAGAGGGGATCAAGGTGACGAACTGCGGGAGCAGCACAGGCATGACCCGTGGCACCATGTACCGGAAGACGATGCGCAGATCGCTCGCGCTGTAGGACCGTGCGCTTTCGATGTACGGGGCTTCCTTGATCTGCAAGAACAATGCCCGGTACGTCAAGATGCCGCCGCTGAAGATGCTCAGCAGCACGAACAGCCCGATGATCACCGCGAGGCTGCGGCTGTACAGGGTGCCGACCATGATCAAGATCGGCAGCACGGGCATGATGAGGTTGACTTCGGTGATGCGCCGGATGAGGCCGTCCACCCAGCCGCCGTACCAGGCGCCAATGGCGGCGATGATCATGGTGGTGACCGTCGCGCCGACGGCCGCCACAAAACCCATCGCCAGTGCAATCGGTGTCCCCCAGAGCAGCGAGACCATGAGGTCCCGGCGCAGGTGGTCGGTGCCGGCCAGCCCGTGCAGTTGCCCGTAGACCACCAGCTTCGCGTCGATGTCGGCCCCTTCCTCAAACACAAGCCCTGCGAGAACCAGCTGGTACGTCCCCTTGAGAACCCGCGGCGGGGACGAGTCGGGATCGGCAAACAGCCCGACCTCCGCCGATCGGCCGCCCAAGCGCCGCGTGAGGCGCGTATCCTGGGCGAGGCGGAAAGACTCGGTGGCCCGCAAGGTGCTGTTGACCAAGGGGATCTCGCGGCCGTCGGGAGTGATCCATGTCATGGTGAGATTCGGGCGTGCTTGCTGGAAGCTGGCCGTGGTGAAGACGTTAACTTCCTGCGGAAATGCATCGTATTCGAACTCAAAGGGGAAGAGGATGCGGATCTCCGTCAAGCCCCCACCCAGGTCCTG
The DNA here is from genome assembly GCA_017578085.1 of Bacillota bacterium. GTDB lineage: Bacteria > Bacillota > Limnochordia > Limnochordales > ZCTH02-B6 > ZCTH02-B6. The sequence continues at coordinate 870 of PKQR01000148.1, forward strand.
GCGGGTCTTGCTCCCGGGCAGTTGGGTGCTGTCAAACACCTGTGTCACGGGCAGTTTTTCCCGGCGAAACCAGTTGAGCCACGCTGGTGCGGCGTTGCGCGGCGTGTCTTGCCAGATCCCTTCGCCCGCTCGCCACAGGGTGATGGCCTGTGCCAGCGGCATGGTGGCCATCGCGTAAATGCTCAAGGCCACCAGTAAGAGGATGATCACCATGCCGGTTACGGCCGACGGATAGCTGGCCAGCAGTTTCAGGTTGGTTCGCAACCACGTCATGCCAATCGACCCTCTGCGCCGCCGACTTTGACCCGGGGATCTACCAGGGAGTAGACAAAGTCCAGCACAAACACCGTGATGGCCAGCAGGTACGCATAAATGATGGTGTTGCCCACGATGATGGGAGTGTCAAACAGCTGAACCGCCTGGTAGAAAAGCCGTCCGAGGCCCGGCCAGTTGAAGACGAGCTCCAAGATGATCGAACCGGTCCATAAGGCGATGACGGAAAGGGCGAAGGAAGTGATGATGTAGGGCAGGCTCGGCCGGAGAATGTATCGCTGCTCGATGGCCCGCGCGGGGAGGCCCTTGGCCCGGGCCATGTCGACGTAATCTTCGCTCGAGTAAATCAGGAAGAACGTTCGCCAGCTGTAGATGCTGATGAAAATGGAGCTCAGGACGATGGCGCTGACGGGCAGGATCAGGTGCTTCATGAGGCTGAGGAAGTATCCCCACTGCGTAGGCGGCGGCGGTGCGCCCACCATGCCGCCGAACGGCAGCCAACCGAGCACCGCTGCGAATATCAGGATAAGGAAGATGCCGTAAAACCATGAGGGCGCCGCCGACAGCGGAGCCAGTGCCACGCTCAAGCGGTCAAGAAAGCTCCCATACCGGCGCGACAAACCGAGGGCCACGAGAATCGAAACGAAGAACAGGAATAAGAACGACGTCGCGGTCAGCAGCAGCGTCGGCACGAGGCGTTCCAGGATGATGTTGCGCACCTGGCTTGACCCGCTGTCGCTGGTCAGCTGCTCGGCCCGGCCCAGGTTCAGGGTCAAGGCGTTCCCCAGGTAATGGAAGCTGCGCACGAGAAACGGCTGGTCCAGTCCCAAACGCTTTATCTCGACCTGGGCCAGCTCTTCCACCAACAGCCGCCGCTGGGCGGGCGTGAGGTGCGAATACTCCTGGGCCATGGCCACGAATGTGGCGATGCCTTCCCGGACGGTGGCCTTACGGATTTCGTCCACGTGACCGCCCATGTTGGCGATGAGGATGGTCAGGTACACCCCGACGACGGTCGTAAGGAACAGGGCGACGAACCGCGTCAACGTGTAGCGGACAATGCGCCATGCGGTGGTCGTGCGGCTTCGGGCCCCGATGGACGCAGGGGCTTGCATGCCGGGCACTTCCGTAACGGCCATAGCCGACCTCCTTCGATACCTGATTGCAGTTAATCTACGCACGGCAGCGACCGCAGGGGCCAAAGCCCCTGCGGTCGCCCGCGTTTCGTCTCAAGGCGTGGTGACGAAGGTGGCCGACGCGAAGGTCGGGATGCTCACCGGGATCGGGACCACCACGACCTCCAGGCGGTTGGACCCGGCAGCCAGCAGCCTCGTCTGCTCCGGCGTCAGGTTGACCTCATACAGGCCGTCGGCGATGAAGTCAGCCGTGCCGACCAGGGCCACTTGACCGCGAGAGTCAATGACCAGGTACTTGACCTCGCTGATGAGGTTGCCCGGGTACGGGTCGCCGTTGAACGTGACCCAGACGTCGAACCGCGCCTGGCTGCCGCTGGTGACCCGGGCCGGGCCTTCCACATCGGCCTCGGCGATCATGGGCTCAGCAAAGATGTCCCAACGATTCGCCGGGTCGGGATGGAGCTCAAACCGCTTCAGGTGGACGGTCTTTTCCACTGGGTAGGCCCGCTCCAGGTAGAACACGCCAGTGCCGAGCCAGAAGTGCCCCTTTTCCTGGTACCACCGGCTCAGGTTGCTCCAACGCTCGCGCGCGTCGTCAGCGGAGATGTACTGGCCGAGCGTCGGGGCGTACGGGATATAATTGGCGGCGCTGGCCTGCTGGAGGTACTTGGCCAGAACGCCGACCGTCTCGCCGGCGATCATGTTGAGGTAGTCCACGCCAAGCTGGCTGGCCTTGGCCGAGGTGAAGGCGGTCTCCTGGTTGGCCTCCGCCAAAAGGCCGACGGCCAGGTTGTGCCAGGCGCCTGGACCGAAGTCGTAGTACGGGTAGAGCGTCGTCACGCTCCACTCGGCGTCGAGACCGAAGGCATCGCTGTAGTACTCGATGACCAGCGGGTCCGTGGAGGCGATCCGCGCGCCGCGGTAGGTCTGGAGGAACGACTGGTGAGCTGGCACGGCGGACTCGTCATACACCGGGCTGGCCGGGTTGGCGCGGTCGAACTCGAGGATCAGGCTGATGACGAGGTCGCCCACGGAGATCGGGCTGCCATCGTGCCACTTGACCTTGTCAAACAAGTCTGCGGGGTAGTAGGCCACCGACTTGAGGTTAGCGGTCAATCCCTCAGGATACTTTTCACCGACCGTGATGAACCGCTGCGCGACCGGATCCCAATCGATCCACGCGTCCGCCGGGACCTGGATCTCGGGCACGAAGTGCAAATCCACCCAGTCCAGCGTCTTGGAGACCGGCAGGCCCTCCTTGACGTACACCTCGGCCCGCTCAATCCGCCACGGATAGGTCAAGCCCGTGTAGGGGTCGAACGCGATGCCGTTTTCAGCGGTGCCGCGATACAGCATGGAGTCATAAACCCAGTTGGTCCCGCCCAGCGGGTTCCAAGGCTCGGTAAGCACGCTCGGCAAGCCGATGCGCACCGTGCCGCCGGCCTGATCGACGCGGCGGAGGGTGGGAGCCCACAGCTGTGCGCCAGCCACCCCTGCCGCCAGGTCCGCCGTCACAACCACGTCAGAACGCCGCGGGGTGAAGGACAGGCGGTCGACGAGCCAGACCCGCACGGAGTCCTCCAGGGCCAGCTCCAGGGCCCGGCGGAACAGCTCGCCGCGCTCTTCTATGGAGGTGAAGTCATTGCGGCCGAGCCGATCCGACACCTCGTCAAGCTCGGGCGCGGGCTGGTAAGCTTGCCACAAGGGGCTCGCCAGGCCGCGCGGCGTGTAGAAGAAGTCGAAGTTGGTGGCTTGGTCGCGGTCGACGGCCGTGGTCACCCAGCCGCCGGTGTAAAAGTGCATCCGGCCCTCCGCCGGGTCGGCCGTCATCCACAACGGCGTAGCCTCCGCCGCGGTCCGGTACAGGCGGTTCACCACGAAGCCCAGGTTCTCCAGCAGGTTCGAGACATAGTCGCCGATGATCCGCCGCTCGTCCTCGATGCGGATGAGGGCGATGATCTCTACAGGGCTGCCCTTGTAGTGCCAGACGCCGTTGACCAGCTGCGCGCCCAGCTGCTCCATCTCCTCGGTGATGACGGCGCGCGCCCGGTCGCGGTCGTGGGCGTACTTGAGCTCAAGGGCCCGGGCCGTGTCCGCGTACCGGGCATAGTCCGGGAACGCGGCCGTGATGGGGAAGAACTTGGGCACGGCCATGCCGCCCATGATCTCATTCACGATGTGGTCCCGGTCGATGAGCCAGTTCATGGCCTCACGGATGCGCGGAACCGAGAACGGGTTCAGGCGGCCGTCGTTGAACTCGGGCCCGTAAGGGTTAAACGTCAGCTCGTTGTAGGAACCGAAGGAACGGCTGTAGGTCAGGAACGGGGACGCTTCGGTGCGCTGGAGCAGTGCCGGATCCGAGATGGTAAAAGCGTAAATGTCAAACTCGCCGACTTCCAAGCGGGTAATGGCTGCGGCGGACGAAACTTCCTCAACCACAATGACCTCGTCCACCCAGGCACCCGTCCGGATCTGGGCTCCCGCGCCCGCCGCCAGCGCCAGCACTAGTACTAGCGCGAGCCAGCACCTAATCGGCAACTGCCGTGCCATTACGAACCCCACCTCCTGGACGCTTGTCGGAGTGTCTGCACCTCGCCGGCGGTCCTGACCGCCACTGCATCCTCCTGACAGCTGCCTCGCACCCGGCCGGCGCCGACCCCATGCGCCAGCCGCTGGGACGGCATCCCTCCCCTCTGAGCCAGGACCTTGTTGCGCTGGCTAAAGTTCTTCGCTGTTACCGGAATACCTTCTAATAACCTATACAAGTCAGAGTACACACAACTGCCCAATAATTGCGGACATACGTGCATACGTGCCACCGGGAGCGCGGGGACGTGGATCGAAGGCTAGGGGCTCGATGGTGTAACGTTACTGTAGCACAGGGGATGGAAGGGGATGGAAAGAAAGAAGACCTCACCGTCCTGCTCAGGACGAGTACTCATCGTACTCAGAAGGTGAGGTCTTCCATGGAGCTCCTTCAACGTCTACGTCAGAGATACCTGCAGTTCCTCCAAGTGGTGGTCGACGTTCTCACAGACGAGGTCAGCTACCGTGACTTCGAGGACCGCCTGCGTCAGGAACTGGACGCGCTGGGGCGGGACATCGTGAAGTGGGTGGTTGAAAGTTGTGATGAGCGCCTGCGAG
>PKQR01000149.1 GCA_017578085.1 Bacillota bacterium
CATGAATTTTCCTCGGATTGTGTGCGGCGCTTACCGCACCCAAGCCGGCCCCTAGGCCACCGTCAGGAGGGCGACGCCCAAAAGCCCCAGCCCCACGCCCCACACCTGGGAGGGCTTTAGCGTTTCCCGGAGCAGCAGCCAAGCCAAAAGCGTGGTCGGGATCGGCCCCATGGACGCCACCACGGACACGATGGAGAGCATCCCGGACTGCACGGCCAGCACCAGGGAAACCGTCGCCAGCGCATGCAACAGGCCCATCCCGGCGGCCAGCGGCCAGTGGCGCGGGCGCGGGATCAGCGCCGCCCGGGAAAACCACGCGATGACACCCGTGAGCGCCGCGGTCGCCCCTGTCGAGGCCAGCGCCGGCCACACGGCGCCGCCGGGCCCGGCCTGCTGGAGCATGACGAAGCCAGCCCCGTAGCCGACGCCGGCCAGGGTTCCCTCGAGCACACCCGGCCGCAGCAAGTGCTGCCAGCCGTTGCGGCGCTGCCGGGCAAAGGCGCCGCCGGCCCGCCGGGGAGGAGCTCCTTGACCGCCTGAGACCAAGACCGCCCCCAGCAATACAACTACGGCCCCCAGAAGAGCAAGGCCGCCCGGCCGTTCCCCTTGTGCCAGCCCGGCCGCAAAGGGCACCAGGGCGGTCCAGACGGCTGCCAAGGTGGAGACGACCCCCATCTGCCCACGGCTCAGGCCCCGGAGGTATAACACAAAGGCGACGCTGGTGACGGCGCCGGCGGCGGTGCCCCAGAGCAGCGCCGGGCCGCGGGGCGCCTCCTTAAGCACCACCACCGCCAACAGCAGCCCGGCGCCCCCTGCGAGCTGCGAGAAAAACGCAACCGCCAGGGGCGGCGATCTCCGGGAAACAAGGCCGCCGAGGAAATCGCCGGTCCCGAAGGCCAAGGCTGTGATTATCGCAAAGAGGATAGCCAAGGCGTCTCCCCCGTCCGCCACGGCCCGATCGCCTTTCGCCGGCGCCTGGTGTCCCGCCCGCGCTGTCCGGCGTCAGTCCCCACTCGCGGACGCGCAAGCCAGTCCTTGCGCATCAATGTCGGCCAGCCGCGCCGGACCGATCCCGGGCACCCGCAGCAGGTCGGCGACGGACGTGAACGGCCTCAGCGCGATGATCCGCTCGGCTAAGGCGGGGCCGATGTGCACGATGCGGGTGAGCTGCTCCGCCGGGGCCGAGTTGATGTCGACTTGTTCCGGCCCGCACATGCCCGCGACCGGCGCAATCGGCTCTCGCGGCATATCCTCCGCCGGTGCTGAAACCCGCAACTCAGCGGACGGCCCGGCCAGCGGGCCGCCCCGCTCGGGCACGACTTCGTAAGTGCGCCCGTCCGTCGTCACCCGGATGGTGCCGTTGACGTCGGTGCCGTAGATGACCGCTCCCACGGCCGCGACCCGTGCGAGCGCCTCAGCGTGGGGGTGGCCGTAGGAGTTGCCAAGGCCGGCCGAATAGATGGCGACTTCCGGCAGGACCGCCGCCAGGAAAGCGGCCGTCGATGAGGTGCGCGACCCGTGGTGCCCCATGTGCAGGACGTGGGCCCGCATGGGAAGCCCCCTGGCGAGCATGGCCGCCTCCGCCTCGGCCTCGGCGTCCCCCGTAAAGAGCAACATGACATCGCCGTACACGACCCGCACCGCGATGGAGTCGTTGTTCAAGTCGCCCACGAGCTCCGCCGGATGAAGCACTTCCAACCGGGCAGCGCCCAGCTCCACGACTTCCCCGGCCCGGGGCTCGTGATAGCCGGCCCCGGTTTCCAGGAGAGCGTCGAGACAGCGCTCATAGCTCAAGGTCGCGTGCTCGCTGCCCGCCAGCCAGGCTTCCCGCACCGGAAACCGGCGCACCACCGCGGCGCATTGGCCCACGTGGTCCGCATGCGGGTGGGTCAGAATGAAAAGGTCGATGGCCGTCACGCCCAGGGCCTCCAGATGCGGCACCACGTCGGCGCGATCGTGGCGCCCCGCGTCGATGAGGATGGTGAAATCGGGGCCCACCAGGAGCGTCGCGTCCCCCTGGCCCACGTCGAGAAAATAGGCCGTCAGGGTGGGACTCGCCGCAGCCGCCGCAGCCAGCAGCGCTACAAGCAGGAACGCTGCGCAATACCGCAAGGCGCGGTACGGTCTGACAAAGGAGTTTCTCGCCACAAGACAAAATAGTTCAGTATGACTAAACTTCGCCATCAACCTGCGCACGCTCCATCGGCCCGCGCCCGGGCGCTGGCGACGGGACTACTGTTGGCCGCCGCCTGGTGGATCGTATGTGGGGCGGCTCTTGGGACAGCCTGCGGGACCGCTTCGGCTGCGGGCGATTCCGCCCTTCAGCCGGCCGGTGCGCCCGTCCCGCCTGCGACAGCCGGTTTCGCAAGTGCCATGGCGGTCGTGGACCGGATCGTCGATGGGGCATTTGTTGTGTTCTTAATAGCCCCAGGGGAAACGGAGTGGATCGCCCGCCTTCCCACCGCTCCGGCGCAAACGTCCAAGCTGCCCACCCTCGTGTCCGCGGAGGGGGTTGCGCCTGGTACCTGGGGCTGGCTTTTGCCCGCGACCGAAAGTCGGCCGGGAACGGCTGGGACCCTCTATGTCTTCCTCCCGGACGCGGCCGCCACCCAGGCCGCCCGCGGCCGGATCGCGGCGAAGCTGGCGGCGCTGCGAGTGCTCCATTCGCCCCCTGCGACGCTCGGCGCGAGCGGCGTCACTTCCGCCCCCGCTGGCGCAGGCGGGCCAGTTTCTCCGCTATCCGTGCCCTCGCTTGCTGGGTGGCAATGTGATCGACCTCCGCCGCTAGCAGCTGTTCCCCGTCCCATGCCGTTTTGAGCCACGTGCCTGCCCGCGCTTCCCGTGGCAGTGCGGCGCGGGGCACGACCCGCTCCACCTCAGCCGGGCCCACGAGCAGGACGGCAAAGCCGTCCACGAAGCGATCCACCACCGCGGGTTCCCAGCCGCGCGTCTCCGCGTTGGTCACAAGGTCCTCCCCTCCCGTCGGCACGGCAGAATGGCTTCGGCCCGCAGGCGAAATTCCCTTCCAGAATAACCCACCGGCCCGCCTGCCCAAGCTCGCCTTGGCGCGGCGGGCGATCCGGGGTGCGTCAGGAGTTTCCGCCTCGCCGTGGAATGATGCTGTCAGGAGGTGGCGCGCATGTGCTTTAGGCGCTCTCGCGTACTCGCCGGGTTGGCCGGACGCATGGGCCGGGCAAACAGCCTGGGCCGGGCAAGCCGCCTGGGCCGCGCCGGCGTGGGTGCGGTTCTTCTGGCAACCCTCGTCTTAGGATGCTTTGCGGCGACGCCCATCGCAGCCTTGCCGCCGGTCCAACTGCAGCCCCTCAATGCGGTCTTCAACCAGCCCGTGCACATCGCCTACGCCCCCGGCGACCCGCAGCACCTCTGGATCGTCGAGCAGACCGGCACGATCCGGGTGTATGACCTGGAGGCCGACCGGTTGCTGGAAACGCCGTTCTTGTCCATCCGGGACCGGGTGTCCACCGGCGGCGAGCGGGGCCTCTTGAGCGTCGCGTTTCACCCGGACTTTGCGGACAACGGGCGCTTTTACGTGAACTACACGGACCGCGCCGGGAATACGCAGATCGTGGAATACCGGGTCGGCCCGGACCCGCTGGTGGCCGACCCGACCACCGCGCGGCCCGTCTTGCAGATCGAGCAGCCGGCCGCCAACCACAACGGCGGCACCATGGTCTTTGGCCCCGACGGCTACCTCTACATCGGCACCGGCGACGGCGGCCGGGCGGGCGATCCGTGGGGCAATGCGCAAAACCTCAACACGCTGCTTGGCAAGATGCTGCGCATCGACGTGGACGGCGATACCCCTTACGGGGTGCCGGCGGACAACCCGTTTGCCGGCCGCCGGGGCGCGCGGCCCGAAATCTGGGCGCTGGGCCTCCGCAACCCGTGGAAGTTCTCCTTTGACCGGGCGACGGGGGATCTGTACATCGCCGACGTAGGGCAAAACGCCTGGGAGGAAGTCAACTTCCAGCCGGCCACAAGCCGCGGCGGGCAAAATTACGGCTGGAACATCATGGAAGGCAGCCACTGCTTCCCGGAAAACCGCCGCTGCGACATGAGGGGGCTGACCATGCCGGTGGCCGAGTACGGCCACGCGCTCGGGTGCTCCATCACCGGCGGGTACGTCTACCGGGGCGCCCGCATCCCGGAACTGCAAGGGTACTACCTCTTCGGCGACTACTGCAGTGGGACCATCTGGGCCATGTCCACGGCACCCGCGGCCCGCTACCGGGAGCAGCCGGGGCAGCAGCCGGCCATGTGGCCCTACGAGCAGCTGCTGGCGACCTCCATGCGCATCAGCGCCTTCGGGGAGGACGCGGCGGGTGAGCTGTACGTCGCGGACCACGGCGGGCGGGTTTACCGGCTCGTGGCGGGCCGGTAGCCGGCGTGTTATGCTGGAGCTAATCAGGCGAGCTGTCAGGCGTGACTTCCCGGTCTGTCTCTGAGGGCATGAGCAGGAGGGCGGCTGGCACGCTCCCTCACCCGGAGGTGGGATTATGCGCGTCGTTTCCCTTTGCCCCAGCAACACCGACATCGTCTGCGCCCTGGGCCTCGGTCACCTCTTGGTCGGGGTCGACCGCTCGTCGCTGAAAGACCCCGAGCTGGCGCAAGCGCTGCCCGGCCAAGGCCGTGGAGTCGCCGACGTGGGCACCGATTTGCAGATCGACATCGCGGCCATCACCGCCTTGAAGCCGGATCTCGTCCTGGCATCGCTCAGCGTGCCCGGGATGGAGCGCAACATCGAGCAGCTGCAGGCCGCCCGGCTGCCCTATCTGGTGGTGGACGGGCACACCCTCGCCGGGGTACAGCGCGGGATCCGGCAAGTAGCGGAGGCGCTGGGCGCGACCGCGGCCGGAGAGGCCTTGGTGGCCTCTTTTGCCGAGGCCCTCGAAGATGTGCGTGCCCGCTCCCGGGAAGCCCGCCGGCGCCTGGAGCAGGCCGGCCGCGAGCAGGACCTCCCGCGGCGTGCCGCCTGGGAATGGTGGCCCAAGCCCATCATCGTTGCGGGCCGCAGCAGCTGGATCCAGGATTTCTTTGAGATTCTCGGCGTGGAAAACGCATTTGCCGACATCGAGCAGGAAAGCCGGCCCGTGGAAGACGAAGAGGTGCTGCGCCGGGCGCCCGATACGCTGTGCGCGTCCTGGTGCGGTTCGGCCGAACGGCGCATGAGCCTGGCCCGCATTGGCCGCCGTGCCGGCTGGCAAGCGCTCCCGGCGTGGCAGACCCGGCGCATCTTCTTGGTGCCCGAGCGCCTGGTGGGCAGGCCCGGGCCGGGCCTTGCGCGGGGGTTGCGGGAGCTGTACGAGCTCTTCTACGGCGACCGGGCCGCTGCGATGGAGCGCCTGGCCGCCGCCGCCCGGCTGGCCCCGGACGCCACGGTCTGGCCGCAAGTTTAG
>PKQR01000029.1 GCA_017578085.1 Bacillota bacterium
CGCCTCGCGGGCGAATGCGGCCTGCCGGTGGTCGTGCAGGACGAGCCGGTGCACACCGGGGTCATCATGCCTGTGGACCTCTTGGTGCGGATCGCGGAGGAGATCGACGGCTGCCGCTACATCAAGCTGGAAGAGGCTCCCACCCCCCGCAAGCTGGGGCAAATCCTGGCCCAGGTACAGCGCCCCGTGGGCGTCTTCGGCGGGCTTGGCGGCGTGCAGTTCTACTACGAGCTCTGCCGGGGCGCCGTGGGCACCATGACCGGTTTCGCCTTTACCGAGATACTGGTGGAGATTTACCGGCGGTTCCGGGCAGGGGACAGGGAAGGAGCCCGAGCGGTCTTTTACCGCTACTTGCCTATCATCGCGTACGAAGGCCAGCCGGGCATCGGCCTCGCCATTCGCAAGGAACTCCTTTACCGGCGCGGCGCCATCCCGCATCCCGCCGTACGCTTGCCGGCCATGACCGTAGATCCCGGCACCCGAGCGGAGCTGGACGAGGTGCTCGCGAGCCTCGGTCTCTTGGAGGCGGGGGTGCCGCTGGCGGTGAGCCCGCGTTGACGGCGCACCGTTGACGGCGCCCATCGTCGCCGATCCGATGCCGGCCCAGTTGGCCGTGTGCCACGCCGGCGACTGCGCCGGTTCACACCGACGGCGACAAGCCCCCGTCCACGTTGATGGCGCAGCCGGTGACGTAGGAGGCGAGCTCGGAAACCAGGAACACAATGACACGAGCCGCTTCCTCGGGCTCGCCGACGCGTCCCAACGGGATGTCCTGGGCCAAGCGCTGGTAGTACTCGTCCCGGGAGAGCTCGGGGTGCGTCGCCTGCCAGCGGCGGTCCTGCTGCGCGCTTTTCACTTTGCCGATGCAGACCGCGTTGACCAGGATGTTGTACGGGGCCAGTTCCTTGGACAAGGCCTTGGTCAGTGCGATGCCGGCGGCGCGGGAGAGGGAGGACGGCATGGACTTGGCGCCCGGGTTCTTGCCTGCGATGGCGGTGACGTTGACGATGCGGCCGCCGCCCCGCTGGATCATCTGCGGCACCACCAGGCGCGTGAAGCGGATGGCGGCAAAGAGCTTGAGGTCGAGATCCTGCGCGATGCGCTCGTCGGTCTGCTCGAGGAACGGCCCCGCGTCCGCGCCGCCCGCGTTGTTGATCAAGATGTCAATGCCGCCGAAAGCCTCAACCGCCGCGTCCACCACCCGCTGGATGTCGTCGGGACGCGTGACGTCGGCCGGCACGGCCAAAATTTTGCCGGCTCCGCCCGACGCCTCGATCTCCTTCGCAGCGTCCGCCAGCACATCCGGCCGGCGGGCACAGATAACCACGTGCGCCTGCTGATCGAAAAGGAGCTGGGCGGTGGCTTTACCGATGCCTTCGCTGGCGCCCGTGACGATGGCCACCTTGCCTGCAAGTCCCGTCTCGAAACCGCGCATGGGCGTCCGATTCCTCCCCCGGACGAAGATAGGGCCCAGATTTGGCCAGAGCCGGTATACCGGTTCTCAGGGGGCCCCTGCCGTCATCCGGTTCGGCGCCGCATGGCGGTTTCCTACAGGCGCTTCGCCGAAGGTGTCGGAGTTTCGCCTTACGCGAAGCCTGCCTGCAGCTGGCGGTAGGCCGCGTCGGTTTTGGCCGCCATGATGAAATCGTTGCGGTGGAGACCCCGGATCTTGTGCGTCCACCACGCAACCTCCACCCGGCCCCATTCGATGACGAGGCGCGGGTGGTGGCCTTCCTCTTCGGCCAGGACGCCTACCCCAGTGGCGAAGGCGAAGGCGTCGGCGAAGTTGCGAAAAGTGAACGTGCGCACCAGTTTCCGGACGCCGTCTTCCTCGACCAGCTGCCAGTCGGGGATCTGCGGTTTGAGGCGTTCAATCTCCTCGTCCGTAACACGCGGCGCGTCGGGGCGGCAGGCGACGCAGCTTTCTCCAAGCAGATCGATCACCTCGGCTCCCTCCCTAGGTCGGCGTGCCACTGGGCCTGCGTTTTATCCCGGGCTTTCCCACCGGCAGGTGGGACAGCACCTGTGTGCTTGCCATTATACCCTATACCCTGCTCGCCCTTGACACATCAAGAAACCTTGATATATGGTCAAATCAAGCGATCTTGATGTGATGGGAGTGCGTGTCATGGCCACGCAGCTGCTTGAGGGGCGGGAAGCAGAGGAGCGCAGAGAACTATCGGGGACCTCGCTGAACCGCATCGTGCGCCTGGGGCGTGCGCTGAGCGACCCCGTCCGGGTGCGCATGTTGACGCTTATCGCCGCAGGGCGCCGGTGCTGTCCCCCGCTCGGGGCTGAGCCGCCGGTGAACGACGGGGATGAGGGACTCTGCGTTTGCGAGATCAGCGCGTACTTCCAACTAGGACAGTCGCGCGTTTCCTACCACCTGAAGCAATTGAAAGAAGCGGGTATCGTGCGGGAAGAGCGACGCGGCAAGTGGACGTTTTACTCCCTCGACCGGGATGCGCTGGCGGAGTTATTGCGGCTAATGGAGCAGCTGCAGGCCGGTAGGGAGATTGAAGGGCTCAGTGGGTTGCCTTCGAGACTACAAGGAGGGGTCGATGCATGTTGTCGAGCGAACGGGTAAAGCGGGCGGTGCAGGAGCGATACGGCCGAGCAGCCAGGCAAGTGCGCAGCGGCGGGGCCGCTGCGTGTTGTCAGACCGCAGCCGTTGGTGATGGGTCAGAGAGATGTGTCCAAGGTGCCTATCGAGCAGAGGACCTGCAATACCTGCCGCCGGAGGCTATCTCGGCGTCCCTTGGCTGTGCCAACCCCGTAGCCCTGGCCCAACCCGCTCCTGGCGAGGTCGTCCTTGATTTGGGGAGCGGCGGCGGGATCGACGTGCTTCTGACTGCTCGCCGGGTCGGTCCGCATGGCAAGGTGTACGGGCTCGACATCACGGATGAAATGGTGGAGCTCGCGCGGGAGAACCAGCGGAAGGCCGGCCTCGACAACGTCGAGTTCTTGAAAGGGGATATCGAGCAAATCCCTCTGCCGGATGGCCACGTCGATCTGATCATCAGCAATTGCGTGCTCAATTTGGTGCCTGACAAAGCCAAAGCGTTTGCCGAAGCGTACCGGGTGCTCAAACCCGGGGGCCGGATAGCGGTGGCCGACATGGTGTATGTCGGCGAAAGAGTTCCTCAGCAGGATGCGGACGTGTCGCTGGACGCGTGGAGCGCCTGCGTGGCCGGGGCCCTGCACCGCGACGAGTACGAAGCCTTGTTGCGGCAGGCCGGTTTCACGGACGTATCCATTGAGATTGCATATGAGCTGGAAGAGGAAGGCTGCTGTGGCCGTCAGACAGCGGGCATCAACAACGTGCGGCTTGCCAGCGCGCTGATCAAGGCGCGTCGACCGCGATGACGCAGTGCTAGCGAGGTCCAGCATAATCCCAGCGGCGCGTGCATAGGGTACAGCGGCCAGGTACATCGCGGCGGCTTAGATACGTTTGTGGGACCCGGTGTTCGAGTAGGCGCGCGGCAGCTTTTTTGTGCCGGGCGCAAGTGGTACCGCGCGCCGCCTAGAGTCGCCGAAAGGGGCCACGATGTGCACGTTGTGAAAATCGACAGGCGGCTTCTTGCGCTGCTGGCCTTAGTCGGAGCGCTGGGGCTGCTTGCAGCCTACGGTCTGCCGCTCTTCCGGGACAGCGAGCCCGGCGCCATCGATCCTGTCGCTTTCCAAAAGACCATGCGTGAGTTGTGGACGGACCACATGCAGTGGACTTTCTTGACGGTCAACGCTTTCTTTCACAACCCCGGTGCCGTGCAGGCGTACCTCAACCGGCTCTTGCAGAACCAACAGGAGATCGGCGCTGCGTTCGTTCCGTTTTACGGCCAGGAGACCGGCCAGCGACTGGCTGGGCTGCTCACGACCCACATCCAGCAGGCCGTTCCGGTTCTCCAGGCGGCACAGGCGGATCTGCTGTCCGCCGGCATCATCGCGCAGTTTCCCGAGCGGTTCGTTCGGTAAGGCGTAGTCTGAGGGAGGTCTTGCCCCGCGCCGGTGGTTGGTATATGATGCCGACAAAGGCAACCGACAACTGAACTGATGCAGGTGCCCTCCAGCGAGGGTTAAAAGGGAATCGGGTGCGAATCCCGAGCGGTCCCGCCACTGTAACCGGCACTTATGGGGGCTGCGGTCACTGCGCGATGCGTGGGAAGGCCGTGGCGATCATTCCGCCGGAAGCCAGGAAACCTGCCTGCGTCAGGGTGACGTACACGCCTTCGGGCTTGGGGCGGGTACGGGAACGGCAGCGCGCGTGCTGTCCCTGTGACCTGTCCTTCGCGGACAGGTTTTTTTGTTCCCGTGGCCATTCCCCTGGTCGCTTGACCGGTGTTCGCCCTCAGGGCTCCCGGTCGTCGGTTGCCGCCAGCAAGACGACCAGAGGAGGCAGGCGCGGTGCACGGGTTGTTGTGTGGGATCGTTGGTGCGAGTGGTTGCGGGAGCGCTGTGCGACGGACAGGCAGCAGCCGGGGGCCGGCGGCCGTCGTGTTGGCATGGCGGCGGGGAGCCTTTTGGCTACTGGTCACCCTGGCGCTGGTTCTCGCCGCAGTGCCGGCTGCATGGGCCGCGGCGGAGTCCCCGGCAGAAGGGTTTCCACGGATCGTCGTCGATGAGCTGGGACAGCGCATCGTGCTGGAGCGGCCGCCCCAGCGCATCTTCTCCGTAGGGCTCGCCATGGACAACATCCTGCTCTCCATCACCGACCCGGCGCGGGTCGTGGGCGTCACCCGCTTTGCGACGGACCCGCAGAGTTCTTACGTGGTCGACCGGATTCAAGACCACATGGTCATCGTCGACCAGCTCAACGCTGAGCAGGTGCTGGCGGCCCATCCCGACATCGTTTTGGTCAGCGAATGGAACAACCCCGATGTGGTGCGCCAACTGCGGGACCTGGGCGTGACGCTTTACACCTTCACCGGTTTCGACACGGTCGAAGACGCCCTGGACATGGTGTTGCGCATCGGGGAGATCACCGGCGACGAAGAGCGGGCGGCGGCGCTGGTGGCCGAGTTCCGGAATCGGGTGGCCGAGGTTGCCAGGCGCATTGCCGGCCGCGAACGGCCCCGGGTGCTCCTCCTGGACAACTGGGGCGGCACCATCGGACCCGGCCTTTCCGCCCACGACATCATTGAGCTCGCCGGCGGCGTCAACGTGGCCGCCGAGTACGGCATCCGGGGCTGGCAGCCCATCGACCGCGAGGCCGTTTTGCAGATGAACCCGGACGTGATCATCACGTACTCGGGCGAGGCGTTTGTCGAGGAGCTGCGGCGGGATCCGGTGGTGCAGGCCGTCACCGCGGGACGCACGGGCCGCATCTACCACGTGGACGACCTGCAAATCCACACGCACCACTACATCTTCGCCATCGAGCAGCTGGCGCGGCTGTTGCACCCGGAGGCCTTTGCGCCATGAACGACGTGCGCCAGGCGCCGACTATGGCTTCTCCGGAGGCGAGGACCGCACCGCAGACGGTGGGGACGGGAAGAGTCGTGACAGGCGCGGCAACGGCGGCGACGGAGGCACGGGCCCGCGGCCGTTCGGGAGCGGCCCTGATCCGCCCGGTGGCCCTCTTGGCGGGACTGGCCGTCCTCCTGGCGGCTTCGGTGGTGGTGGCGACGGCCATCGGCACCGTGCAGCTGCCTTACGGGGAAACGGCTCGGGTCGTCTTGGCCAAGGCTCTCGGGCTGCCGTGGGCGCTGGACGCCACCTATGAGGCCATCGTCTGGAACGTGCGCCTGCCGCGGGTGCTGGCCGCGGGGGCCGTAGGCCTGGCCTTGGCCGTCTGCGGGGCGGCCATGCAGGGCCTGTTTAAGAACCCGCTGGCCTCCCCGGATATCCTCGGCGTGTCCTCGGGCGGGGCTTTGGGCGCTGTCGTCGGCATCTTCCTCGGCTGGCCGCTGGTCAACCCGTGGCTTGTGCCTGCGGCGGCCTTCGCCGGGGCGCTGGTGACGCTTGTGATCGTGTACGCCCTGGCCACGCGGGGCGGGCGCACCGACATGGCGACGCTGCTTTTGGCCGGCGTGGCCGTGAGCTCCTTTGCCGGGGCGATCATCGCGCTGCTGTATCACTTCGTCGAGGACGGCGTGCTGCGCCAAATCGTCTACTGGCTCATGGGAAACCTGGGCGGCAAGCGCTGGGAACACCTGGCGGTGCTCACGCCGCTGGTGGCCGCGGGCTGCGTGGGCCTGTGGCTGTTGTCCCGCGAGCTCAACCTGCTCATGGGCGGCGAGGACGACGCCCGGGCCCTGGGCGTGCCCGTGGAGCGCACCAAGCGGTTGGTGATGGTGCTGGCGTCCCTGGCCACCGGGGCGGCCGTGTCGGTCACGGGAGTCATCGGTTTTGTGGGCCTCATCGTGCCCCACATCGTCCGCCTGCTCATCGGGCCCGACCACCGGTGGCTTTTGCCTGCCAGCGGGTTGCTCGGGGCGAGCTTCCTCATCCTGGCGGATTTGCTCGCCCGCACCGCCTTTAGCCCCGTGGAACTGCGCACCGGCATCGTCACCGCGCTGGCCGGCGTCCCGTTCTTTCTCTACCTGCTCGCCAAGCGCCGCGAGATGGTGAGGTGGGGCTAACCGTGGAGCAGGCGACCGTCAGGGAAGCGCCGCCGGCTGTGCCGGAGGGGCACGAGGGTGCGAAAGCCGATCAGGCGCTGCTGCAGGCTGAAGGCGTCGGGTACCGGATCCACGGGCAACCCATCCTGCGCGGCGTCGACGTGGCCGTGAAAAGCGGCGAGTTTCTAGGCATCATCGGCCCCAACGGGGCGGGCAAGACGACCTTGATGCGGGTGCTGGCGGGCATCGCGCGGCCCAGCGAAGGCCAGGTGACGTTTGCGGGGCGGCCGCTGGAGCAGCTTTCCGACCGGGAGCGGGCGCGGCAGATCGCGTTCGTGAGCCAAAACCCCGGCCTCGGCTTTGGCTTCACCGTCCGGGACGTGGTCAGCATGGGCCGCTACCCGTACCGGCGCCTCTGGGAAGGGTGGCGGGCGGAAGACCAGGTGGCCGTGGAGGCCGCCATGGCCGCCACGGGCGTCTTGCACCTGCAGCACCGGCCCGTGACCGACCTCTCGGGCGGCGAGCGCCAGCGGGTGTTTCTGGCCCGGGCCCTGGCCCAACAGCCCCGCATACTGTTTCTCGACGAACCCATCGCCAACTTGGACATCCGCTACCAGCTTGAGGTATTGAACCTGGTCAGCCGGCTCAGGGAGCGTCATGGCTGGACCGTCGTGATGGCCATCCACGACCTCAATTGGGCCATCCGCTACTGCGACCGGCTGCTGGTGCTGCAGGCGGGGCGGCTGGTCGCCTGCGGGCCTGCGCAAAGCGTGCTCAATGAAACCCTGATCGAGACGGTGTTTGGTGTAAAAAGCCGCATCGACCGGGAAGGCGAGCGGGCGGTGCGGGTGGAGTTTCTCAGTGAATGATGCCCGTGGCTCAGCCTACGAAACCGGCTTCTCAGCCTGTGAAACCCGTTTGGCTCGCGTGGAGTGGGGGAAAGGACAGCGCGCTGGCGCTGTACCACCTCCAGCGGTCCGGCCGCTTGAGGGTGACGCGGCTATTGACGACCGTGACCGACGTGTACCAGCGCACCTCCATGCACGGCCTGCGCCGGGAACTCTTGCGCCGCCAGGCGGCCGCCCTTGGCCTGGATGTGGTCGAGGTCGTGCTGCCGGTCCCGTGCTCCAACGAAGAGTACGGGGCGCGGATGGCGCGTGCCCTGGCGGCGGCCCGGGCCGAAGGGGTCAACGCCGTGGCCTTCGGCGACATTTTCCTCGAGGACGTGCGGGCGTTCCGGGAGAAGCAGCTGGCCGCCGTCGGCATGGAGGCCGTGTTTCCTTTGTGGGGCCGGGACACGGGCGAGGTGGCGCGTGAGTTCATCGGGCTTGGGTTCGCCGCACGGCTCGTCTGCGTGGACGCGGCCAGGCTGGACCCGGCGTTCGTCGGCCGGCGCTACGACGAGCAACTGTTGCGGGAACTCCCGCCCGGCGTGGACCCTTGCGGGGAGCGGGGAGAGTTCCACACCTTCGTCTGGGACGGGCCCATCTTTAGAGCGCCGGTGCGCCACGCCGCGGGCGAGGTGGTGCACCGGGACGGGCTGGTGTTTCAGGACCTGCTGCCGGTGGACGGGCCGGACCAGTCGTCTGCACCGCTGCGGCAGCGCGAGCCGTGGTAGCGGTAGTACACCGCTAGTACATCGGATGAATCTCCGTCCCCGGCGGCACCAGTTGGTCGATAAACTCGAGATGCTCGGGGGACAAGGACCAGCCCAGAGCGCCCAGGTTGTCCTCGAGCTGCTCCATGGTCCGCGGGCCGATGATGGGCGCGGTGACCGCCGGCTGCTGCAGGAGCCAGTTGAGGGCCAGCTGGCTCAAGCTGCGGCCGATGTCCTTGGCCAAACCGCTCAGCTTCTCGACCACTTCAAACCGCCGGGCGCTCAGCTCCGATTCCATGTCCCAGTTCCGCCGCACCGCCCGGGAGTCGGGCGGCGGCGCCTGGCCACGGCGGTACTTGCCCGAGAGCCACCCTCCCGCCAAGGGGCTCCAGGGGATAATGGCAAACCCGTGCTTCTGGGCAAAGGGCAAGAGCTCCCGCTCGATGCTGCGGTTGAGGATGTTGTAGGGCGGCTGCTCGCAAACAAACCGCTCAAGGCCCATACGGTCCGAAATCCAGAGGCTTTCGCACAGCTGCCACGCGGGGAACGTGGAGGTGCCGATGTAGCGCACCTTGCCCTGCCGCACGAGGTCCGTCAGGGCGCTCAAGGTTTCGTCCAGGGGTGTATCGGGGTCGGGCCGGTGCACCTGGTAGAGGTCGATGTAGTCCGTCTTGAGACGGCGAAGGCTGCCCTCCACTTCCCGCATGATGTGCCAGCGGCTGTTGCCCCGGTCGTTGGGGCCGTCGCCCACGGGCCGCGAGAACTTGGTGGCCAAGATCACCTGGTCCCGCCGCCCGGCTAAGGCCTTGCCCACGATCTCCTCCGAGAGGCCGCGGCTGTAGACGTTGGCGGTGTCGATGAAGTTGATGCCGGCGTCCAACGCCCGGTGGATGATGCGGATGGACTCGGCTTCGTCGGTGACCCAGCCGAAGTTGAGGCAACCCAGGCACAAGCGGGAAACCTTTACACCCGCCCGCCCCAGCTTCACGTACTCCACAGCGGCCACCTCCCTGCGCATGGGCAAAGGGGACCGGCCGGTTGCCGGCACGCCGGTCCCCCGCCAGTCTCGCCCGGTTTCAACGGGGCCTGAACTGAGGCGGCCCGGGGTTACTCCCCTGGAACCGCTTCGTCAATGGACAACCCCACCATCTTGATCTCGACAAACTCGTGGATCCCGTAGGGACCGCCCTCGCGGCCGATGCCGCTCTCCTTGAAACCGCCGAAGGGCACCTGCGGCGTGGACGGCAGCCCCTCGTTGATGCCCACGATGCCGTACTCCAGCCGCTCCGCGGCCCGCAGGGCGCGGTTGATGTTCTCGGTGAACACGTACGCCGCCAGCCCGTAACGGCTGTCGTTGGCGCGCCGGTAAGCCTCGGCCTCGGTGTCGAAGGCGATAATGGGCGCCACGGGGCCAAAGGTTTCCTCGTGCATGATGCGCATCCCTTCGTGCACGTCCACCAGCACCGTCGGGGCGTACCAGCACCCGCCCGAGAAACCGTTGCCGGTGATGACGTGCCCGCCCGTGAGCACCCGCGCCCCCTTGGCCACCGCGTCCTCCACATGAGACTTGACCTTCTCCAGCCCCGCGGCGTCGATGAGGGGACCGACCTGGACGTCTTCCTCGAGGCCGTAACCGACCTTCAACTTGCTTACGGCCGCTGCGAACCGCTCGGCGAAGGCGTCGAGGATGCCCCGCTGCACGAAGATGCGGTTCGCGCAGACGCACGTCTGGCCCATGTTGCGGAACTTGGACGCGAGCGTCCCCTGGACGGCCTTGTCCAGGTCGGCGTCGTCAAAGACGATGACCGGCGCGTGCCCCCCGAGCTCCAGGGAAACCCGCTTGACCTGGCCGGCCGCTTCCCGCATCAGGTACTTGCCCACCTCGGTGGAGCCGGTGAAGGTGATCTTGCGCACGAGCTCGTTGTGCAGCAACTCCTCGCCCACGGGGCGGGGATCCGAGGCCGTGACGATGTTCAGGACGCCGGGAGGCAGGCCGGCTTCCGCGAACAGCTCCGCCAGGGCGAGGGCCGTGAGCGGCGTCTGCTCGGCCGGTTTCAGGACGACGGTGCAGCCTGCGGCCAGCGCCGGCGCCACCTTGCGGGTCACCATGGCGGCCGGGAAGTTCCACGGCGTGATGGCGGCCACCACCCCCACCGGCTGTTTGATCACGAAGTGCCGCTTGCCGGGCGTCCAGTGGGGGATGATGTCGCCGTAGATCCGCTCGCCCTCGCCGGCAAACCAGTCGAGAAACCCGGCTGCGTATTCGATCTCGCTCCTGGCTTCCTGGATGGGCTTGCCCATCTCCCGGGTCAGCTGGCGGGCGAGGGGTTCCTTGCGCTCCCGCATGAGGGCGGCCACTCGCCGCAAAATGCGGCCGCGGGCGAGGGCCGGCGTGCGCGACCAGGCGGGGAACGCCCGGTGGGCCGCCTCGATGGCCCGGCGGGTGTCCTCGGCGCCGGCGTCGGCCACAAACGCGATGGTTTCCCCGGTGCCGGGGTCGGTCACGGGAAACGTCCGGCCGGATTGGGCCGGTTGCCATTGGCCGTCCACGAACAGTCCGTACGTCTTGGTACCAGTTTCAGCCGTCAGCTCTTTCATTCGCTTCTCCTCCCTTCATGGGCAGCCGCCCGGGGCTCGGCGCCCGCTGGACGGGTACGCACTCTAAGAGCACATCCCACGGGCCGACGCCCCATGTCGTGCGCAGGGTGAGATACAGCCCGAAGGCCATGACGGGAGCGCTGACCAGGATAAAGATGAGCGCGGGAATGAAGCCATCGGGGATCAGGACGCGGCGCAGGCGCGCCAGCCGTCCGGCGACGGGTGCCACAGAATCATCCCTTTTTATTGGACAAAAGCTTCAACGGCGGCAGGAGGATTCCTTCCATCATACGGGGGGCGGGCTGCGGCGCCACAGGAGGAACCAGGCGCCGGGAAGGGGAACATGGCAGGCGGCGATCCCGGGGGGCGCTCGCGCCCTCGGGGACGGCGACAGCGCCCGCACCGCGGGTCGCCGGGGAGACGATCAGCCGGAGGTTTCAGACGCAGGACATGAAGGGGACAAATTCGCCAACGAACCAGAGCGTTTTCGCCGCCATGCGGGCGCTGGTGACGGGCGGCGCCGGGTTTATCGGGAGCCACTTGGCGGACGCGCTGTTGGAGCGGGGCGCCCGGGTGGCGGTTCTGGACAACTTCGCCTCGGGCAAGCGGCAAAACGTACCCGCCGGGGCCGAGCTGTTTGAGGTCGATCTGCGGGACGCGGACGCGGTGCACAAGGCCGTGGCCGCTTTCCGGCCGACCCACATTTTCCACCAAGCCGCGCAGGCTTCGGTGAAAGTGTCGGTGGACGAGCCGGCCACAGACGCTGCGGTCAACATCCTGGGCGGCCTGCATCTTTTGGACGCGGCCAGACGGGTCGGGGTCGAGCGGGTCGTGTTTGCCTCGACGGGCGGCGCGATCTACGGCGAGGTGCCCGAGGGCACGAAGGCCACGGAGGATTGGCCGCTCAACCCCAAGAGCCCCTACGGCGCCAGCAAGGCGGCCTTTGAGCGGTACCTGGAAGTGTACCGGCAAAACTTTGGCCTCAAGTACACGGTCCTGCGCTACGCGAACGTGTACGGCCCGCGGCAGGATCCGTTCGGCGAGGCCGGGGTGGTGGCCATCTTTACCGGCCGGCTGCTCAAGGGCCAACCGGTGACCCTCTTTGCCCGCCGCGAGCCGGGAGATGAGGGCTGTGTGCGGGACTACATTTGGGTGGGTGACGTGGTGCAGGCCAACCTGATCGCCGTGGAGCGCGCGCTCGACGGCTGCTACAACGTGGGGACCGGGGTGGGCAGCACCACGCGGCAGGTGTTGGCCGCCGTGGAGGCGGCCGTCGGCGTGCGGGCGCAGGTGGAGCCGGCGCCGCCGCGCCCCGGGGACCTGGAGCGCAGCGTCATCGACGCCAGCAAGCTCATGCAGGCGGGCTGGTCCCCGACGGTGACGCTTGCGGAGGGCATCCGCCGCACCGTCGACTGGTTCCGGTCATCCTCGAGTTGACGGAAGATGCAGGGATGCGTGACCGGCAATGCGCAGGCCGGGAGCCGCCGGGAGCCCGGCGGGGGCGCCTCTTGGACGACTTGCTCATCCTCGAGGTGCCCCGGCCGTGCACGCCGTCAACATCTAGCCGCATCTAGCGGCGTTGAGCGTTTAGCCGCCTCTAGCGGCCTTGCAGCGCCCGCTTTTGCTGGGCCGCGGCCCGCTCCACGAGGCCCACGGAAATCAGCCCCAGCAGCATGTGGATCATGGTCATCGTTTGACCGACCAGCAGGTCCTGCCACATGGCCAGGCCCCACAGCAACGTCACCAGCGGCATGAAGCGGGCCGCGGTGCGCATGGGGTCCGGACGCAGGCGCGGGTGGGGGCCCAGCGCCAGGAGCGCCAGGAACGCGATGATGACGCCCAAGGAGATGTGGGTTTCCCAAATCCGCTGGTTGGGCACAAGGCCAAAGAAGCGGCCAAGGCCTAGGAGCACTTGAATATAAAGCGCGATTCGCAGGGCAATCAGCACGGTGCCTTCCCTCCTCTTGGCAAAAGTTGGCCATCGCCGGGCAGAACCCTCTTTTGGCCAGCAACGAACCGCTGGATACACAGTCATCAAGTTGCGACAAATGCGCGAAATGGTGCAGGAAGTCCTGCATAGAGATAGAATGATGCAATCGTTCCTGCTTTGTGGTGAGGAGGCATGCTTTTGCAATCTTTCCTTGAACGGTTTCAAGAAGCTCAGCCCCGCATGAGCCGCAACCAGCGGGCGATTGCGCAGTACATCCTTGAACGGCCCGAAGACTGCGCCTTTCTCACCGCGCGGGAGCTGGGCCAGCGGGTCGGCGTCAGCGAGTCGACCGTGGTGCGGTTTGCGATGGCCGTCGGTTTCCCGGGCTATCCGGACCTGCAGCGGGCCTTGCAGGACAGCCTCAAGCAGCGGCTGTCGACCGTGGAGCGCATGCAGGCCGGGCGCGAGGCGGTACGGGAGCTGAGCGACACCCTGCAGGCGGTGTGGCGGAACGATGTGGCCAACATCAACCGCACTTTTCAAAACCTGCCCAAGGAAGCCTTTGACCGGGCAGTAGGCCTGCTGGCCAAGGCCCGCCGCACCTATGTCATCGGCTTGCGCACCTCGGCGTGCGTGGCGGTCCTGTTGACCACGGCCTTGCACTATTTGGGCAAGGACGCGGTCCGGGTCGACTTAGGGATCGGCGATTTCTGGGAGCAGCTGGACGCGGCAGGACCGGATGACGTGGTCGTGGGCATCAGCGTGCCCCGCTACACCCGCTGGACCGCGGACATGCTGCGGTTTGTGCGCCAGCGGCGGATCCCCACCATCGTCATTACCGACAGCCCGTTGTCGCCGCTGGCGGCCTTGGCCGACGTGACGCTGCCGACGGTGACTGACTTCAACGCTTTCATTGAGTCGTTCGCCGCGCCGTTGAGCGTTGTCAACGCGCTCATCCTGGGCGTGGCGCTGCACGATGAAGCCCAGACCATGAGCGTCCTCCGCGAGAGGGAGGCCCTCTGGCGGGAGCGGCGGCTCTACGAAGACGCGGACTACGGGCCGAGGGGGGATGGCGCGGGGGCGGACGGGCAGTGGGAACGCCGGTTGATGCCTGCCATGGACGACGACAAGCCAAGAGGAGGGTGAAACATGCGCACTGTGGGAGTTCGCAGGCTTGCCCTGGTGCTGGCCGCAGCCTTGGTTTTGGCCGTGCTCGCACCGGTCGCCGGTGCCCAAACCCGGTTTCTCAGCATCTCCACCGGCGGGCCGGGCGGCGTGTATTTCCCGCTGGGCGGGGCCATGGCCGATCTCTTGTCGAGGCACCTCCCGGGTTTCATCGTCACCGCGGAGTCCACGGCCGCGTCGGTCGAAAACGCGCGCCTCGTGGGCAACGGTTTCTCCGACATGGGGATGGTGCTGGGCAGCGTCGCGTACAACGCCCGGCATGGGCTGCCGCCTTTTGATAGGCCCCTGGACATCGTCGCGCTTTTCCAGATGTACCCCGCGCCGCAGCACATCGTGACCCTCAAGGAGTCGGGGATTACCAGCGTGCACCAGCTGCGGGGCCGCCGCGTGTCGACGGAAGCGCCGGGCAGCGGTGCCGAAACCATCGCGCTGGCCATTTTGGACGTTTACGGGATTAATCCGGACCGGGACTTCACCCGGGCTCGCCTGTCGCAGAATGAGTCCGCCGAAGCGCTGGTGGACCGGGTCGTGGACGTCGTCTTCTTGAACTTTGCGTACCCCGGTGCCGCCGTGGAGCAGATGGCCACGGTGCGCGAGATCGACCTGATTTCCCTGGAGGAGGACATGCTCCAGCGGATCATCGAGAAGTACCCCTACTTTGTGCGGACGGTAATCCCGGCGGGCACGTACCGGGGCGTTGACCACGACACCGTGGCCTTGGGCGACTCCAACGTGCTCATCGCGCACGCCTCCATGCCCGACGACGTGGCTTACCAGATCGTGAAAACCATCTACGAGAACGCCGCCCAGCTGCACAACGTGCACCCGGTAGCCTTGCAGCTGGTCCCGGAAAACGGCATCCACTCGCCCATCCCGCTGCACCCGGGCGCGGAGCGGTACTTCCGGGAAATCGGCGTGCTGGAGTGAGGGGCGGATGAAGCCAGCGGGGAGCGGGCGCTCTTGGGGCGCCCGCTCCTTGGGCCTTTGGCCGCGGATCGCCTTGGAAACCGGCGGGCGGCTGTTCGTGGCTGCTCTCGGGTGCATCGTCGCACTGGGGCCTGCGTCCTACGCCGCCGGGGCAACGCAGCCGGCGGCGCCGGCACAAGCCGGGGCGGGTCCGGCAGGGCCGACCGTTGCAGCCGAGGCGGAGACGTGGCGGGTCGTCGTGCTGGACCTGGAAACCGGCGAGGAACTCTGGTCCGCTCCCGCCCGGACCGGCGATCCCGTGTGGTACACCTACACCCATTCGGCGGACAAGACGCCGGTGGAAAGCCTCATGCGGGTTTCGCCGGAGGGTCTTGTGCTTGAGCTGGAGCGGTATCTGTGGTACGGGGCAGGCCTTGAGTTTCGCTCGGACCGGGGCGTGGTGCTGGAGGACGGCTGGGTCGTCGTGCATGCCCAACGGCCCATCGGCCGGCTCGTCCTGCGGGTGGCCGGCACCGTGGAGCAGGCGGTCATCGTCGGCGGGCAGCGCACCACGCTGGGGGAGCTGGCGGCTTACGGCAGGCGCGTGGCGCTGGAGGTGAGGCCATGAAACCCGAGACCCAAGCACAGGTGCGGCGCATCGCGTCAGGGATCGTAACGGTTTTGGGGATCGGCGCAGCGGTGTACCACTTGTACGCGGCCTATGCGTACCCGCTGTTCGCGCTGCAGCACCGGGCGCTGCACCTCTTGTTTATGGGGACGATACTGTTTCTCGTCCACAGCGTCTTGAAGGCAAAGCGCTTAACCTGGGCCAAGCTGGCGTACACGGTGGTTTTCGTGGCCATGACGGTGGCGGCCACCGGGTACGTCCTCCTCAACTACTCCAGCGTGGCGACCCGTGCCGGCGCGTACAACGCCTGGGACATCGCGTTCGGCCTCATGATGCTCTTAGTCGTCTTCGAAGGCGCCCGGCGGGGGACGGGATGGCCCATCGTCATCGTCGCGGCGGCGTTCTTCATCTACGCGTTTGTGGGACCGTACCTGCCCGCCATCATCGCGCACCGGGGATTCCCGCTGGCCCGCACGGTGCCGTTTTTGTACCTGACGACGGAAGGCATCTTTGGGATTCCCTTGGGCGTGTCGGCCAAGTTTGTGCTGCTGTTCATCTTGTACGGCGCGATCTTGGAGCGGACGGGCGCCGGCAAGTTCTTCCTGGACCTGGCCATGGCGGTGGCCGGCGGCACCCGGGGCGGCCCGGCCAAGGCGGCGGTCCTATCTAGCGCCGTGATGGGGACGATTTCCGGGAGCTCCGTGGCCAACGTGACGACGACGGGCACGTTCACGATCCCCCTCATGAAACGCATCGGGATCAAGCCCGAGGTGGCGGGCGGGATTGAGGCGTCCGCGTCCACCATGGGCCAGATCACCCCTCCGGTCATGGGGGCGGCCGCGTTTCTGATGGCCGAGTACATCGGCGTGCCGTACGTGCGCATCGCGGTCGCGGCCATTATCCCGGCGCTGTTGGCCTACTACTCTATGTTCGTGCAGGTGGACTTCCTGGCGGCCCTGACGGGGCTCAGGGGCATGCCCCGCCCGGATTTGCCGCGCCTGGGGCAGGTGCTGCGGGAAGGCGGGTACTTCATGCTGCCGCTGGCCGCCCTATTCTACTTCCTCATCAACGGGTACTCGCCGGAACGGGCGGTTTTCTGGACGATCCTGTTTACCATCGCGGTCGTGCTGGTGGTGGGCTGGCGGCGGGGGCAGCTCAAGCAGACGCTGCGGGAGGTCGTATTCGCCCTAAGGGACGGCGGCGTCCACACGGTGGAAGTGGCCATCATCTGCGCCGCGGCGGGCATTATCATCGGCGTCACCACCATGACGGGCTTGGGCCTGCGCATCAGCGGGCTGGTGGTGGATCTGGCCGGCGGGCAGCTTTGGCTGGCGGCGCCCCTGGCGGCCATCTCGTCGCTGATCCTCGGGATGGGGATTCCGACGACGGCCAACTACGTCATCCAGGCGACCATGGTCGCGCCGGCGTTTGTGGCCATGGGGGTGCCGCTCTTGTCGGCCCACCTGTTCGTCTTTTACTTCGGCGTCATCGCCGACGTGACGCCGCCGGTAGCCTTGGCGGCCTTCGCGGCCAGCGGCATCGCCCAGTCGGATCCGTTCCGTACCGGGCTCGAGGGCTTCCGCTTTGGCATGGCCAAGTACGTGGTGCCCTTCCTGTTCTTGATGAGCCCCGCGCTCCTGCTGCAGGGCAGCGCTGTGGAGATCGTCGTGAATCTCGCGGCCGCGATCTTAGGGATCACGGCCTTGGCGGGCGTGCTGCAGCGGTACTTTTTCGGCCCCTTGCGCCTTTGGCAAATCGCGTCGCTGCTCTTTGCCGCCTTGGCCATGTTCACCATGCAGCCGCGGTTTTGGCTCCTGGGCCTGCCGCTGATCGTGCTGGTTTCCGTGAGCCAGTGGCGGGCGGCGCAGGCACGGCAAACCGTCGTGGCGGGGTGATGGGCTCGCATCCCGGAGACGTCGCGGGCGCAGGTGTTCCGGGATTGGACGCGCAGCGATGGTGGCGGTGACCGGCTTGGGGCGGATAGGGCAGCGTTCATCTACAACGGGCACGTAAAACGTTCAAGGAGAAACGGGCAAGCAAAACGTTCAAGGAGTGAAGCGTGGTGCAGCAGTTCCGGGTCATCGAGGCGGTGGCCGTCGCCCACAGGCTCGTGCGCCTGCATCTGGGCGTCAAGCCCGGCGAGCAGGTATTGCTAGTCGCGGATCCGTGGACGGACATGAACATGGCGTGGGCCTTGGCCGGGGCGGTGGAGGAGGCGGGCGCGGAGTACACGCTGGCCGTCATGCCCACCCGGCACGAAAAGCGGGCGACGGAGCTGACGGCCGTCCTGGATGCGGGGCTCGAGCGGGCCGACGTGCTCATCGGCCTGACGGCCGCCTCGGGGGCGCCGACGTATTCGCGCAAAGTGGCGGAGCTGTTGGGCCAAAAGCGCCTGCGGGCTTTGTCCATGGTGATGCGCTCCATGGACAACTGGACGCGGGGCGCGGCGTTGGCGGACTATGAAGAACTGGACCGTCTGGGGCACCGGCTGGCGGACGTGTGGGCCGCAGGGTCCCAGGTGACCATCACCTCGGCCGCGGGTACCCACTTCACCGCCGGCGTGACAAAGGAGCCGGTCATGGGGCATCCGGTGATTGTCGAGTGCGGCATCGCCCGCGAGCCCGGCCGGGAGGCGGCGTTTTCCGACGGCGAGATCTCCCAGCGGCCGCTGGCGGGAACGGCCGAGGGCACGTTGGTCGTTGACGGGCCGGTGGCCAAGATCGGGGCAGGGGACGACCCGATCCGCATCGAAGTGCGCGCGGGCAAGGTCGTGTCGGTGGAAGGCGGGCAGCGGGCGCGGCGGCTCCGGCAGATCCTGGAAACGGTCCCGGGCGCCGACCACATCGCCGAGATCGGCCTCGGCCTGAACCCCATGTCCTTGCGCAACGGCGACTTTGAAGAAGAAAAGAAGGCGTTGGGCAACGTCCACGTCGCGCTGGGGAGCGACCTGTTTTACGGCGGCACCCACGCCTGCGCGGTGCACCTGGACATGGTCATCCGCGACGCGACGTTCTTGCTGGACGGCAGGCCCATCGTGCAGGACGGGCGGGTTGTGGCGTGACGGACGTTCATGCGGAGCGGGGCGGGCAAGCTCCGCCCAAGGATGCACCGAAAGCCCTGGCCGGCATCCGGGTGCTGGACATGTCCCGGGTGCTGGCCGGGCCCTTTGCCACCCAGATTTTGGCCGACCTGGGAGCGGA
>PKQR01000002.1 GCA_017578085.1 Bacillota bacterium
GGTGGTGCATCCGGAGGAGGCATACGCCTGCTGAAGGGGCAGGAACCGGCGGGACCGGCGCGGAAATGCGGCCAGGGCAAACTGTGCCGTTGAAGGGGTGGACGGTCATCGACGCGCTGGCGCAACTTGGGAAAGCCCTGAAGGCGGGGCCTGTGGCGGGCTTGTACCTGCTGGTGGGGGAGGATGTGTTCACACGGGAGCAGGCGTGCCGCATGATCGCGGAAGCGGCTGCCGCCCTGGCGCCGGGAGGGCTCGAGCGCACCGTACTCTACGGCGACGAGGCCACGCCTGAGCTGATCATGACCGCCATCGGCACCGGATCGCTGTTTGGCGATCAGCGCCTGGTGGTCGTCCGGGGATTTGACCGGCTGCCGGCAGCCGGACAGGACCAGCTCGTCCCGTTGCTCACCAACCTCCCGGCCGGCGTCACCGCGGTCCTGATTTGCGCCGCCCTCGACCGCAAGCGCAAGGCGATGCAGGCGCTGATCCGGGCGGCGCGGCTGGTGGCATGTGATCCGCCCCAGCAGGGAGCGCTGCCCCAGTGGATCATCCAGAGGGCGCGGGAGCTCGGCTTCGCCATCCAGCCGGAAGCGGTGCAGGTCTTGCTGGAGTTGGCCGGCTCGGACCTGCAGGCCTTGTACACCGAGCTTGAGAAGCTGGCGGTTTACGGGGCTGGCCAGCCCGTGGACGCGGCGATGGTGCACGCGGTGGCCAGCGTGGCCATTCCCCATGCGGCGGAGTACGCGATCTTCCGCTTCGCCGACGCGGTGGCTGAGGGCAGGCCCAAAGACGCGCTGGCCGTCCTCAATGACCTGCTGGCTGTGGGGCAGCCCCCCCTGGTCATCTTGAGCATGATCGCGCGCCAGTTCCGGCTCATCCTCTTGGCGCACGGCGCCGGTGCCGGCGCCAAGGAGCTCGCGGCTCGCCTCGGCCTCAATCCCTACGTCGTGGAAAAGGCGGCCCGGCAGGCCGTACGGGTCGGCCCGGAGCGAGCGGCGGCCGCGCTGCACCGCGTCGCGGAGGCGGACATGCAAATAAAAACGGGCCGGGACCCCCGCCTCGTGCTGGAAACGCTGGTGGTCGCGCTGGCCCATCTGAATGTCGGCAAAGCTGTGGTCGGATAATCCAACGGCGCAAGCGGCCGGAAATCAGCTGGCCTTGGTCAGCCCATTGAGCCGGGCGGCAAGCCGCGCCTTGCGGCGGGAGGCCTGGTTGCGATGAATCACACCCTTCGCGGCCGCGCGGTCGATCTGGCTGACCGCCTTCTTAAACAGCTCCATGGCCAAGTTGACATCGCCTTGGGCCACAGCCGCGTTGTAGCGCCGAATGGCCGTCTTCATCCGCGAACGGATCATGCGGTTGCGCAGCGTCCGCTTGGCGATCACCCGCACCCGCTTCTCAGCAGAACGCGTGTTGGGCACCTCCGGACCTCCCTTCTGCCCTGAAGTGAACGCAAACATTGTACCACACATTCCCGGCGCAGGGTATAGGGATCTGCGCGCAGAGAGAGACTGTGACGGCAGGAGGTGGGGCCCATGGATCTCGGCACCATTCACACCGAATGGATGCAGCGTTACCGGACGCGCACCGACCTTGCCCTCGAGGCCCGCGAGGTGATCATCCAGCACGAAGGGCCCCCGGAGATCCCCGGCGTCGCCGTCGAAACCGAGCGCACCCCAGTGGCCGTCATCTCCCGCGTGGCCATCACCACCGAGGAAGGCGCCCGGGCCATGGGCAAGCTGCCCGGCAACTACACGACCATCGAAGCGCCCGGCCTGCGCCGTCGGGACCAGGACGCCTTGGATCAGGTGGCCCAGATGATCGGAAAGGAGATCGAGAAGTTCCTCGACCTTTGGAAAATCCCGGCGGACGGCGAAGTGCTGGTGGTGGGACTCGGCAATTGGAACGCGACGCCCGACGCGGTGGGCCCCCGCACCATTCACCACTTGATCGTCACCCGCCACTTTTATTACTCGGCCCCGCCCGCGGCCCGCACCGGAGCGCGCCCCGTCGCAGGCATTTCCCCGGGTGTTCTCGGCATCACGGGTCTGGAAACCGCAGAGATCGTGCAAGGGGTTGTGCGCCAGATCCACCCGGCACTCGTCATCTGCATCGACGCCTTGGCTGCCCGCAGCGTGGAGCGGTTGGGAACGACCGTCCAAATCGCGGACGCGGGGATCCAGCCCGGTTCCGGGGTCGGCAACAAGCGGTTCGGCATCACCCGCCAGACCCTGGGTGTGCCGGTGCTGGCAGTTGGCGTGCCGACCGTCGTCCACGCCTTGACGGTGGTGGCCGACGGCTTGGACCGGATGGCGGCTCACGAGCGCGGCGCGGCTCAAAATGTCTCTATCGGTCCGCCACCCGCCGGCGCCGGACCCGCGGTCGGCAGCGCGACAGTACCCGGGGCAGGCGGAGGGACCGGCCCTGCGCCCTCGGGCACCGGCGGGGGGATGCCGCTGCCGGATCCCCGCTGGATCCTGCAGTCGGGGGCCGGCTCGACCGGCCCGACAGCACCGCCCCCCGGCGCGGTGACGCCGATGGCGTCGCCCGCGGGGCGGCAGGCGGCGTCCATGGGGCCGGGGCCGGCCGCGGCCCAGCCGGCTGCCGCCGCGCAGCGGGCGGTGCTGGAGGAAGTGCTCGGCCCTTACATGGGCGATCTCATCATGACGCCCAAGGAGATTGACGTCCTCGTGGAGGACGTGGCGGAGATGCTGGCGGAAGGGCTCAACCAGGGACTGCACCCGGACCTGGACCTCAACCGGCTAATCTTGGCCGCCACCGGTGCAGGCCAAGGATAGGCTGCCTTATTGCCGTTGAGCGGCCGGCGCCCCCGGAGGGGCCGGCTGGAGTGTTCGCCACAACCCCGCGGCAAATTGCTCAGGCGACGGGTTTTGCGCCCAGAAGGCGTGCCAGTGGGGTGCAACCCGCGCCGCCAGGGCGTCAAGCTCTTCCGCCACTTGGCCGTCCCGGATGGGCGCCTGCTGGAGGTAGTCGGCCAGGAAGGCCCGGCTGCGGTCGTCCAGCGGCGCCGCGCCTTGCCAGGCGTGCCAAGTGTCGGCGCGGGCGGGCAGCAGTCCCAAGGTTTCCGCCAGCCAGCTTTCCGTGCGGGCCGCCAGCCACCCCGCGAGCTCCATGGCCAGGCGCGTGTGGTCGTCGCCCTGGTAAGGGTCCTGGCGGAACACAAAATAGCCGCCGGGTTCCATGGGGGCGGCTTCGGCGGACGACGGGTGGTGAGGGACGGGGACCAGCAGGTAACTCCCGGGTTTCCGCTGCAGCACGGCGTGGGCCAGGTGGGGTCCGACCGGCCCAATGACGGCGGTGCGGCCGGTGAGAAGCCGCTCCACGCGGCTGCGGGCCGCGTCGGCAGGATCGGGAGGGAAGGCTCCCTGCTGGCGCAAGGCCGCCAAGAAGCGCCCCACCCGCATCAGAGACTCTTCGCTCCAGCCGAGAGGGTTTTGTGGGCTGGGGTCGCCTGGGGCCCCGGCGTTCAGGATGAGATGCGCCAGCGTCGCCATGGAGAGCGTGTCCAGGGCCAGCGGGCGCTCCACCAACGCCGAGGCCCTTTTGGCAAAGTCAAGAACTTCGTCCCACGTCCAGCCCTGAGTCAGCAGGCGGTCAACAGAGACCCCGCCGCGCTCAAGCAAGGCGGCGTCGGCGAGCCACACTTCCCACCAAAATGCCCTGGGCCAGCCCCAGACAATTCCGTCCCGGGCCATCCCGGCCACGGCCGCCGGGTTAAAGACGGGCGGCTCACCGCGCCGGGCAGCCGGGAGGTAGGGTTCGGCGGGAATCTGGTGGGAGGGGTGGAGGACTATCCCTCTCGTTGTCCCATACACGTCGGGCGGCCGCCCGGCCGCCACAGCCGCGGCCAGCTGCCGGCGGGCCTCGCCGGGTTCCAGGAGGCTATAGCTGACCCGGGCGTTGGGCCACCGCTCCTGGAAGGCCGCGATGGCTTCGGCCACCACTTCCCCGTGGGTTTTGGGCGCCCACGGGATGAGGATGGTTTCCTCCCAGACGACCAGCTCATACGGGCGCTCCGGGTGGACCCGTGCCCGCGGGTTGATGGTGATGCCTGCCGCGTCAAAACGGGGGCCGAAGAACAGGAGCCAGGCGGCCAAGGCCGCGGCAATTGCGGTCGCCGCGCCGAAAACCCCCATGAGCAGCCGCTGCCAGAACCGACCCGGCACCGTCTTCCGCCCCCTCCATTGGCTAACAATACGGGCCGAAACGCCAGGGTATGCGGCGGGGAGGCATATCCACCTCAGTTCGTCCCATACACTGGCGGTGAAAGGGAGGATGGCTGTGGTTCGCATCGGCTGGGCGCGGCTGCGGTGGCGCCTGCGGGTGCTGCGGATTCGACTGGGGCGGCTGGGCCGGCGCACGTGGTACCCGCCCGTGCGCCAGCTGCTCGTCTTCTGGCTTGTGCTCGTGGCCGGCGCGGGGCTGGTCGCGCTGGATCGGGCCTACCCGCAAGCCCGCGCGCGGTTGGCCGGCTTCATCGCCGGCGCCTGGCAGGGGGCTGCGACGGGAGCCGGCCAGCTCTTGCCCGGCATTGTCTCATGGGCCGAGGCCCAGGGACGGCTGGGGGAGGCTGCCCTGCGCGAAGGGCTGCCCACGGCGGTCTGGGAGACCGGGCCAGAACCGCCCCCGCCGCCCGACTGGCGTCGCGAAGCGCGGGCGCTGGTGTACGCCGTCACCCGCTACGATATCGGAAACCCGCAGACCCTGCTGGAGGCGGCCATCCCGGGCCTGGCCGCCTACAGCCAGGATCAGCGCCGGGGGCTCTTGCCGGCGCCCGCGCCTGCCGCCCCGCGGGCTACCGTCGCTGCCGTGAATGACTTGGTCCCGCGCCCGCCGCAGGATACCCCAGAGCCGCCTGCCGGGTCGCGGATCCCCGAGGCCGCGCCGCGCCCCCCGGCGGCGCCGCAAGTGCCTCCGTCGCCGGTGCCTCAGCTGCCGGGGGCAGTCCCTGAACCAGACGGGCCGCAACCGGAGGGGCCGCCCGCCGATCCCGGCGCGGGGGTGGAGCCCGCCGCCACGCCCGATTGGAAGCAGCGACTTCGGGCGGTGCAGTGGGGCGACGGGTGCCGGATCCTGATTTACCACACCCACACGTCAGAGACGTACCGGACGGGGACGTTCGCGCCGGCCCGGGAGGATGCCTACCACATTTGGAACACGAC
The DNA here is from genome assembly GCA_017578085.1 of Bacillota bacterium. Taxonomy (GTDB): domain Bacteria; phylum Bacillota; class Limnochordia; order Limnochordales; family ZCTH02-B6; genus ZCTH02-B6. The sequence continues at coordinate 5,184 of PKQR01000002.1, forward strand.
CGAGACGGGCATCGTAGAGGTCGGCCGGGCGTTGCGCCAGCGCCTGGAGGAGGTCTACGGGATTCCCACCTGCCACGCGGTGGAGATCCACGACTGGCCGTCACACCCCCGCGCCTACATCGCGGCGCGGGCGACCGTGCAGGAGGTCCTGGTCCGCAATCCAAATGTTGAAATCGTGCTGGACGTTCACCGGGACGCGCCGGCGGGCCTGGTCGCCACCGTGGCCGGGCAAAAGGTCGCCCAGGTGGCCCTGGTGGTAGGGACCAACACCGCCATGCACCCCGGCTGGCGCGCCAACCTCGCCTTTGCCCAGGCGCTGGGCGAGCGCATTCAGAGCCGCTGGCCGGGCATGTTCCGCCGGGTCATCGAGCGGCCGGACTCGCGCCTCAACCAGGACCTGCACCCGCGGGCGGTGCTGGTGGAAATCGGGTCGTACGACAACCACCTGGACGAGGCGGTGCGGGCGGCGGAACTTTTGGCCGACGTGCTGGCGGAGATGATCTTGGGAATCGTCGAGAGCGGCCGGGGCGCCGGCGCCGGTGCGGTCCGCTAGGACGAGCGGCGGGCCATGCGGCGAAACGTGGAGAGCACCAACTGCAGTTCCTCCATGCGGAGCACGACAGCCACAAGACCGTAGACGGCCACGCCGGCCGCAATCCCCGCCAGCACCTGCGCGAGCCGGCCGCTGGTGAGGGTGAGATCCACATAGGCCCCCGCCAGCTGGGCCGCTGCCTGGACCGCCGGGAACATGAGGGCTGAACCGACGGCGGCCCGCGCAAACGTGCCCGCGATGGCCCGGATGTCCAGCCGGCCCCCCAGCTTTGGCCGCAAGAGCATGAGCTGGGCCGCCATCTGCACGATGGCGGCGGCCGAGAAGGCCAGCGCCAGGCCGCCGTGGGAAAGATTCGTCCAGCGCAGCAGCGCCAGGCTGAGCGCGGTGTTGGTGGCGACCGTCAGCAGGCCGATCTTCACCGGCGTGACGGTATCCTGCAGGGAATAAAAGGCGCGAGTCAGCACCTGCACCGACGAAAGGGCAAAAACGCCGGCGCCGAAAAACCACAGGGCGTACGCGGTCGTCGCCGTGTCTTGGGGCCCGAACGCCCCTACCTCAAACAAGAGGCGCACGATGGGCTCTCCCAAAGCGACAAGCCCCGCCGCCGACGGCACTGTGACAAACAGCACCGTGCGCAGGCCGGTGCCCAGGGTGCGGCCGAATTCCTGCAGATCCCCCAAGGCCGCGAGGCGCGCCATCACCGGGAAGATGACCATGGACATCCCCATGCCGAATACCCCGAGCGGCAACTGGATGAGGCGGTTGGCGAGGTTCAGCGCCGTGATGTGGCCCTCCGCCAGGGTGGAGGCCAGGGCGGTCAGGATGATGGTGTTGAGCTGCACGACGGACAGACCGATGATGGTGGGGATCATCAGCCGGACCACTTTTAGCAGCCCCGGGTGCCGCAGCTGCAAGCGCCACGGAAACCGTCGGGCGGCGCGGGCGACGAAGGGCGCTTGGATCAAAAAGTTGCCCACGGCGCCGGCCACGGTCCCCACGGCCATGCCCATGATGCCCATGACGGGTCCGAGGAGATACGCGCCCAAGGTGATGGCGATGTTGTAGAAAATGGGCCCGAGCAGGGGTACGGCGAACCGCTGGTAGGCGTTGTGCACGCCCATGCCGACGCCGGCGAGGGCCGTGAAGAGGACCGCCGGGAACATGACCCGCATCAGGACGACCAGGAGCTCCCGCTGGTCGCCGCTGAAACCGGGCGCCACCAAGGGCGCGAGCCACGGGGAAAAGATGACGCCCAGCACGGTCAGGACCACAAGCCCCCCGCTGATTAACGTGATGAACGTCGCCGCCATGCGCCACGCTTCGTCCTCCTGCCCCCGGGCCAGGTAGCTGCTGAACACCGGGATAAAGGCAGAGCTGATGGCGCCGCCCACCAGGAGGAAGTACATCAAATCCGGGATGTTGAACGCGGCCCTGAAGGCGTCGGTTTCCCACGAAAGGCCGAAGACGTCGGCGATGGCCCGCTCGCGGATGAAACCGAGGAGGCGCGAGATGAGGATGAGGAGCATGACGATGCCGGCGTTGCGGGCGACGGTGCGCGAACTGGACATGGGCTTTCCTCCAAAGCAACCAAAGAGGACAGCTTCGCCCCGGCGGCGTGGGTGTCCTGGTCTGCTCCACGGTATTTTTGCTATAATGGGGCCATGCATCAGCGGCGGATACGTAATTTCTGCATCATCGCCCACATCGATCACGGCAAATCGACGCTGGCGGACCGGCTGCTGGAGCGGACCGGCGCCTTGTCGCAGCGGGAGAGGAAGGAACAGATCCTGGATTCCATGGATCTGGAGCGAGAACGGGGCATCACCATCAAGCTGACGGCCGTCCGCCTGGCGTACCGGGCCCGGGACGGAGAGGAGTACATCCTCAACCTAATCGATACCCCGGGGCACGTGGACTTTTCTTACGAGGTGTCCCGCAGCCTGGCGGCCTGCGAGGGGGCGCTCCTGGTCGTGGACGCCACCCAGGGAGTGGAAGCCCAAACCCTTGCCAACTGCTACCTGGCCCTGGAGCACGACCTGGAGATCATCCCTGTGATCAACAAGATCGACCTGCCCAACGCCGATCCCGAGCGGGTACTCCGCGAGATCCGGGACACCATCGGGCTTGACCCGTCCACCGCCATCTTGGCCAGCGCCAAGACCGGTCAAGGCGTCGATGAGATCTTGGAAGCCATCGTCCAGCGCATTCCGCCGCCCAAGGGCGACCCGGAGGCGCCCTTGCGGGCGCTCATCTTCGACTCCCATTTCGACGCCTACCGCGGGGTCGTCGCCTACGTGCGCATCGTGGACGGCACCGTGCGGCCCGGCATGCGCATCAAGATGATGAGCACGGGCAAGACGTTCGAAGTGGACGAGGTGGGCGTCTTTCTACCGGAGATGCGGCGGGTGCCGCAGCTGTCCGCCGGCGAGGTCGGCTGCCTTACGGCCACCATCCGCAATGTGCGGGACACGCGCATCGGCGACACCATCACCGACGCCGACCGGCCGGCTGCGGAGCCGCTGCCCGGGTACCGTCCTGTAAAGCCGATGGTGTTTTGCGGGCTGTACCCGGTGGAAAACGAGGATTTCGACGACCTGCGGGACGCCCTGGAGAAGCTGCAGCTCAACGACGCGGCCCTCACTTTTGAAGCGGAGACGTCCAACGCGTTGGGCTTCGGTTTCCGGTGCGGTTTCTTGGGCCTGTTGCACATGGAGATCGTCCAGGAGCGGCTCGAGCGGGAGTTCGGGCTCAACCTGATCACCACCGCCCCCAGCGTCGTGTACCGGGTCGTCTTGACCAACGGCGATGTGGTGGAGGTGGACAACCCGGCCAAGTTCCCGGAGCCCCAGTACATCGATCACGTGGAAGAGCCCTTTGTGCGGGCGACGATCATGACGCCCGCCGAGTATGTCGGCCCGCTCATGGAGCTGTGCCAGGAGCGGCGCGGCGTCTTCATCAACATGGAATACACGACGCCCGAGCGGGTGCAGCTCATCTACGAGCTGCCCTTGAGCGAGATCCTGCTGGACTTCTTTGACCGGCTCAAGACCCGCAGCCGCGGCTACGCGTCGCTGGATTACGAACTAATCGGCTACCGCGAGAGCGACCTGGTCAAGATGGACATCTTGCTCCTCGGCGAACCCGTGGACGCGCTTTCCTGCATCGTGCACCGGGACAAGGCGTATTCCCGCGGGCGGCAGCTGGTGGAAAAGCTCAAGGAAGTCATCCCGCGCCAGCTGTTTGAAGTGCCCATTCAAGCCGCCATCGGCCGCAAGGTCATCGCCCGGGAAACCATCAAGGCCCTGCGCAAGGACGTCTTGGCCAAATGCTACGGCGGCGACGTCACCCGCAAGCGCAAGCTCCTGGAGAAGCAAAAGGAAGGCAAGAAGCGCATGAAGCAGCTGGGCCGGGTGGAGGTGCCGCAGGAGGCCTTCATGGCCGTGCTGCGGATCGATTAGGAATGCGGGGCTTGTACGTCCACGTTCCCTTTTGCGAAAAGCGGTGCCATTACTGCGACTTCAACACGTACCTGCTGCGGGAGGGCGGTGTCGACCAGTACCTTGAAGCGCTCGCCCAGGAAGCCGCCCTCTATGCCGCCCGGGACGACGTGGCGGGGGTGGAGTTCGACACCCTCTACATCGGCGGGGGTACGCCGACCGCGCTGGGCCCGGCACAACTCGAGCGGCTTTTTGCGGCCCTCGCGCCGCTGCGGCTCCGGCCCGGCGCGGAGGTGACGGTGGAAGCCAACCCGGGCACGCTGACCGACGCCCGCCTTGCCGTTTTGCGGGCATGGGGCGTGAACCGCATCAGCCTGGGCGTCCAGAGCTTGAACGACGAGCTGCTGGCCCGCCTCGGGCGCATCCACACGGCCCGCCACGCGGCCGACTGCTACCGCAGGGCGCGCCGCGCGGGTTTCACCAATATCAACGTCGACCTCATGTTCGGCCTCCCCGGCCAGGACCTGGCCGACTGGCAGCGCACCCTCCAGGAAGTCATCGCCTGGGGACCGGAGCACATCTCTTGCTACAGCCTCATCATTGAGGAAGGCACCTTCTTCGGCGAGCTGCACGCGCAAAACGCCCTGCCGCTGCCCGGCGAGGAGGCGGAGCTGGCCATGTTCCGGTACGCCATGGACGCCCTGGGCGAGGCCGGCTACGACCACTACGAGATTTCCAACTGGGCGCGGCCCGGTTACGCCTCGCAGCATAACCGCATCTACTGGCTCAACGGGGAGTGGCTGGGGCTTGGACCCGGTGCCCACTCCCAGTGGCGGGGCGAGCGTTTCGCCAACGAGCGCCTGCCGCAAGTCTACGCGGAGCGCCTGAGAGGCGGCCAGCTGCCCGTCGCGTGGCGGGAAACGGTCGACCAAGCCACCGCGGAAGAGGACACGGTCATCTTGGGCCTGCGGCTGCGGGACGGGGTGGATGCCGACGCCTTCGCCCGCCGGTTCGGCAAATCTTTGGATGAGGTGTTTGCGCGAGAGATTGCTCGCTTGCTGGAGCTGGGCCTGGTGGAGTGGCGCGGGTCGCGCCTGCGGTTGACCGATAAGGGCTTGCCCGTGGCCAACCAGGCGTTCCAGGCGTTCCTGCGGGAGCGGGTGTGAACGGGCCCGTCCCGGTGGCGGCCCCGCGCAGGACTATTCCTTTGGTCTACGGGTCCGGCCAGCGGTCCGCTTCGACGCCCACGGCCTGCTCGACGCGCCCGAGGCCGTCGCGTGCCAGGAGCTGGTCCAATCCTTCCAAAACGGTTCTCACAAACCCGGGCCCGCCGTAGACGAAACCGGTGAACACCTGGACGAGGGAAGCGCCGGCCTTGATCTTGGCGTACGCGTCTTGAGCGGACATGATCCCGCCCACGCCGATGATGGGCAGCCGCCCCCGGGTGCGCCGGTAGATGGCGGCCACGACGCGGTTGGAGAGTTCAAACAGGGGAGCGCCACTTAACCCGCCGGGCAGTTCGGCTGCACGGCCGCGCAACCCCGGACGGGAGACCGTCGTGTTGGTGGCGATGATGCCGCTCACCTGGCGCCGCAGGCAGACGTCCAGCACCTCGTCCAGCTGCTGGGCGGTGAGGTCCGGCGCGACCTTGACCAGAAGCGGCCGCTCGGTGCCCGCGGTCGCCGCGGCGAGCCTGGCGCGGGCGTCGTTGACCGCGGCCAAGAGCTCGTCCAAGAGCGGCGCTTCCTGCAGCCCCCGCAGTCCGGGGGTGTTGGGAGAGCTCACGTTGATGACCACAAAATCGGCCACCGGATAGACGATTTCGAGGCAGCGCACGTAGTCAGCGGCGGCCGCCTCCGCGGGCGTGTCCCGGTTCTTCGCAATGTTGACGCCGATGGGTACGGGCACCAGCGCCCGCGCCTCATGAAGCCGCGTGGCCAGGGCCGGCGCGCCTTGGTTGTTAAACCCCATCCGGTTGATCAAAGCTCGGTGGGCCGGCAGCCGCCAGAGACGCACCGGGGGGTTGCCGGGCTGCGGGCGCGGCGTGACCGTGCCCACTTCCACAAAGCCAAACCCGAGGGCCGCCAGGGCGGGCGCAGCTTCCGCGTCTTTGTCCAGGCCGGCCGCCAGCCCCACGCAGTTGGGAAACCGCAGTCCCATCGCCTCCACCGCCAGCCGGTCCGGGGCGGTCGCCAGGCGCCTGCGCAAGGTGGCCAAAAGCCGCGGGCGGCGGCTTACGTGCGCAAGCAAGCCGACGGCGAGGCGGTGGGCCCGCTCGGGATCCATCGTCCAAAGGATGGGGCGCGCAAGGGTGTACAGGTCCATCGGCAACAGCCTACCCGGGCGCCGGGAAGCGTGTCAATGGACGTCCCGTGAAGATTGACAACACTTTTCGGCCGGTGCTATGTTGGAAAAGAGGAGTTAGCACTCTCCGGCGAGGAGTGCTAAAGGGGAAGGAGGTGGAGCGCGTGCTGGACGAGCGCAAGCGACGGGTACTGCAGGCTGTAACCGACGATTACATCCAGACGGCGGAACCCGTCGGGTCCCGCAACCTGGCCCGCAAGTACAACCTGGGGGTCAGCCCGGCGACCATTCGCAATGAGATGGCCGACCTGGAGGAGGAAGGCTATCTGCACCAGCCCCACACGTCCGCGGGCCGAATTCCGTCGGACAAGGGCTACCGGTACTACGTCGACGAGCTGATGGCACGCTGGGAACCTGGTCCGGCCGAGCGCTCCGCTATTTACCGGGAAGTGCTCGCCGTACGCCGCGCGATGGAGGAGATGATCCACGAGGCGGCACGGCTTTTGGCCCGGCATACCCAGTACGCGTCGATGGTTGCGGCCCCGCGGCTTGAGGCCAGCGTCTTCCGGCGCCTTGACCTGGTTCCGCTGGATGAAACGCGGGTCGTGGCCATCGTGGTGGCGGATCCCGGCTTCGTGCAGCACCGCATCGTTGAGTTGGGGCGGCCGGTGACCCAGGACCAGTGCGACGCCATGGCCGATCGGCTCAACCGGCGGCTCCTGGGTGTGCGCTACGGCGACATCGGGCGCGACCTCCTCTCTGGTATCAGGGAAGAGGTGGGTCACCCGGAGCTGTACGATGCGGTGGCGGATCTGCTCACCAGCGGCCTGGGTGAGCGTGACTCGGATAAGGTCTATCTGGAAGGTACGCTGAATATCCTCAGCCAGCCGGAATTCCGCGACATCGAGCGGGCCCGGTCGCTGCTGGCCATCCTGGAGGCCCGGGACACCCTCATGCAGGTGCTGAATTACGCGTCCCGGCACAGCGGCACGACCGTCATCATTGGCCAGGAAAACCCGGTGCCCGCGCTGCAGGAGTGCAGCGTCGTCTCGGCGACCTACCGGCTGGGCGACGAGGTGATTGGTGCCATCGGCGTGCTGGGGCCGACCCGCATGGATTACTCCAAGGCCGTCGGTCTGGTCCAGTACGTGGCCGATCACCTGAGCGAAGCGCTCATGGCTCTCGTGCGCGGCCGTTGAAGCGCCGCTAGGTCCGGCGTGGACATGGCCGCGTCGCGTCCGATATAATATGATGGCCCTTGAGGCGTGTCCGCCGCGAGGGACTTTTCTTTGTTCAGGGGAGTCGACGCCGTTGCCGCGCAAGAAGGACGATCCCACTACCAAGCCGATCCAGCCCGAAGCGCCGGCAGACGCGGGGGCGGCCGGGGAGGCGGAGGCATCGGCGACCCAAGAGACGGCCGGTGCTGAGGCGGCTGTGCAGCAAGAGGTGTCGCCGCGGCCCGCCGGGGAGACCGGCCCGGCCCAAGACGGTGCGGAGCCGCAGGAGGCGGCTGGGCCTGCGAGTCCTGACCTGGACCAATTGCAAGCCCGGATCGCGCAGCTGGAAGCGCGGGAGCGGGAACTGGCGGACCAGTACGTCCGCCTGCTGGCAGAGTTTGACAATTACCGGCGCCGCACCCGGCAGGAAATGGAGGCCCTCCGGTTGACGGCGGCCGAGCGGCTGATTGTGGACATGCTGCCGGTTATGGACGGCCTGGATCAGGCCTTGGCCGCGGCCGGCGAGGACGCTGCAAGCCCTTTGGGCCAGGGCGTCAGGTTGATCCGGCAGCAGCTGGCTGACGTGCTGGCGCGCCACGGCCTCACGCCCATCGAGGCGGTAGGCCGGCCTTTCGATCCCAATACTATGGAAGCCGTGGCCGAAGCCGAACCCGGCGAGGGGGCGCCCCCCGGCTACGTGGTGGAGGAGTACCGGCGCGGCTACCGGCTGCACAATAAGGTGCTGCGCCCCAGTCTGGTCAAGGTCGCGGCGGCGCGCTGACCGCGGCCTGCAAGCGACGGGAGGAGTTTATAGATGAGCAAGGTCATCGGCATCGACCTGGGTACAACCAACTCGGTCGTTGCGGTCGTGGAGGGCGGCGAGCCGGTCGTCATCCCCAACAGCGAAGGCAGCCGCACCACGCCGTCGGTCGTGGCCTTCACCAAGGACGGCGAGCGTTTGGTCGGGCACGCCGCGAAGCGCCAGGCGGTGCTCAATCCCGACCGGACCGTGGTGTCCATCAAGCGCAAGATGGGCACCAACTACAAGGTCCGCATTGACGACAAGGAGTACACGCCCCAGGAGATTTCGGCCATGATCCTGCAAAAGCTCAAGGCCGAGGCCGAAAACTACCTGGGCCAGCCCGTCACGAAGGCGGTCATCACTGTACCCGCGTATTTCACCGACGCCCAGCGCCAGGCTACGAAGGACGCAGGCACCATAGCGGGCCTGGAAGTCCTGCGCATCATCAACGAGCCGACGGCCGCGTCCCTGGCCTACGGCCTTGACAAGGAAGGCAACCAGACCATCCTCGTCTTCGACCTGGGCGGCGGTACGTTTGACGTCTCGATCCTTGAGATCGGCGACGGGGTCTTTGAGGTCAAGGCCACCAGCGGCAACAACCACCTGGGCGGCGACGACTTCGATGAGCGCATCATCCGCTGGCTTGTGGAACAGTTCAAGATGGAGCACGGCATCGATCTGACCCGGGACCGCCAGGCCATGCAGCGCCTCAAGGAGGCGGCCGAGAAGGCGAAGATCGAGCTGTCGGGCGTGACCACCACCAACATCAGCCTGCCCTTCATCGCCATGGGGCCGCAGGGGCCGCTGCACATCGACGTGACGCTTACCCGGGCCAAGTTTGAAGAGTTGACCCGGGACTTGGTCGAAGCGACCCTGGGGCCGACGCGGCAGGCGCTTAAGGACGCGGGGCTGGAGCCGCACCAGATCGACAAGGTGATCCTCGTCGGTGGCTCGACCCGCATCCCGGCGGTCCAGGAGGCCATCAAGAACCTCATCGGCAAGGAACCCTACAAGGGGATCAACCCCGATGAGTGCGTGGCCATCGGCGCGGCCATCCAGGCCGCCGTGCTCGCCGGCGAGATGAAGGACTTGGTCCTGCTGGACGTAACGCCCCTTTCGCTCGGCATCGAAACCTTGGGCGGCGTCTTCACGAAGATCATCGAGCGGAACACGACCATTCCCACATCGGCCAAGAAGATCTTCACCACGGCGGCCGACAACCAGACGTCGGTGGAGATCCACGTGCTCCAGGGCGAGCGGCCGATGGCGGCGGACAACGTGACCTTGGGCCGGTTCCGCCTGGACGGCATCCCGCCGGCGCCGCGGGGCGTTCCGCAGATCGAGGTCAGCTTTGACATCGACGCCAACGGCATCGTCAAGGTGTCGGCCAAGGACCTGGCGACCGGCCGGGCGCAGCAGGTGACGCTGACCGCGTCCACCGGCCTCACGTCCGAGGACATCAAGCGGATGGTGGCGGAAGCCGAGAAGTACGCCGAGGAGGACCGCAAGCGCAAGGAGCTGGCCGAGCTGCGCAACCAGGCCGACAGCCTGATTTACGCTGTCGACCGTACCCTCAAGGATCTGGGCGACAAGGTGTCGCCGCAGGAGCGGGACAACATCGAGAAGGCCAAGCAGCGGCTGCAGTCGGTCGTCAACGGCAACGACGCCCAGGCCATCAAGGACGGCCTGGAGGCCCTGAGCAAAGCGCTGCATGACGTGACGATCCGGGCCTACCAGGCCGCCGGCCAGAGCGGGTACCAGGCCGGGCAGACCAGCTTCGGCGGGACGACGCCGGGCGCGAACGGCAAGGCGGACGGCACGACCGTCGAAGGTGAATATACCGTGAAGAACGATGAGGAGCGGCGGGGCGTTTGACCCGCCGCCCCTCTTTCGGTGAGGAGCCCTTGGGCTCGAGGGCGGTGTAGTGATTGGCGACCAAGCGGGACTACTACGAGGTGCTGGGGGTCAGCCGCGACGCCACGCAGGAAGAGATTAAACGGGCGTACCGGAAGCTCGCGCGCCAGTACCATCCCGACGTCAACAAAGACGATCCCCAGGCCGAAGAGAAGTTCAAGGAGATCAACGAGGCGTACCGTGTCCTGAGCGATCCCAAGACGCGGGAGCAATACGACCGCTTTGGGCACGCCGCGTTTGATGGTGCCAACGGCGCGGGTCCCGGCGGCTTTGGCCCTGGCGGCTTCGGGGACTTTGGTCCTTTCGGGGCGGGCGGTTTCGACCCCTTCGGTGACCTCTTTGACGATCTCTTCGACGTGTTCACCGGCGGGCGGCGGCAGCGGTCACGCGGGCCGGTGCGCGGCCGCGACGTCGAGATGGAGATCGACTTGGACTTCAAGGAAGCCGCGTTTGGCGTCGAGAAGACCATCGACGTGGAACGGGTTGAGGCGTGCTCCCGCTGCCAGGGCAACGGCGCCGAGCCGGGCACACCCATCCAAACGTGCCCGGAGTGCAAGGGCACGGGTGAGGTGCGCCACGTCCGCGCCACCGCCTTCGGCCAGTTCGTCAATATTGTGGTGTGCCCCCGGTGCCGCGGCGAAGGGAAGTGGGCGTCGACCCCTTGCCGGGAGTGCGGCGGCGCCGGCCAAGTGCAGCGCCGCCGGCGCATCAGTGTCAAGATCCCGGCGGGCGTCGACACCGGCAATCGCATTCGTCTGCGAGGCGAGGGCGAAGCCGGCATGCGCGGCGGGCCGCCGGGCGACCTGTACCTGTACGTACGGGTGCGGCCGCATCCCATGTTTGTTCGGGACGGGGACAACGTCATCTGCGAGGTGCCCATCAGTTTCGTCCAGGCGGCCCTGGGGGACGAGATCGAGGTGCCGACGCTGGAAGGCACCCACAAGCTAAAGATCCCCGAGGGCACTCAGCCCGGTTCTGAGTTCCGCATCCGGGGGCAGGGCATCCCCCGCATGGGCGGTTACGGGCGCGGCGATCAGATCGTCCGGGTTCGGGTGGAGATACCCCGGCGCCTCACGCCGAGGCAAAAAGAGCTGTTGAGAGAATTTGCCCGGGAAAGCGGCGAAGCGCCGCCGGGCAGCAAGCGATTTTTCGAGCGCGTGCGGGACACGCTCGGCGGGCGCAACGGCCAATAGCAAGGAGCGGTCAAGCCCGCCGCGGCCTGGCGAATCCTCCGCCAGCGGCTAGGCGCACAGGCGGCGCCGGCGGGCCGGGAGGGCTGCAGTGTGCGGTGGATGAAGGTGGCGGTGCACACCGGCGCCGAGTGCGAAGAAGCGGTCACCCAAATCCTCTTGGCGGCCGGCGCCCAGGGTGTCGTGCTTGAGGGTGACGGGAGCCGGCGAGCCGTCATCGCCTATTTGCCTGAGCATTCCCCGGTTTCGGCGGTGGACATCGAGCAGCAGGTGCTGGGGCTCCAGCGCTACGGCCTCGAACCGGGCCCCGCCCGGGTGTCGGTAGAGTGGGTGCAGGACGAGGATTGGGCCGAGAGCTGGAAGCGGCATTACCAGCCGCTGGCGATCGGCCGCCGGCTGCTGGTCAAGCCCGCGTGGGTCCTGGTGCCGCCCTCGGAGCGGATCGTCATCGAGCTCGACCCGGGCATGGCGTTTGGCACGGGCTATCATCCCACGACGGCCCTCTGCCTGGAGGCCCTGGAGGAGCTGGTGCGGGCGGGAGAGACCGTCGTGGATGTGGGCACGGGCTCAGGCATCTTGGCCATCGCGGCGGCGCGCTTGGGCGCCGGCTCGGTGGTGGCCGTCGACATCGATCCCCAGGCGGTGCAGGTGGCCCGGGAGAACTGCCGCCGCAACGGGGTGCACGAGCGCGTATGGGTGGCGGCCGGCAGCACCGCGGCGGCGCGCGCCCTTTTGGCCGAGCACCAGGCCCATCTGGTGGTGGCCAACATCCTGGCCGACGTCATCGCCGACATGGCGGGGGACCTGTACGCCCTCCTGCGTCCCCGCGGGGTGTTGGTGGCCAGCGGCATCATCGACGACGCGTGCCCTCTGGTGCGGAGGAGCCTGGAGCGGGCGGGCTTCTCCATCCGGGACGAGCGGGCCCGGAGCGAGTGGCGCTGCCTGATCGCGGAGCGGACGGCCTAATGCACCGCTTCTTTCTGGATAGTGCCGCTGGCTTCCCGCCGCCGGCGGCCGGCGATGACCCGTCTGCGCTGGACCCAGGGGCCGTCGTGGAGCTCACCGGCAGTGACGCGGAGCACATCGCCCGGGTGTTGCGGCTCGCCCGGGGAGACCGGATCGTCGTCTGCGACGGTCAAGGCTCCGACTACGAAGCGGAATTGTTGACTGTCAACCCCGCACGAGTGGCCGCCCGCGTCCTGTCGCGCCAGCCTTCTCGCGGCGAGCCGCCCGTGTTCCTCACGATTGTCCAGGGCATTCCCAAAGGCGACAAGATGGACCTGGTGGTGCAAAAGGCTGTGGAAGCGGGCGCGAGCCGCATCGTGCCCGTTTTCACCGCCCGCACCGTCGTGGTCTGGGACGAGGCCAAGTCCGAATCCCGCTGGCGTCGCTGGCAGCGCATCGCCTATGAGGCGGCCAAGCAGGCGCACCGGGGAAGAGTCCCCCAGGTGGCCCCGCCCGTTTCGCTGCCCGCGTTTTTGGCGGCCAGGGGCGAGGAGGAAGACGACTTCGGGCACGTCATCGTGCCGTGGGAGGAGGCCCGGGGACGGGGGTTGCGGGCGGTGCTGCGGGGCCTGTCCCCGGGGCCTGTCACCGTGCTCATCGGGCCCGAGGGGGGCTTGTCGCCGGAGGAGGTGGCCGCGGCCGAGGAGCGGGGAGCGCACATCGTCACCCTCGGCCCGCGGATACTGCGCACCGAAACCGCCGGGCTCGTCGCGGCCACCATCATCCTTTACGAATGGGGGGACCTGGGCGGGTTGGCGCCCGGTTCATCGGCCTGAGGCGGAGCCGAGCCTGGCCTACCCGCCCCAGGCGGCTAAGGCAGCTGGAGGATGGCCGGTTCCGCCGCGATGGGTGGGTCAGAGGAAAGCCAGGCCCTGATTTCCACCGGACCCGTCAGGGGGTTCCCCAGAGCGTCGCGACCGTCCCACACGTGCGTGAACACGACCAGCTCTCCCGGGCGGAACCGGCGCTCGGTCACGGCTTGATGAAACGCCCGGCCGGCCGACCAGCGCCACACCTCGCGGCCGTCCTGGAACGCCGCGAAATCGTAGGTCTGCCCGGTGCGGAAGGTGAGCACCGCCTCCTCGTTTCCTGAAGCCATGACCCCAAGCGCCAGGACGTAGGCAGCTTGACCGCCCACATCCACCGGCTCCACGGCCAAGTCCACCGCGACCGCCGGCCCCGCACCCGCCGCTGGGCTCGCGCCCGTACCGGTGGACGGGGTTCCCGTCGCCCCCAGCCCGGCGAACACCGTCAAGGCGCCGATCCCTCCCAGAAGCAATAGCCACCGCCAATCGGCCAAGGCTGCCCGCCGCTTGCGGGAAGCGTTACGGGCACTGCTGGCCGCGCTTGCTCGCGTCATCATGCGGTCACACCCCTCTGCTCGTCAGCGGTTGGCCCAGGCGGCGAGCCGTGCCCGGTCCTGAGCGGGGAGCGTCTCCCAGATAGCCAGGACCAGATCGGCGGAGACGGTGCCGTCCTCCGGCACCTGCACCTCGGCCATGCCGGCGAAGTCCCCTTGGCCCAAAACGCCGTCGGGAACGGAGTCGATCCAGGCGAACACCGTCTGCCGACCGGGTGCGACGCCCTCGACCCGGGCCACGGCCCGCTGGCCGATCCGCACCGGGTTCACGGGGCCCCAGACCCGGGTGCCGTCCGCACTGGCTACACCGACCCGGGCTTTCACCGGGTCGGATCCGGTCACGGCCGCGTAGGCGTTCACGAGGCCGTAGCCGTAGTAGTTGTCGAAACCGGGCGCGCCCAGGTCCTCGGCGGTATAGCGCAGGAGCTCCCGGATCTCGTTGGGGTCGGTGATACCTGCACTATACATCAGGGCCACGATGCCTGTCACGTGGGGAGCGGCGAAGGAAGTACCCTGCTGATAGGAGTAGGTGTAGCGCCCGCTGACGATGTCTGTGCTCAGGATGCCGTTGGCTTGGCTGTAGCGGGTGTCGCCGCCCGGTGCGACCACGTCCACCTGCGGCCCGTAGTTGGAATACCACGTCAGCCGCTTGCTGCGGTCCACCGCCCCGACGGCGATGACGTCCGGGTGGGCGGCAGGCATGGTCACCCGCCCGCTGTCGTTGCCGGCGCCCGCCACGAGCACGACGCCTTTGCTGACCGCGTACTCGATCTGCTGGTTGACGAAGGTGTCGTTGTACGTCGCGTCCCAGGCCAGGCTCATGTTGATGACGTGGGCGCCGTTGTCGACCGCCCAACGGATCCCTTGCCCGACGGCGGCCACGGTCCCGCCGTACCGGGAGCTCATGACCCGTACGGGCATGATGGACACGGACCAGTTGATGCCCGCGATTCCTTGCCCGTTGTTGGTCATGGCGCCGATGATGCCGGCCACCATGGTGCCGTGGCTCAAGGAAGTGGCGTCGTCGGTGTAGTTGGTGGCCGATTGGTCGCTGGCAAAATTGCGCCCGCTGACGATCCTCACGCCTTGCAGGTCGGGGTGGTTGGGCAAGATCCCCGTGTCCAGCACGGCCACCACGACATCGCGGCTGCCGGTGGTGACGTTCCACGCGTAGGGGATGCTCACCAGCGGCAAGCTCCACTGGCGGTCGAAGTACGTGTCATTCGGCGCGTACGGAACCGCGACCGGCCGGACCCGCTTGTTGGGCTCCACGGAAACCACGTTGGGCAACTGGGCGAGGCGCAGTTCCGTCTCTAGGGACGCGTTAGCCTCCTCTGCGGCCACGAGGTAGAAGTTGTCGGCCAGCCGCTCGATGACGCGCACACCCGCGTCGGCCCACATGGTATTGATGGCCTGGACCGGGTAGTCGCTGTCGAGCTGCACAATCCACTCCCCGGGAACGACGTCGGCCGTCGTGCGGGTCACTGACCGGCCCGCGGAGCTGGACAAAAGCTCCCGGGGCACGGCCGCTGCGGCGGCGACTTGGGCGTTCCCGGCGTTGACCAGGCGTACGCTGGCCTCGACGGTCCCCCGGTAGACCGGTTCCGGTTCGGGTTCAGGCTCGGGTTCGGGCCCGCTGCCCCCGCCGTCGCCGCCACCTGGGCCAGTGCCGCCGTCGCCGCCCTGGCCGCCGTCGCTCCCATCCCCGCCTGTATCGCCGATGGGCGTCAGGACAATGGTGACCGAGAGATTGCTCCCGGACGGGTAGATGACCTCGGTCGCGGGTTCATACCCGGGAGCCGAGACGACGATCTCCATCCTATCTCCCTGGACGGGCAGGTCCTTGAAAGCGAAGGTGCCATCTTCGTTGGAGGTCGTTTCCCGGTCGCCGACCCGCACAACAGCGCCGGGGACCGGCGTCCCATCGGGCGTCACGACGATGCCCTGCAGGGCAAAGGTGTCGGTACCTCTGCCGGGGTCGCCTCCCAAGGGCGAACCGAAGCAGCCGGTCACCAGGGTGGCCAAGAGCAGCCAGGCGATGGAATGAAACCACCGGTGCCGGCGAGTCGTAGCACTGGGAAGTGATTTCACGAGCGGTGGATTCCTCCTCGACAGTCAATCGGTCTCTCCGGTGGTCAAGGAATCCTGGACGCAAGCGGCCAAACCCTGCCGGAGGTACAATGGGAATGAATGGCAGGTTTAGCGCAGACGGTAACGGTCTCCATCCCGCCTGGTCCGCTGGACCCGCTGGCGTAAAGTGGTACAAACCGGGCGCCGCCGGCGGAGGGTTGACGCTGCGGCCGCCGCGACCGGACGGCGTGGCAGCGGGCTCCGGGCCGATCCGGTTGCAAATGCGAATCGATTCCTAGAGCGGAGGCGGACGGGCCCACATACCGTAACACCGAAGCCAAAACGAAGGAGGTGCCGACCATGTCCTGCAATGGCTTGAGTACGGTGGCGGTCCGGACCATCTCCGTCTGCCCGAGCTTCGTGCGGCCCGTCTTCCTGCGTACCATCGCGGTGAAGCCGGTGTTCGTGCGGAGAATCGCGGTGCGCCCGGTGTTCGTACGCGCCATCGCGGTGAAGCCGGTATTCGTGCGGAGAATCGCGGTGCGCCCGGTGTTCGTGCGCGCCATCGCGGTGACGCCGGTGTTCGTGCGGAGAATCGCGGTGCGCCCGGTGTTCGTGCGCCGCATCGCGGTGAAGCATCACCACTTCTGCTAGCGCTGCACCCACGGACGAGCGGCAAGGAAACTGACGAACACGCTGGCTGGCGGCGGCGCGCCCCGTGGGCAAGGGCTCCGGGGCGTGCCGCTTTACCTTTGTCAGGCAGTGCGATATACTTAGGAAGACCTGGGCTGCACACCCAACCTGGCAAAGGGGGCGCGTTGGCATGTTCGGGATCGGCGCGACGGAGCTGGTGATCATCCTGGTCCTGGCGTTGATCATCTTTGGACCAGGCAAGCTGCCCGAGGTGGGCAAAGCCATTGGCAAAGGCATTCGCGAGTTTAAGAAGGCCACCAGCTCGTTGGACGAGGACGACTCCAAACCGGCCTCCGCCTCCTCGACCGCCGAGCGCCAAAACGTTCCGAAGGACGGCGCAGCCTCCTCTTGACGTTCACCGCCGGTGCGCAGCACCGGCCAGGGCTCATTCCTGAGGCAAGCCATCCGGCCGGGTCCCGGGCAGGTTCGTGTGACCGGAGGGGCTTTCGTGAGGATATTTGCCATCGGCGATCTGCACCTTCCCGGTGGGCAGGACAAGCCCATGGACGTCTTCGGCGCCGGATGGACCGATCACCCGCAAAAGATCCGCCGCGCCTGGCAGGAAGTGGTCGGGGCGGAGGATGTGGTGCTGATACCGGGGGATCTTTCCTGGGCGATGACCCTCGAGCAGGCCAGCGCCGATTTCGCCTACCTGGCCGACTTGCCGGGCCGCATCGTACTCATCCGCGGCAATCATGACTACTGGTGGAGCAGCATCAGCAAAGTCCGGCGGGCGCTGCCGCCCAACGTGACCGCACTGCAAAATGACCACCTGCTCCTTGGCGCCGGGTGGGCCGTGTGCGGCACTCGCGGCTGGACCGTCCCGGGCAGCCACGCCTTTCGGCCCGAAGAGGACACGAAGATCTATCTCCGGGAGCTCCAGCGCCTCGAACTTTCCCTGAAAAGCGCCATGCAAGCCGGCGCCCAGCGCCTCATCGTGATGCTCCACTACCCGCCCACCAACGAACGCCACGAGCCGTCTGGCTTCACCCGCCTCTTGGAGGCCTACCCCGTCGTCCATTGCGTCTACGGGCACCTGCACGGCCCGGCGCGCCGCCAGGCGCTGGTGGGCCTGGTGGGCGGCATCCGCTATCACCTGGTGGCCTGTGACGCCATCGATTTCCGGCCCGTCTTGATTGAAACCATTGAGTCCTAGCCATAAGGCCATCCGCAGCCGCCGTCGCCCCTGTCCAGTCACATTCCCGTTTCCGGCTTCTCATCCAATGCAGGAAATTACAACAAACGTTTGAATGAATTGGCTAGAACCTGTAGCGGAAGGGAGGCGGTGCGCGGCATGGGCAATGCGGCCGTGCGGGAAGGGGAAATCTTGGCCGTCGCCGCGCGGCTGTTCCGGGAAAAGGGTTACCACGCCACGTCCATGCAGGATCTGGCCGAGGCCGTCGGCATGAACCGGGGGAGCTTCTACTACTACATCCGCACCAAAGAAGATTTGCTCTATCGCGTGATGCGGGACGCCATGTGCGCCTTCATCGACGCCCTCGCGCCGGTGCTGGCGGCGCCACTGGATCCCAGGGACAAGCTGCGCAGGGCAATGGTCACCCATCTTCAGGTCCTGTCGGCGCGAACGGATGCGGTGGCCGTGCTGCTTCATGAGCTCAAGTCCTTATCCCCCGAGCGCCAGCGGGACATCGTGGCCCTCCGGGACCAGTACGAGGGCGGCATCCGCCGCCTTCTGGCGGAAGGGGCGGAGGCGGGGGTGTTCGCGCTGGAGTCGCCGAAACTCGCGGGCTTTGTGGTCCTTGCCGTCATGAACTGGCCTTACCACTGGTACCGGGACACGGGGGAAAAGCGGCCCGACGAACTGGCGGAAGCGTTTGCGAATATCCTGCTGCGGGGACTGGAGGCCCGAGGAAGGGAGGAGCGGGCATGATGAGGTTGACGGCCGACCAGCGGGCGATCCGGGAGATGGCGCGGGAGTTTGCCAGGAACGAAATCGCCCCCATCGTCAATGAGTACCAGCGGCGACGGGCCCTGCCGCCTGACATTGTGCGCCGCATGGGACAGCAGGGCCTGATTGGGATCATGTTCCCGCCCGAGTACGGCGGGGCGGGCGGGGACCTCTTGTCCCAGGCGCTCGCCGTGCAGGAGATTTCCAAAGTAGACGCCGGCATCGGCGTGACGCTTCTCGTGCAGGTGCTCGCCCTTTACCCCATCTTGCGCCACGGTACCGAAGAACAGAAACGGCGCTACCTGCCGCCCGGCCTGCGCGGCGAGATCATCGGCGCCATCGGCATGACCGAGCCCGATGCCGGGTCCGATTTCGCCTCCATCCAAACCCGGGCGGTGCGCGACGGCCGGTCATACGTGATCGACGGCCGCAAGACGTTCATCACCAACGGCCCCGTGGCAGATTTCGTGGTGCTGGCTGCCCGGACGCTGCCGGCCGGTGGGCACCGCGGCATTTCTCTCTTCCTCGTCGACAAGGGCACGCCCGGTTTCTCCGTCGCTCGGAAGCTGGACAAGATGGGCTGGCATACGTCGGAAACCGGGGAGCTTCTTTTTGAGGGCTGCCGCGTGGCCGAGGAGCAGCTCCTGGGGGAAGAGAACCGCGGCTTTTATTACGTAATGGAGGATTTCAACCTGGAGCGGGTGTTCCTCGCCGCCCAATGCGTCGGGATCGGCGAGGCGGCCTACGAGGCGGCCCGCGACTACGCCCTGGCCCGGCGGCAGTTTGGCCGGCCCATCGCGGGTTTCCAGGCGATCCGGCACCAGCTGGTGGAGATGTACGCACAGGTGGAGCAGGCGCGCCTCTTGCTTTACCAGGCGTGCGCGGCCTGGACCGATGGGGATGCGGTGCTGGCGGCTTCCATGGCCAAGTGGGTGGCGTCCGAGATGGTCAACCGGGTGACGGCCCAGGCGGTGCAAATCCACGGCGGGTACGGCTACATGACCGATTACCCCGTCGAGCGGTACTACCGGGACGCCCGGGTGTACACAATCGGCGGCGGCACGTCGGAGATTCAAAAGGAGATCATGGCGCGGCGGCTGGGGCTTGTGCCCGCGGAAACCCGGCGCGACTGAGAGCAGGAAGGGAGCCGGATTCGTCGAAGCATTACGGCAAAGAACTGCGGGAAGGGGGTGGAGCGCGGGTGACGGAATCCTGCGTCTTCTGCCGGATCGAGCGGGGAGAACTGCCCAGCGACCGAGTTTATGAAGACGACCGCGTGATCGCATTTCGCGACATCAACCCCCAAGCCCCGGTTCACGTGCTGATCATCCCGAGGAAGCACATCGCATCCCTGGCCGATCTCACACCCGGCGATACGGAGCTGGCCGGGCACATGCTGCGGGTGGCGCAGCAGCTGGCCGAGCAGCTGGGCATTAGGGAGACAGGCTATCGCGTCGTGACCAACTGCGGCCGTGACGGTGGGCAGGTCGTCTTTCACCTGCATTTCCACCTCGTAGGTGGCAAACCCCTTGGGCGGTTTGCGTGAGAGCCCGCGGTGCACATCTTGCGCCAGAGAGGGGGTAGCCCGGAGTCATGGCCGAAGTACGGGTCGGCCCGAACGAGAGCCTGGACAAAGCCCTGCGCCGGTTCAAGAAGATGACCCGCCAGGAAGGCATCCAGTCGGAGCTGCGCAAGCGGGAACACTACGACAAGCCCAGCGTCAGGCGGAAGAAAAAAGCGGCCGCGGCGCGCAAGCGCCGGAAGTGAGCCAAGAGCCGGGTACGGAAGGCGGAGGGAGGCCGGATTGGGCCTCCCTTTTTGTCGGGACCGCAAACGGGGGAGTCGTTGTGGGCAGGTACCGTTGGCTGGGGCTGATCCTCGTGCTGCTCGCGGTTTTCGGCGGCGCCTTGGGGGCGCTGTCCCGGGTAACGCCGCGGGTCATCGTCATCCCCATTGTCGGCACCATCGACGAGGGGCTCGCCGCCTTCGTGGAGCGATCCGTGGAGCAGGCGCGGCGCGACGGCGCCGACGCGATCCTTATCGAGATCAACACCTTCGGCGGCCGTGTGGACTCGGCCACCAGCATCCGCGACGCGCTGCTCAGGGCCGGCCGGCCGGTAATGGCCTTTGTGCGCGAGCGGGCGTGGTCGGCCGGGGCGCTCATCACCTTGGCGGCGGAAAAGATCGCCATGGCGCCCGGAGCCAGCATCGGGGCCGCCGAACCGCAGCCGGCGGAGGAAAAGACCATCTCGGCCTTGCGGGCCGAGTTTGAAGCTACCGCGGAGCGCCACGGGCGCGACCCGCGGGTAGCGGCCGCGATGGTGGACAAACGAATCGTCATTGAGGGCCTGACGGGGGAAGGGGAAATCCTGACCCTTACGGCGGCCAAGGCGGTCGAAATCGGATTTGTCGACCTGTTGGCCGCGAGCCGCGAGGAAGTGCTGGCGGCGTTCGGCTTCCCCGGTGCGGTCGTCGAGGAGCTCGCGCCCAACTGGGCCGAGCGGGTGGCGCGGTTTCTCACGGACCCGACCATCAGTTCCCTGCTCTTGACCCTGGGGATGCTGGGTTTACTGGCGGAGGTCACGAGCCCAGGGTGGGGTGGCCCGGGCACTGCGGGCCTGATTTGCCTGGCGCTGTTTTTCGGGGCGCGCCTGATCACGGGTCTCGCGGGCCTGGAGGTGGTGCTGCTCTTTATCCTGGGTCTCGTCCTGCTCCTCTTGGAAGTCCTGGTCATCCCAGGTTTCGGCATAGCGGGGATTGGGGGCCTGGTGGCCATCTTCGCGAGCTTATACCTGTCGTTTCCCGATGCGTCGTCGGCGTTCACCGCCATTGGGCTCTCGACCCTCGCGACCGTCGTGCTCGGCATCGCGCTGCTGCGCCGGGTGCCCAAGACGGGCATCTGGCGGCGGATCGCGTTGGAAACCAGGCTGGAGGACGTAGGCGTTCCAGGGGATGATCCCAATAACCCGGCGGTCAAAGTCGGCGCCTACGGCCGGGCGCTGACCCCCCTGCGGCCGGTTGGGACCGTCGAGATCGAAGGCGTGCGCATTGACGCCACATCGGATGGCGAGTTCATCCCGGCCGGCGCCTTGGTGCAGGTGGTGCGGGTGCTCGGCGGCCGGGTGACGGTTAGGGAATGCCGGGACCAATGAGAGCGCCCAGGTACCGCTGAGGGCCAAGGAGGCTAAAGGGATGGAACTGGCGACGTTTACGGGCTTGTTGACGTTTGTGCTAGCGGTTATCCTTGTGATCCTCTTCTTCAACTTCATCCCGGTGGGGCTCTGGATTTCCGCCTGGGCATCCGGAGTGCACGTCGGAATCCTGCAGCTCATCGGCATGCGCCTGCGCCGGGTGCCGCCGGCCAAGATCGTCCTGCCCCTGATCAAGGCGGTCAAGGCCGGGCTGGACGTGGCCATCGACAAGCTGGAAGCCCACTACCTGGCCGGCGGCAATGTGGACCGGGTCGTGGACGCCTTGATCGCCGCCCACCGGGCCCAGATCGATCTCTCCTTTGAGCGGGCCGCCGCCATCGACTTGGCCGGGCGGAATGTGCTCGAGGCGGTGCAGGTCAGCGTCAACCCGCGCGTGATCGAAACGCCCGTCATCTCGGCGGTGGCCAAAAACGGTATCGAGCTGAAGGTGAAGGCGCGCGTCACGGTGCGGGCCAACATCCAGCGGCTCGTCGGCGGCGCCGGCGAGGAAACCATCGTCGCCCGCGTCGGCGAGGGCATCGTGACCACCGTCGGCTCCTCCTTGAGCCACGAGGAGGTGCTCGAGAACCCGGACCGCATCTCCAAGACGGTGCTGGCCAAAGGCCTGGACGCCGGCACGGCCTACGAAATCCTGTCCATCGACATCGCCGACGTGGACGTAGGTAGGAACATCGGGGCGCAGCTGCAGATGGACCAGGCGGAGGCGGACAAGAACATTGCCCAGGCCAAAGCCGCCGAGCGCCGCTTCGCGGCGCTCGCCCGGGAGCAGGAGATGCGGGCCATGGTGGAAGAGATGCGGGCCCGGGTTGTGGAAGCCGAGGCCGAGGTGCCCAAAGCCCTGGCTCAAGCTTTGCGGGAAGGCCGCCTGGGCGTGCTGGACTACTACGTCCTGCGCAACCTGATCGCCGACACCGAGATGCGGCAGGCCATCAGCCGCGGCGGGGAGCCGCCGGAGCCGCGGCAGGGCGGGGAGCCGCCCAAGCGCAGCGAATGACGGAACGACGGAATGGGAGGGCCCGGGACGGGAGGTGACGGACTGTGGGACTTGACGAGCTGTTTAGCCTGCTGTTTTTCCTCTACGTCCTGGGGTCCGTTTTGAGCGGCCTGCTGCGGCGGTCGGCGGGTCCTGGTGCCCCCAACGGGACCGAGGAGGATCCCGAACTCGTTCTCGACATGGAGGAGCTGGAACGGCGGCTCCGGCGGGCAAGGGAGGAGCGGCTCGGGCGGCCGCAGCCGCCGGCCTCCTCCTGGGATGGACCGGTGGGGCCCGCATCCCCGTTGGAGGGACCGATGGGGCCGGGGTCCCCGTTAGAGGCACCGGTGGCGCCAGCAGCCCGGACGGTGCGGCCGACGGCGGCGCGCGCCGTGCAGCCCGCCAAGCCGACGGTCCGGCCGTCGACCATGGCGCCCAGCGTCCGGGGCGTGCCGTTTGATGACGATTTGGGCGGAGATTGGGGTGTGCCGGCGGCACCGGCGCCTCGGCCGGCCGCCCGGCGGCGGCGGCCTGCGGCGGGCCTGCCGCCTGCCGTCGCGGCGTTCGTCCGCAAGGGCCAGCCGTGGCTGGCGGCAGTGGTGATGAGAGAAATCCTGGACCCGCCGCGCGCCTTGCGTCCTTACAGGGTGTGGCCGCGGGTCTAGCGGCGCCGGGTTCTGCATACGGTGTCGCAGGAGGGACGACCGTGGAACCCAAGCGCGGCACCGTGGTGGAGCGTCTCGTCAGCGCCCTGGACTTGCCACAAGATATCGTCTTCGGTCTGCCCAAAACGACGCTCATCGGCGATGTGCAGGTGCTGGTGGAAAACCACCGTGGGCTTATCAAATACAGCCCCCGGGAGATCCGGATCCGCACCGCCCGCGGGGAGCTGGTGGTGGCCGGCTCCCGCCTGCGCATCGGCAGCATCCTTCCCCAGGAACTGGTCGTGGACGGGCGCATCCTGCAGGTAGAGCTGCGCCGCTAGGAGGCCCGTCCTTGCTGCGCGCCTTGTCGTCGCTATTCAGGGGATATGTTATAATCAGAGCGCGAGGCGGGCCGCTGGAAACCTTCATTAACCGCGCCGTCGCCCAAGGAATCGCCTTGTGGCAACTGGAGCGGGCGGGGCCCCAGCTGCTCGTGGCCCGGGTGGCGGCGGGCGACTTCTTGCGGCTGGCGCGGACAGCCCGGCGCCTCGGCGTGGACGTGGCCATCCTGCACAAGGCCGGGCTGCCGTTTCTGTTCATTCGCGCCGGCCGCCGGCACGCCTTCGTCGCCGGCGGGTTCCTGTTCGCGGCGCTCTTGTACGTGCTGGGCCAGTTCGTCTGGTTTGTGCGGGTGGACGGGGCGGACGCGGTGCCGCACGGGGAAATCCTGGCCGCGGCCGCACATGCCGGTTTAAGGCCTGGGGTGCGGCGGGACGAGGTGCAGCGGGACGTCGTCGAGCGGCGCTTGTACCTCGCCATCCCGCGCCTGGCCTGGGCCTCGGTGGAGGTGCGCGGGGCCGTGGCGACCGTGCGCGTCGCGGAGCGGGCCGTCCTGGATGCAGACCTGCACCAGCCCGGCCACATCGTGGCGGCGCGGGACGGCGTGGTGGAGCGGGTAGCGGCCATCCGGGGCCAAGCGCTGGTCGCTCCCGGCGAAACCGTACGGGCCGGCCAGCCGCTCATCAGCGGCATGCTCGCCCCTGGCAGCGCCGACTACCTGGAACGGATCGGGCAAGGTCAATTGCCCTACGTTCGGGCGGAAGGCGTCGTGCGGGGCAGGACGTGGTACCGGGGCCTGGGGGAAGCGCCCCTCGTGCTCGTTTACGAAGAAGATACCGGGCGGGTACACCGCTACCTGAGCATCAAGATTGGGGAGCGGGAGTGGCGGATCGGTCGCCCGGAGGCGCCGTTCGCCTTGGTGCGCTGGGAGCAGCGAACGGCGGCGCCCCGTTGGCTGCCCGGCGTTTCGGCCACGTGGCACGTGGGGCATGAGATCCGGCGTCTTGAGCAGCCGCAGGATGCTGGCACCGCGCGTGCGGCCGCCGTGGCCACGGCGCGGGAGCACGCCCTGGGCCAGCTGCCCGCGGGCGTAGACGTGCTGGACGAGCAGGTTTCAGTGTGGGAAGATCCGGCCGCCGGCGTCGTGCGTGCGGCGGTAACGGTGGAAGTGCTGCAGGATCTGGGACGGTTTGCCCCCGTCGGCGAGCCGGTCGCGGCCGGTGCACGCTGATTGATCGAGGAGGGGTACCCGCGAGTTTGAGCAAAGCCGTGGCAGAAGCCAAGTTCGTCGTCGACGACAATGCGGCGGCCCTAGGCGTTTTTGGCGAGCGAGACGAGCACCTGCGCACCATCGAGCGGGAGCTGCGGGTCACCATCGTGCCCCGGGGAAACACCCTCGCCATCTCCGGCGACCCGTCAGCGGTTGACATGGCCCTGCGGGTGCTGCACGATCTGGCGGAGGTCTCCCGCCAGCGCCCCTATCTGACCACCCAGGAAGTTCGCTACGCCCTGCGCCTGGCAACCCATGGCAACGGCACGCGGCTGGCCGACATCCACCGGGACGTGGTGGTGTTTTCGGCCCGCGGGCGTCCGGTAACGCCCCGCACCCTCGGGCAGAAGCGGTACGTGGACGCCATGCGGCGCCACAGCCTCGTATTTGCCATCGGGCCCGCGGGGACGGGCAAGACGTACTTGGCCGTGGCCGTCGCCATCGCGGCCCTCAAGGAACGCTCCGTGACGCGGATCGTGCTGACGCGGCCGGCGGTGGAGGCCGGCGAGCGGCTCGGCTTCTTGCCCGGCGACCTGCTGGAGAAGGTCGATCCGTACTTGCGGCCGCTGTACGACGCTTTGTACGATATTGTCGGCGCGGAAACGTACCAGCGGCACGTGGAGCGGGGCGTCATTGAAGTGGCCCCGCTGGCTTATATGCGCGGCCGGACGCTGGAGGACGCCTTCATCATCCTGGATGAGGCGCAGAACACGACGCCCGAGCAGATGAAGATGTTCCTCACCCGCATGGGCCTGCGCTCGCGGATGGTGGTGACGGGCGACCTGACCCAGATCGACCTGCCGCCGGGCCAAGTGTCGGGGCTGGCCCACGCCCGCACCGTCTTGGCGGACACGGGTATCCCCTTCATCGAACTGTCGGACGCGGACGTGGTCCGGCACGAGCTGGTGCAGACGATCATCCGCGCCTACGAGCGGGACGAGCAGCGCCGTGCCCAAGCCCGCTTGGGCTTGCGGGCGAAAGCGGCGGGAGATGACGCACATGTCCAGGAAAGCTAACGGCAGCGGTCAAGGTGCCGGCCGCCAAGGAGGCGCCCACGCCGTGTGGGCGTCTTTGCGCGCGTCGGTGTGGGAACCCGTCCGAGGCTTTCTCTCCAGGCCGAGCCCGGCCCGGCGCGCTGCGCTCGCAGGCGTAATGTATGTGGTGCTGCTGGCGCTCATGACGGCCAACACCGCACCCGACGCGCTCAACTGGCAAGTGGGGGACGTGGCGACCCGCGACGTGGTCGCTCCCCGGGACGTGGTGGACCGGTACCGGACCGAGCTCTTGCGGGAACAGGCCGCCCGGGAGGCCGTACGGGAGGCGGAACTCGATCCCGTCAACTGGGAGATCAACCCGGCGGAAGCTTTGCGCAGCGAGGAACGGGTAAAGCTCATCTTCCAGGTGATCAACTCGGTGCGGCAGGCGGCCTTGGCGGAATTGAACGCGGCCGCCGAAATCGACGCCGGCCAGGCGCCCGCTGCGTCTCCTGAAGTAGGCGAGGGGGCAGCAAGCGCACCGCCGGTCGTCCCTGCCTTGCCCTGGGACCGGCTGGCGGCAGAAGCCGAGGAACTCTTGTCCGAGCAAGATGTGGCCGTGGGGGCCCAGGTCCTAAAATACGCGCTGCAGCTGAGCGACGAAGCCCGGGCGGCCCTTGAAGACCGGACCCTGCGGATTGCCAGCGACGTCATGCTCCGCCGCCGGATCGGCAGCGACGACCTGGAGCGGGAGCGGGAGGCCGTCCCGACCCTGGCGCAGATCCGCAGCTTGCCAGACGGGGAGCGGGAATTCGTCGGCGCCGTGGTGCAGGCGGTCATCCGGCCCAACCTGATCCCGAGCCCCGAGCGGATGGAGCGGGCTCGCCAGGAGGCCATGCGCGCCGTGGCCGAGGTGCGGGTGCGGGAAGGCCAGATCATCATCCGCCGCG
Organism: Bacillota bacterium; assembly: GCA_017578085.1. Lineage (GTDB taxonomy): Bacteria > Bacillota > Limnochordia > Limnochordales > ZCTH02-B6 > ZCTH02-B6. The sequence goes on from PKQR01000002.1 coordinate 32,000, forward strand.
GCGACCCGGTAGGCCCTGAGCACATCATGTTGCTGCAGGATCTGGGCCTGCTGGACGGCCGGTACAGCTACGGGCAGCTGGCGGGCCATGCGGTGCTGCTGTTGCTCCTGTTTTCGGTCGTCGGGGTCTACTTGTATCAAAACCGCCGCGACATCCTCGTGAGCGAACGGCAGCTGTTGCTGCTGGGGCTCATCGTGCTGCTGGTCGCGGGCTTGGCCAAGGTGGGCAGCTTCATCAACTGGCAGGGCACGGCCCTGCTGGTGCCCGTCGGGTTGGCCGGCCTGTTGGTCACGCTCCTTTTGGACTCGAGGCTGGCCATCGTCGTGACCGTCGTGTTGTCGGGTATGCTGGCGGCCCTCTTTGGGTTTGACGGGCGCTACTTTCTTGTCGGGTTGGCCGGCGGGGTGGCCGGGGTCTACAGCGTCTCCCGGGTAAGCCAGCGGTCGGACTTGACGCGGGCCGGCCTCATCGTCGGCGGCGCGTGTTTCCTGATGATGGTCGCATTAGGCCTCATGCGCAGCGACATGTTCCTGATCCAGTACTCGTTCTTGGGGCTGCTCAACGGGATCGTCTCCGCCGTGGGCACCATCGGCCTGTTGCCGTACCTGGAGGCGCTGTTTGGCATCACGTCGTCCATTCGCCTCCTGGAGCTGTCCAACCCCAACCACCCGCTCTTGCGCAAGCTCCTCATGGAGGCGCCGGGCACGTATCACCACAGCATCCTCGTGGGCAATCTGGCGGAAGCGGCGGCGGAGGTTATCGGCGCGGACCAGCTCTTGGTCCGGGTAGGGGCCTTGTACCACGACATCGGCAAGACCAAACGGCCCTATTTCTTCGTGGAAAACCAGTTCGTCGGCGAGAACCCTCACGACAAGATCTCGCCCAGCCTGAGCACCTTGATCATCATCTCCCATGTGCGGGACGGGGTGGAACTGGCGCGGGAGTACAAGCTGCCTGAGGTGATCGTGGACTTCATCCGGCAGCACCACGGGACCGATCTGGTCAAGTACTTCTACCAAAAGGCCGTGGAAAACGCCAAGGGTGAGTCTGTGGACGAGCGGGATTTCCGCTATCCCGGGCCCAAGCCCCAGTCCAAGGAAATCGCGGTCGTCATGCTTGCCGACGCGGTGGAAGCGTCGGTGCGTTCCCTGGGCCGGCCGACGCCCGGGCGCATTGAAGGGCTGGTCCGGCGCATCATCAAGGAACGGCTGGAAGCCGGAGAGCTGGATGAGAGCGACCTGACGCTGCGGGACCTGGACAAGATCGCCGAAGCCTTTGTGCGGGTATTGACGGGCATTTACCACAAGCGGGTCGAGTACCCGGAGGTGCCTGGCAAAGACCAGGAACTGCAGCGCCAGGGAGCCGCAAGCCCGCAGGGCGTCAGCGCAGGCCGATGAGGTGGTCGCGGGTGGATGTGGTGCTTGTTAACCGTTCGGCGGTAGCTGTCGATGAGGCGATCCTCAAGCGGCTGGAGGCGGTTGCGGCGGCGGCCTTGGCCGCCGAGGGCATGCCTCCTTATGCCGAAGTTTCCGTGACGCTGGTGGACGACGACGAGATCCAGGCCCTCAACCGCGACTACCGGGGCAAGGATGCGCCCACCGATGTGCTCTCTTTTCCCATCTGGGAGCCGGAGGAGATTGCCGACTTGCGCCTCCACCCGGAGCGTTACCCGGAGCGGCCCCTGCTTTTGGGCGATGTGGTCATCTCGGTGCCGACGGCGATCCGGCAGGCGGAAGAGTACGGGCACGGGGTAGACCGGGAACTCGCGTACTTGTGCGTCCACGGCGTGCTGCACCTCTTGGGCTACGACCACGAGGAGGAGGCGGCCCGGCAGGCCATGCGCCAGCGGGAAGAGGCGATTTTGGCCGAGGCGGGCCTGGTGCGGTGAAACAGGACGCAGTGGCCGGTGATCAGCCGATGAGTCCCATGCGCGCCCGTACGTTGGGTGAGAGTTTCCGGTTCGCCCTTGAGGGCATCGCCTACGCGTTCCGCACCCAGCGCAACGTGCGCATCCACGTGGCCGCGGCGGCGCTGGTGGCGCTGGTGGCCTGGGCGGTGGGCGTCTCGGGGGCCGGGCTCGCCCTCCTGGTGGTGGCCATCGGGACCGTCTTGGCCGCCGAGCTCTTCAACACGGCCGTCGAGGCTGCGGTTGATCTCGTGACGCCCGATTTCCACCCGCTGGCCGGGGCGGCGAAGAACGTCGCGGCGGGAGGCGTCTTGGTCCTGGCCGCCGCCGCCGTGGTCATCGGGTACTTGGTCTTTCGACCCTATTTGCCGCCGGCGCTGGCGGCCGTACCTGCGGGAGGCCTTGTGGCCGCCCTCTTGCTGGCGCCGCCGGTCACAAGGAAGGTGATGGCCGTGCACGCGCCCAGCGGACAGGCAGGTGCGGCGGGGAGCGGGCAGCAAACGGCGAAGGTGGCGGCGTTGTCGGCAGCTGAGATGGATAGGCTTGTGGCTGCGGCCAGGGCGGCGCGCGAGCGCGCCTACGCGCCCTATTCCGAGTTTCAGGTGGGCGCCGCGCTCTTGACGGCCTCAGGGGAGATCGTCACCGGCTGCAACGTCGAAAACGCCTCTTACGGGGCGACGATGTGCGCCGAGCGGGTGGCGCTGGGAACCGCCGTGGCTGCAGGCCACCGGCAATTCCGGGCCCTCGCGGTGGTGACGGATGCCGATCCGCCCGCCCCCCCGTGCGGCATCTGCCGGCAGAGCATCGCGGAGTTCGCTGCCGAGGATCTGCCGGTGATACTGGCCAACGTGAAGGGCGAGCGGCGGGTGCTGACGCTCAAAGACCTTTTCCCGGGGGCGTTTCACCTGTCGCCGCGGGAGGAAGGGTAAGCGGTGGAAGGGACGAAGGTGCGCTCCGGGTTTGCGGCCATCATCGGCCGGCCCAACGTAGGTAAGTCCACGCTGCTCAACATGGTGGTCGGGGCCAAGGTGGCCATCGTGTCGGACAAGCCGCAGACGACGCGGCACCGGATCCAGGCGGTGCTGACGCGGCCCGACGCGCAGGTGGTGTTCATCGACACCCCAGGCGTGCACAAGCCCAAGCACCTGCTGGGCGACTACATGGTGAAGGTGGCGCGGGCCACCTGGAATGAAGTGGACGTCATCCTGTTCGTCGTCGACGGCGCGAGCGGGGTGCGCTCGGGCGACCGGCTCATCGCCAAGGAACTGGCCACCGTCAACACGCCCACGGCCTTGGTCGTCAACAAGATGGATCTCGTCAAGGACCGGGCCGCTGCCGTGCAGGCCTTTGCGGAGCTGGGTACGTTCGCCCATGTGGCGCCCGTTTCCGCCTTGACCGGCGAGGGAACGGCTGAGCTTGTGGATTGGCTTGTGGCCCAGTTGCCCGAAGGGCCCAAGTACTTCCCCGACGAGTGGGTCACGGACCGGCCGGAGGAATTCTTGGTGGCCGAGCTCATCCGGGAGCAGGTGTTTCACCATACCCAAGAGGAAGTGCCCCACTCGGTGACGGTGGTGGTGGAGGAGATGCGCAAGCGCCCGGACCGGGACCTGGTGGACATCCACGCCACCATCATCGTGGAGCGGGACAGCCAGAAGGGCATCATCATCGGCCAGGGCGGGCGCATGCTCAAAGAAATCGGCCGCATGGCCCGCATGGAGATCGAGGCGCTTCTGGGCAGCCAGATCAACCTGCAGCTGTGGGTCAAGACGAAACCGGGCTGGCGGGACCGTCCCGGCGCCCTGCAGGAGTTGGGGTACCGCTAATGGACCCCGGCCGGTGCCGGGGTCTTTGGCTTTCCGCCGTGCCCCGGCCGTGAGGAGAGAAACCGTTGCGCGTCAGCGATTTCGATTACGAACTGCCTGAGGAACTGATCGCCCAAACCCCGGTGGAGCCGCGGGATGCGGCGCGGCTCCTGGTGGTGCACCGGGACACCGGCCGCATGGAGCACCGGGTTTTCCGGGATCTGCCCCAATACTTGCGCGCGGGGGACGTACTCGTCCTCAACGACACGCGCGTCATGCCGGCGCGCCTGTTTGGTGTCAAGGCGTCAACGGGCGGGCGGGTGGAGGTGCTGCTTCTCCAGCGGCGCGGGCCCGATACGTGGGAGGCCCTGGTGCGCCCGGGCCGGCGGCTGCCGGTGGGGACCCAGATCGTGTTTGGCGAGGGGCAGCTGTCGGCCCACGTCATCGACCGCACCGAAGCCGGCGGCCGCGTGCTGCGGTTTGTGCCCGCGGATGATCTGGACGAGCGCCTGCGGGAGCTGGGGCAGGTGCCCCTGCCGCCCTACATCCGGGCGCCCCTTGCCGATCCCGAGCGCTACCAGACCGTGTACGCCCGGGACGCCGGTTCGGCGGCCGCCCCCACTGCGGGCCTGCACTTTACAACGGAGCTCTTGGAGAGACTTGAACGGATGGGCGTTGAGGTCGTCCACCTCACCTTGCACGTGGGCCTAGGGACTTTCCGGCCCGTCCAGGTGGAGCGGGTGGAAGAGCATCGCATGCACGCCGAGTACTTTTCCGTGCCGGAGGCCACGGCGGAGGCCGTGAACGCCGCCAAGCGGGAGGGGCGGCGCGTGGTGGCGGTAGGCACCACCGTCGCGCGGACGCTGGAGGCCAGCGCCGCGGACGGCCAGGTTCGAGGCGGGGACGGGTGGACCGACCTTTTCATCTATCCAGGCTACCGGTGGAAGATCGTGGACGCCCTCATCACCAATTTCCACCTGCCCCGTTCCACGTTGCTGATGCTGGTCAGCGCCTTTTTGGGGCGCGAGCGGACGCTGGCCGCGTACCAAGAGGCGGTGCGGCAGCGCTACCGCTTCTACAGCTTCGGTGACGCGATGCTCATCCTCTAGGATGGCACGTGCCAGCACGCTGCCGAGAGGAGCACGACCAGGATGGCAATGGCGTTTCGAGTCGAAACCACGTGCCCGGTGACGCGCGCCCGCACCGGCCGGCTGACGACCCCCCACGGGGAACTGGAGACGCCCGTTTTCATGCCCGTGGGCACCCAAGCTTCGGTCAAGACCATGACGCCCGATGAGGTAGAGGGCATCGGGTTCCGGATCATCCTGGCCAATACGTACCACCTGTACTTGCGCCCGGGGGCGGACCTGGTGCGGGAGGCGGGCGGGCTGCACCGGTTCATGAACTGGCCGCACGCGATTTTGACGGACAGCGGCGGGTTCCAGGTGTTCAGCCTTGCCAAGCTGCGGCGGATCCAAGAGGAAGGCGTCACGTTCCAGTCCCACATCGACGGCTCGCGCCACTTCATCAGCCCGGAGAAGTCCATCGCCATCCAGGAAGCTCTGGGTGCCGACATTATCATGGCCTTTGACGAGTGCGCACCCTACCCGTGCGACTACGACTATGCCCGCCGCTCCATGGAGCTGACCCACCGCTGGGCGGCCCGCTGCAAGGCGGCCCACCAGCGGCCCGACCAGGCCCTGTTCGGGATCGTGCAGGGAAGCGTTTACCCGGACCTGCGGGCGGAAAGCGCCCGGACGCTGACGGAGATGGACTTCCCCGGCTACGGCATCGGGGGCTTAAGCGTCGGCGAGCCGAAAGAGAAGATGCTCGAGATGCTGGAAGTGGTCACCGGGATCTTGCCGCGGGAAAAGCCCCGCTACCTGATGGGCGTCGGCGCGCCCGAGGACCTGGTGGAGGGGGTCGCCCGGGGCGTCGACATGTTTGACTGCGTCCTGCCGACCCGGATAGGGCGCCACGGCACCGTGTTCACCCGGACGGGGACGATCATCGTCCGCGACGCCCGCTATGCCCGCGATTTTGGCCCGCTGGATCCGGATTGCGATTGCTACGTCTGCCGAAACTACACCCGGGCCTACATCCGCCACTTGTTCAAAGCCGGCGAAGTGCTGGCCATGCGCCTGGCCACCTGGCACAACCTGGCTTTCCTGCACCGGCTCATGACCGAGATCAGGGCGGCGATCCGGCAGGGGACGTTCCCCGAATTCCGCGCCCAGTTCCTGCGCACCTACCGGGGTGCCAGGGAAACCGGAGCGACGTGCGCGGAAGGAACACCCCAGGAGCCGTCGAAAGGCGAGTAGGAATTTCCATGCCCACCAGCGAGGAGTGACCGACGGATGGTATTCTTGCAAGCGGACACAACTACGGCCGCGGGGATGTTTGGGTCGCTGTTGCCCCTTATCCTCATGTTTGCGGTGTTTTACTTTCTCTTGATCCGCCCGCAGATGCAGCAGCAGAAGAAGCGCAAGGAAATGCTGGACAGCCTCAAGGTCGGCGACAAGGTTATTACGGTTGGCGGCATTCACGGGGAAATCACGGCCCTGAAAGATGACGAGGTGCAGCTGCGCATCGCCGACAAGGTGGAGATCCGCCTGAGCCGGCAGGGCGTCGGACACGTGAAGGGTCGTGACTGATCGGTGGCCTCCGGTACTGGAAGCGCTGGGGCGCCGGTCACACTGGACGTGGTGCGGGCGCACCCGCGCGTGAGCGCCTTCATCAAGGCGGCCGACGCCCACTTGGCCGCCATCGGTTTCACCGAACACGGGGAGCGCCACTGCAGCCTGGTGGCCAAGATCGCCTACAACGTCATGACGCGCCTGGGCTACCCGGCCCGGGAGGCGGAGCTGGCCGCCATCGCCGGCTACACCCACGACATCGGCAACGTCATCGGGCGGGCCGGCCACGCGCTCACCGGAGCGGTGCTGATGGCTCCCATCTTGGACGAGCTGGGCATGCCGCCCCACGAGGCGGCCACCATTCTTGGCGCCATCGGCAACCATGAGGAGGAGCACGGCCACCCGGTCAACCGGGTGTCGGCGGCCCTGATCCTGGCGGACAAGTCCGACGTGCACCGGACGCGGGTGCGCAACCGCGACCCGGCGACCTTTGACATCCACGACCGCGTCAACTATGCCGTGGTGCGCTCGTTCCTATCGGTGGACGCCGCGGCGCGCGCCGTCACGCTGGAGCTCACCATCGAGACCGAAGTTACGTCCGTGCTCGAGTACTTTGAGATCTTCCTCCAGCGCATGATCATGTCCCGGCGTGCGGCGGAGTTCCTCGACTGCAGGTTCCACTTGGTGATCAACGGAGCCCGGCTCGCATAGGAGGTGCAGGCGGGTGGCGGCAGCGTGGCAGCCGAAAACGCCCGACTACGCCCAGCGGGTGCGGGAAAGCTTTGCCAAGCAGCGCATCATGGCGCTGTTTGGGGCCGAACTGGTGCGGGTCGAGCCGGGCCTGGTCGAGATCCGGCTGCCGTTTCGCCCGGAGCTGACCCAGCAGCACGGCTACCTGCACGCGGCGGCGGTGACCGCCATCGCGGACAGCGCCTGCGGCTACGCCGCCTTGACCTTGATGCCTGCCGGAGCCGAAGTGCTCAGTGTAGAGTTCAAAATCAACCTGCTGGCGCCGGCCAAGGGAGATGCGTTTTTGGCCCGCGGCCGGGTGGTGCGGCCGGGCCGCACCATCACGGTCTGCGCCGGCGACGTGGTGGCTTACGGCGCCGATGGCGAAACGGTGGTGGCCACCATGCTCGCCACCATGATCCAGGTGGGGGCCCGGACTGAGGGAGACCGGGCCTGAGGGCAGCCGGCGCCGGCGCGGCGGCCTGCGGGGCGAAGTTGTCGAAATTGACAAGCCCTGGACCCGGCATTATAATGTCTGCGTGTGCCGCAAGGACGGCCTGGTGCCGTTTTTTGGCCCCCAAGCGGCGCCGGCGTCCATTCGCAAGCGAGGGAGGAACAGAGGTTGCCCCGCGGGAACATCGTGCGCATCGCGGTCATCCTCGTGATCCTCGCGGTCACGGGTGTGGTCTTATATCGTTTTCCGATGCAATTGGGCCTCGATCTGCAAGGCGGGGTCCACATCGTTTTGGAAGCGCGGGAGACCGCCAGCACTCCCGTCACCGACGAGGCCATGGAGCGGGCGATGGCCATTATTGATCGCCGGATCAACGCGCTGGGGGTCGCCGAGCCCGTCATCCAGCGCGAGGGTTCCCGGCGCATCGTGGTAGAGCTGCCCGGCGTGACCGACCAGCAGCAGGCGGTGGACGTCATCGGGCGCACCGCACAGCTGGAGATCAAGGATCCTCTTGGGCGCACGGTGCTGACGGGCGCGGACTTGGCTGACGCTCGCCTTGGCGTCGACCGGTTCGGGCGGCCGGCCGTCGACGTGGAGTTCACCCCCGAAGGCGCCGCCCGCTTCGCCCAGCTCACCACCTTGTATGTCGGCCAGCCCATCCCGCATCTCTTGGACGGCGAGCTCCTGGTCGCCCCCGTTGTCCAGGAGCCCATCACTTCCGGCCAAGGGCAAATCACCGGCAACTTCACCTACGAGGAAGCCCGCAACCTGGCCATCCTATTGAAAGCCGGTTCGTTGCCGGTGCCGCTGGAAGTGGTGGAGATGCGCAACGTCGGCCCGACCCTCGGGAAGGAATCCATCGACCGCAGCCTGCGGGCCGGCATCGCGGGGCTTGTGCTGGTCGTTCTCTACATGATCATGTTCTACCGGCTGCCGGGACTCTTGGCTGACCTGGCCCTGGGCGTCTACATCCTGCTGGTCCTCGCATTGTTGGCCGGCCTGCATGCCACCTTGACCCTGCCGGGCATCGCCGGTTTCATCTTGTCGGTGGGCATGGCGGTGGACGCAAACGTCATCATTTATGAACGCATCAAGGATGAGCTCCGGGCCGGCAAGCGGATCCGGGCTGCCATTCGGGCCGGCTTCCACCGGGCTTTCAGCGCCATCCTGGACGCCAACGTGACGACCATCATCGCCGCCGCCGTCCTGTTCTTCTTGGGCACGGGCCCGGTGAAAGGCTTCGCGGTCACGTTGAGCCTGGGTGTGGCGGCCAGCATGTTCACGGCCATCGTCGTCACCCGGTGGCTGCTCGAAGCGGCGGTGGACACCAACCCGCAGGGTACGGCCCGCTACTTTGGTGTCCGGGAGGCAGCCTGACCCCATGGGACAGACGCGTATCAACTTCATGCGCTATGGCAAGGCGACGCTGACCTTGTCGGCCGTTCTCGTCGTTCTCAGCCTCATCAGCCTGGGCGTCCGGGGCCTCAACCTGGGCATCGACTTCACGGGCGGCACCTTGTTGGAGCGGCAGCTGGGCCGGCCGGTGACGGCCGACGACGTCCGGCAAGTCTTGGCCAGCCCACAGTTGGCCGACCTGGACGTGGCGGGAGCCGTCATCCAGCCGTTGGACGATCCCCACGACGTGCTCATCCGGACGCGCCCTTTGAGCAGCCAGGAGATTGAGCGGGTCGACGCGGCCTTAGGCGACGCCTTTGGCAGCGTGGAGATCCTGCGCACGGAGCTGGTGGGACCCGTCGTCGGTGCGGAGCTGGTGCGGCGAGCGCTCTTGGCCGTCGCCCTCGCTTCGCTCGGGATTCTGGTTTACGTCTCCTTGCGGTTTGAGTTCAAGTTCGCCGTCGCGGCGATCGCGGCTCTCTTGCACGACGCCATCATCGCCACGGGCGTCGTTTCGGCGCTGGGGGTAGAGGTCAACAGCCCCTTCATCGCGGCCATCCTCACGGTCATCGGGTACTCGCTCAACGCCACCATCGTCATCTTTGACCGGGTGCGGGAAAACCTGCGGATCCGCAAAGGCGAATCCCTCTTCGACTTGTTGAACCGCAGTCTTAATGAGACGCTGGCCCGCACCATCCACACGAGCGCCACCACGCTCTTGGCCCTCGTCACCTTGTTCATCTTTGGCGGCAGCACTTTGCGGGACTTCATCCTGGTGCTTCTGGTGGGCTTGACCGTCGGCACCTACTCGTCCATGATGGTGGCCAACCCCTTGTGGTGGCTCTGGAAGGAGCGGGAGGAGCGCAGGCGGGCTGAGGCGAGCCCCGCTCCCGTCCGCTAGGCGGTGAGGGCTGGTGCCTTTCGGCTTTATGCAGCGGCGCTATCGGCACCTGCGCCGCTACCGGCAGATCGTGGAGGTCCTGCTGCGCTACGGCTTCGGCTATTTCCTGGCGCAGCTGGACCTCCAGCACCTTATCCCGTTCCGCCGGCGCCTCATGCCGCCAGCCCCGCCTGAGCAAACCCGGGGCGCGCGCTTGCGTTCAGCCCTGGAAACGCTGGGTCCTACCTTCATCAAGCTTGGCCAGATCTTGAGCACCCGCCCTGACATCGTCCCCGAGGACATCGCCGCGGAATTGTCCCTGCTGCAGGATCACGTTCCCCCAGTGGACGTGCAGGACATCATCCGGGAAGTGGAGCGGGAGTTGGGCCGGCCGCTGGAGGACGCCTTCGCCTTGTTTGAGACAGAGCCGTTGGCCGCGGCTTCCATCGGCCAGGTCCACCGGGCCGTGCTGCGGGACGGTTCCCGCGTCGTCGTCAAGGTGCGGCGCCCCGGCGTCGAGGAGCTGATCGCCACCGACCTGGAGATCCTGGCGAGCGTGGCCGAGCTCATCGAGGATCGGCTCCGCCCGGAGCGGTTCAGCCCGCGGGAGTTTGTGGATGAGTTTAGCCGGATCTTGCGCCGCGAGATGGATTACCACCTGGAAGCGGGGAATATCGAGCGCTTCCGGCGGGCGTGGGCCGATGAGCGGCGCGTCCGCATCCCCAAAGTGTACTGGGAGCTGACCACTTCGCGCGTGCTGGTCATGGAATACCTCCAGGGTGTCAAGGTGGACGATCGGGAAGCCCTGGAGCGGCTGGGGCTCGACCCGCGGGAGGTCGCCCGGCTGGGCGCGGAAGTGTTTCTCCGCATGGTGCTTGTGGACGGCGTCTTTCACGGCGACCCGCACCCGGGCAATTTCTTTGTCATGGACGACGGGTCGCTGGCCATCATCGATTTCGGCATCGTCGGGCGCCTTGACCAGGAGACAATGAGCGCCGTCGTTGATCTGTTTGTCGGCGTCACCCGGCGGGACACGGATCGGGTCGTGCGCGGGCTCATCCGCTTGGGCGCGCTGGGTGACGACGTCGACCTCCGGCCCGTCCGCCGGGACCTGGAGGACCTGATCGATCGCCATTACGGCAAGCCGCTGAAGCAGCTGGAGCTTGGGCCCCTCGTGCAGGAAGTGCTGCAGATCGCCCATCGCCACCGGCTGCGGCTGCCTCCCGATCTGCTTTTGCTCGGCAAGGCCCTGGTCACCATCGAGGGCGTGGGCAAGAGCCTCGATCCCGAGTTCAACGCGCTGGAAATCGCCAAACCGTGGGCCACGGAGCTCATCCGGCGGCAGCTGGACCCGTTCGAGGTGGCCCGCAGGGCGGTGGCGGAGGGAATGGAATACCTGCAGCTCCTCGGCCACCTGCCGGGGAAAATCGACCGGTCGCTGACGCGGCTTTTGCGGGGCGAACTGCAGGTGCGCTTCCTGCACGAGGGGCTGGATCGGACGGTGCAGCGCCTGGAGCGCACCAGCAACCGGGTGGCCATGGCCATCGTCCTCGCGGCCCTGATCATCGGTTCCGGGATCGTGCTGCAGGCGCAAGGGCCCATCTGGTGGGGCGTGCCGGCGGTGGGGGTCATCGGTTTCGTGCTGGCCGCCTTCATCGGGTTGGGACTCGTCATCGGCATCCTGCGCTCGGGACGGTTCTAAAGGCCGGCGCCGGCGGCTGGGCAGGCGAGCTCCTCCAGACAAGGGACAGCCGTGCTGGCGGCGAATCCGCAGGCAGAGCTTGGCACCGATGGGCAGGGAAGGGGCCCGGCGGCAGCGAAGTGCCAGTTGATGCCAGGAGCGCCGCGCGGTCGGGGGGACCCATCGGTGCAGTTGTTGCTCATCGTCGCCTTGCTTTTCGCGCTGGGCGTGGCCGTTTTCGCGGTGCAAAACGCCGAGCCCATCACCGTCAATCTCATCCGCTGGCAGATCCAGACGTCGCTGGTCGTCGTCGTGGTCGGTTCGGCGGCGGCCGGAGCACTGGTGGCCTGGCTCATCGGGTTGATCCGCCAAGTCCGGGCCTCGTGGCGGATCCGCCAGCTCCAAAACCAAGTCCACCGGCTCGAGCAAAAGCTTCAGCAGCTGGAGCAGGAGCGGGCCGCGCTCAAGGACGAGGGGCGCCCGGCCGACCGCCCGCACTCATCTCCGCCTTCCCTTTGATGTTCGTTTGCAGGTGAGCCCCCATGCAGCTGCACACCGTCTGGAAGATGAGCCCGCCCCCGGACGAGGCGGCGGCGGCACGGCTTGAGCGGGAAGCGGGCGTTTCCCGGGTGCTGGCGCGCCTTCTGGCCGTGCGCGGGTTTACGGACCCTGCCGCGGTGCGGGCCTTGCTAAAACCGGGTCCATCGGCCCTTCACGATCCGTGGCTGCTGCCCGACATGCACCGGGCCGTGGATCGCCTGGCGCGCGCCTTGGCCGCCGGGGAACCGGTGGCGGTGTACGGCGACTACGACGTGGACGGCCAGACCAGCGTCGCCCTCCTGGTGCGGGAGCTCGCGCGGCTGGGCGTTGCCGCCCGGTGGTATATCCCGGAGCGCCAGACGGAAGGTTACGGCCTCAACATGGAGGCGGTGGAGCGGCTGGCCGGAGAGGGCGTGCGGCTGCTCATCACCGTCGATTGCGGGATCCAGTCGCTGGCGGAGGTGGTCCGGGCCAACGAACTGGGCATGGACGTGATCGTGACGGATCACCACGAGCCCGGGCCCGTGCTGCCTGACGCGGTGGCCGTCGTAAACCCCAAGCGGGCCGACAGCCGGTATCCTTTCCGGGAGCTGGCCGGCGTCGGCGTCACGTATAAGCTCCTGACGGCGCTGGGCCAGCGCCTGGCCCGGCCCGTGCCCGGCGAGGACGCTGTCGAGCTCGTCGCGCTGGGAACCATCGCGGACGTGTGTCCATTGCTGGACGAAAACCGGGCGCTGGTACGGGCCGGTTTGGAGCGCATGCGGAATCGCCCGTCGGTGGGCGTGGCCGCCCTGGCCCGCGTCGCCGGCTTAGACCTCGGCCGTGTCAACGCGACCCAGGTGGCGTTTGTCCTGGCCCCCAGGCTCAACGCCGCGGGGCGTATCAGCCACGCCCGCCTAGGCGTCCAGCTGCTTTTGAGCGAGGACATGGCGCTGGCAAGTCCCCTGGCGGAGCAGCTGGACGAAGCCAACCGCGCCCGGCAGCAGGTCGAGGCCGAGATCCTCGACGCCGCCGTGGCTCAGGTGGAACGGGAGAATCTCTTGGCCGACTGGGTGCTGGTGGTGGCCGGGGAAGGCTGGCACCCCGGGGTGATCGGCATCGTGGCGGGGCGCCTGGCAGAGCGGTTTGCCCGTCCGGCCGTGGTGGTGGCCCTGGAGGGAGAGGAGGGCAAAGGGTCCGCCCGCAGCATCCCGGGGTTTGATTTGTTCGCCGCCTTGAGCGGGTGTGCCGACCTCCTGATTCGCTTCGGAGGCCATGCCATGGCGGCCGGGCTCACCGTGTCCCGTACGGCGCTGGCCGCCTTTCGCGAACGCATCAACAAGCTGGCGGCCCAGGTGCTAGGGCCGGCGGACCTCCTGCCTAGGGTCGAGGTCGATCTTGAGGTGGGACTCGACCAGGTCGACGAGCGGCTGGTGCGGGAGCTGGACGCCCTGGCGCCCTTTGGTCCGGGAAATCCGACGCCGGTCCTGGCCGCCCGCGGGGTGCGGGTGCTCGGAGCGCGGACTGTAGGGGCCTCAGGCGACCACCTCAAGCTCACCCTGCGCTGCCCCAACTCAGGCCAAGTTCTTGAGGCCATCGCGTTTGGTGCAGGGGCCCTGCTGCACGCCGCTTCGCCGGGAACCGAGCTCGATGTGGCCTTTACGCCCCAGCTCAACGAGGGCTTTGGCCCGGCGCGGGTAGAGCTCTTGCTCCGATCGCTGCGGGCCCCTGAGGCGAGCGCCGAGGTGGCGGCCGCGCTGGAGGGGAAACCCGAGCCGCACCCGGTAGCCCCCATTGTGACCTTGCGCCCAGGGCCGGTGCCGGTGGCCGATCGCCGGGCAGGGGCGCCGCGGCACCCGCTGGCCCGCACCGCCTACATGGCTGCCCTCGCGGCCACTGGCGCCCGCATCGTGGCTTTGACCGGCGTTGGCGACGATCCCCGGGCCTTGGCCTGGGCGGCGGGCGCGATGGTCAGGGAGGAGGCGCCCGTGGCCACTCACCTCGTTCCTGCCCCGGCGGCGCGCATTACCGTTTTGGACGGAGAGGCGTTGGCCGTCAACGGGGAACAGCTGGTGCCCTGGCCCGGGCGCGGACACCTCATCTTGTTTGGGCTGCCGGTGGACGACGAAGCCTTGTGGCGGCTGTTGGCGGCGGCGGCGCTGGCGCCGGGCTGGACCATTCACCTGGCGTACAACGAGGCGGTGCTGCAAGAGGCCGCGGCTCACCTGGAGCGCTGCTACCCGGGCCAAGAGAGCCTGCGCTGGGTCTACCGGGCGGTAGCGGCCTTGGCCGAGCGCAGCCAGGGCGTCGTTCCTCCGGCCGAGGCCGTGGCGGCCCTCATGCACGAGCGCTGGCCCGGGCTCGTCTCGGTCTCCGGGGTGGAGTACGCGCTGGCAGTTTTCGCGGAGCTGGGGCTTGTGCATGGCGAACCGCCGGGACCCGTACGGCTGGCCCCGCGGCCTCCCGCCAAGGTGGACGTCGGTCTTTCCGCGCGATATAATGACGGTGTCAAGAGGAAACAGGCGTTTGCCGCGGTGAGCCGGATGGCACTGGAGGCCAGTCCGGCCCGTTTGATTGCGCTGGCTGCCGAGAGGAGCGAATTGAATGGACTTGCGGTCGCTGATCCGCGAGGTGCCTGACTTTCCCAAGCCGGGGGTCAATTTCAAGGACATTACGCCGCTTTTGACCAATGGCGAAGCGCTGCGCTACGCGGTGCAGCGCATGGCCGACCATTACCGGGACCGGAAACCGGAGCTGGTGGTCGGCGTCGAATCGCGCGGGTTTACTGTGGGCGCGCCCCTCGCCTACGAGCTGGGCGTGGGATTTGTGCTGATCCGCAAGCCCAACAAGCTGCCGGCGGAGAAAATACGCGTCGAGTATGAGCTCGAGTACGGCAAGGATGCGCTAGAAATCCATGTGGACGCCATCCGCCCCGGCCAGCGCGTCCTGATCGTGGACGACCTTTTAGCCACCGGCGGCACGATGGAGGCCGCGGCGCGCCTGGTGGAGCAGCTCAAGGGGCAGATCGTCGGCTTTGCTTTTCTTATCGAGCTCGCGTTCCTCAAGGGCCGGGAGCGGCTCCGCAAGCTGGGGAACTACGAGATCTTGTCGCTGGTGACGTACGAGGAGTAGCCGGGACAGGCGGCCGGCGGGGGATGCAGTGCAGCGGGACGTGCTGATCGAAAAGATCCTCGCCTACAACCCGGAGGCGGACATCGAACGGGTCCGCCGCGCTATCGCGCGCGCCCGCGAGGCCCACAAGGGCCAGTACCGGGATTCGGGCGAGGACTACTTCCAGCACCCCTATGAGGTGGCGTGCATCCTGGCCGACCTCCAGATGGACGTGACCACCATCGTGGCGGGGCTCCTGCACGATGTGCTGGAGGACACGCCCGTCACCCGCGAGCAGCTGACGGCCGAGTTTGGCCCCGAGGTGGTGCGCCTCGTCGACGGGGTCACCAAGCTGGACAAGCTCACCTTCCAGACGCGCGAGGAGCAGCAGGCCCAATCGCTGCGCAAGATGTTCCTGGCCATGGCCGAGGACCTGCGGGTGATCGTGATCAAGCTGGCCGACCGGCTGCACAACATGCGCACGCTGCGGCATTTGTCGGTGGAGCGCCAGCGCCGGGTGGCCACGGAGACGTTGGAGATTTACGCGCCTTTGGCCCATCGCCTCGGCATGTGGTCCATGAAGTGGGAGATGGAGGACCTGGCGTTCCGGGCCCTTCATCCCGAGGAGTATGCTGAGCTCGCGCGCCGCATCGCCCGTCGCCGGGAGGAGCGGGAAAAGGAGCTCCAGCAAGTCATCGACACCTTGCAAAAGCGCCTGGAGGAAGTGGGCATCCGGGGCGTCCTCCAGGGGCGGCCCAAGCACCTCTACAGCATCTGGCAGAAGATCCAGCGCCAGAACAAGGATCTGAGCGAGATCTACGATCTGATGGCCGTACGGGTCATCGTCGACACGGTCAAGGACTGCTACGGGGTGCTGGGGCTCGTGCACACCTTGTGGAAGCCGGTGCCGGGGCGGTTCAAGGACTACATCGCGATGCCCAAGTCCAACCTGTACCAGTCGCTGCACACGACGGTCATCGGGCCCCGGGGCGAGCCGCTGGAGATCCAGA
>PKQR01000150.1 GCA_017578085.1 Bacillota bacterium
ATCACCATGCGGGCGTCCAGCACGATGAGCGCCGGCGCCGTGTCGGAAGGGTTCACCGCCACGCAGCGGTCGGCGCCGAAGATGCAGTGCTCGCGGTTTTGCGCCGTCGGCGTATCGGCGTAGCACGTGTTGCCGCCGGCCCGGTAGCAGTCGAGACCGCCCCGGTAATAGTGGCAGCGGGTATCCTGGGACACGTTGCCGCCGATGGTGCCCTGATGGCGGATCTGCGGCGAGGCGACCCGGCTGGCGGCTTCCGCCAGGACCCAATAGCGCTCCCGGATGTCCGGATGCGTCGCGACTTCGGTCAGGGTGGTCATGGCCCCGATTTCCAAGCCGCCGTCGGGCATGGGCCGCACGCCCTTCAACTCCGGTATCCCGCTCAGGTCTACCACTACCCGGGGACGCTTCACCCGGTCCTTGAACCAGTCAAGGCTGTCCAGCCCCCCTGCCAGCACCCACGCGTCCCGGCCGTGGCGCGCGAGCAGCTGCACGGCGTCGTCGACGGTCGCCGGCTGGAGGAGCTCGAATTCGGGCATCACGTCGCGGATGACCGACACTTTGGCCCCCTCCCTCACACGTTGACCTCAAGCGGCCGGTACGACTGCGGCCGGTTTTCGGCGGCGTTGAGCACCATATCGGGCGTGATGGGAATGCGGTTGAAATAGTGGCCGCCCAGCGCGTCGGCGATGGCGCACGCGACAGCGGCGGCCGCGGCCCCCATCAACGGCTCACCAACGCCCTTCGCGCCCACGGGATTTTGCGGGTCGGGCTGGTCCACCGCGGCCCATTGAATGTCGAGCGGGACGTCCAGGTAGCTAGGCGGCTTGGAGGTGTACAGCCGCCGGGTGGCCGGCCAGCCCAGGTGGGTATCAAACACGTGCTTCTCAAAGAGCGCCAGGCCGAAGCCCTGCACGGCGCCCCCGCACACCTGGGTGCCCAGGCTCATCGGGTGGATGACGGTGCCGCAGTCGGCCACGCCCAGGTATTCGACGATGTCAACCTTGCCGGTCTCGATGTCGACCTCGACCCGCACGAAACCGACGCCGAACGCGGGCACTGTCCCCCGGCGCTCCAGGTTGTCGCGCGCGACGCCCACCAAGCCGCTCCCTGCCACCGCCTGTGCCGAACGAACGGTCATCTCGTTGAGGTCGGGCGGCAGCTCATAGCCCGCGTACTTCCCGCCCAGCTCGATGGCGCGCTCAGCCGCCCGCGCCAAGGTCATCCCCCGCGACGGATCGGACGGGTGGTACACGCGCCCGTCGGCCACCTCGTACTCGTCAGGCGAGCCGCCCAAGTCCATCGCGGCGATTTCCTGCAGCTTGCGGCGGGCGTCCATCGCGGCCGCGTACTTGGCGCGGCTCATGGTGAAGGACGTGTTGCTGCCCGCTTGGACGCTGGTCCACGGCAGATGGCGGGCCGTCGATCCCCAGACGACTTCACACTGCTCCCACGGGACCCCGAGCACCTCGGCCGCGACCCGGGCCGTCCCCACATAGGAGAAGGTGCCCAGGTTGCCCTCACCGGAGTGGATGTACACCTTGCCGTCGGGCTTGATGACCACGAGGCCGTCGAAACCGTTGGCGCCCGCCGAATGGTACGCCATGCCGACGCCGACGCCGGTCACCTTGCTGCCGCGGCGGGTGCGGCTGAGCTGCTTCTTCTCGGCCCAGCCGAATTTCTCAGCGCCCATGTCCAACGCTTCGGGCAGGTAGGAGCTGGTAATCGGACCCTGGTCTGCCCCGATGCGCCCGTCGTGGCTCGGCACATTGACGCGCCGGATGGCCACCCGATCGAGCCCCAGCTGCCGGGCTGCCTTGTCCAGAATGGGTTCGAGGGCCGCGGCGATTTGGTTTTCACCAGGCCCCCGCTGGGGCGACCGCGGCGGCGTATTGGTCAGGACCGGCACCGCCCGGAAGCGCATAGCCAACGGCTGGTACACGATGCTCACCGCATTGGCGGCGGAGCTGTAGTCGGGGTAGCCGCTGTACGGCCCGTTGCTCTGGACAAGGTACAGATCGAGCGCCGTGATGCGGCCGTCGGCCCGGAAACCGATGCGGACGCGCCCTTGGAAACCCGCTCGGCAGCGTCCGAAGTAAAACTCCTCGAGCCGGGTCACCCGCATCATCACCGGGCGCCCCCCTGCCTTGCGGCTGAGGAGGGCCGGGATCGCTAGCTGCGGGTATCCGGCGGCCTTGCTGCCGAAGCCGCCGCCGGTGTTTTCGGAGATGAGCACCAAGTCCTCGAGCCGAATCCCCAAGATCCTCGCAATGCCTGGCGCGGCGTTGGCCACGCTCTGCAGCGACGCGTGCAGGTAGCACTTGCCGTTTTGCCAGTAGGCCATGGCGCTGCGGGGCTCCATGGAGTGGTGGGCGTTGGCCTGCGTCACAAACGTCTCGTCGAGCACAAGGGCCGCCTCGCGAAAACCCGCTTCCACGTCACCGTAGCTCCACTCCACCGCCGCCTCGCCCATGGGCAACTGGCTGTCGCCGGCGGCAGCGAAATCCCGGGCGGTCCACTTGAGGCGGCGTACCCCCTCGTAAAATACGTTTCCTGCCGTGCTGGCGTCAGGCCCGCCGGGGCGGAGGCTGTCCAAGGGGTCGGTGACGAAGGGCAACAGCTGCATATCAAGCTGGATGGCCTCGACGGCCGCTGCAGCCGTCACCTCGTCCACCGCAGCCACCGCGGCAATGGGCTCGCCCATGTACATGGGCTCCCGGGCCAGGATCGGCTCTTGTCCCGGCGGCACCTGCGGCACGTCGTCGGGCGTCAGGATCGCCACGACGCCGTTCATCCGCTGCGCCCGGCTCACGTCCAGGCGCCGGACGCGGCCGTGGGGCATGGGGCTGAGCAGCAGCTTGGCAAAGAGCATGCCTTCCGCGCGGAAATCCTCCGCGTAGCGCGCTTGCCCGGTGACCTTGCCGTAGACGTCGGGCGGCGTGAAGTCTTTCCCGATGAGCCTGTAGTTGCCCGCCATACCGCCTCACCCCCGCACGTACTCGGCGGCGCGCATGACCGCGTTGAGGTAGTAATGGTAGGCGCCGCACCGGCAAATGTTGCCCGAGAGGGCTTCGGCCGCTTCGGCCCGGGTCGGATTGGGATTGCGCTTGAGCAGGGCGACCGCCGACATGATTTGCCCCGGCGTGCAGAAGCCACACTGCGGGCCTAGTTCGTCCACAAACGCCTGCTGCACCGGGTGCAGGCGACCGCCTGGACCGGTGAGCCCCTCGATGGTCGTCACCTCCCGGTCGCGGACGGTATGGGTCAACACGGAGCAGGAGTAGTGGGGGACGTCGTCGATGAGCACTGTACAGTTGCCGCATTCGGCCCGGTCGCAGCCGAGCTTGGTGCCGGTGAGGCCCAGCTTGTAGCGCAAGGTCATGGCCAGCGTCTCTTGCTTCAAGACGTCAACCCGCCGGGCCATGCCGTTGACCTTGAGAGTGATGAGCCGTTCGACGCCTTGGGCCGACGCGCGCGTCGCCATCAACGGGAAGCTGCCGCGGAAGAGGTAGTTGGCCGACGACACCGCCGCGCCCGCGGCAATGACGCGCTTGATGAAGGCCCGCCTGGAGACAGCCCGCTGGGCCTGCTCCAACAACTCTACCTCGGACACCCGGTCATCACCCCTTGTGCTGAGATTGGTTCCCTGCACCGACAGGCTCCCGGGCTGCCTGCCGGGCCAGGGACGGATTGCGCGGTTCTTTGTATTGGCAGTGAATTATCTGATAGCTCCCGCAATTCCTTCTATATCGACGCGCTTTTTCTCACCATGACCCGGGGAAGCCGGTAGCGGCTACATGAGGCCAACTTAGTTACCGGCGCATGAGGCGGACGTACGAGCAGAGGCACACAAGGTAGAGTTATCCCTTGGGAGGCGGCGGGTCGCTGGCCGGAAAGCTCTGTTGCACCACATCGTCGTAGTCAAATTCGGCGGCCGTTTCCTCAGCGTCTTCCATGGCGCCTACCGGGATCTTCTTGCGGCCGACCGGCGGCGAAGACTTGCGCGAGATGGGGCTGGTCTCCCACGCTGACCCGGCCCCGGGCCCGGTGGCGGACCCGTCGCCTTGCAGGACATCTTCCGGGGGTGTGCGCTTTCGCTTGGTCACCGCCATCAGCTCCCTTACTGGTGGTGGCGGGATTAGCTTGCCCCCGTTTGCGCCCTTTACGCTGGGGCATCGGGTCCCGCGGCGACGCCGGAAGTTGTCTTGTCAGCCGGTGAAACCGCATCGCCAGCCGTCTCCGGGTTGCGCAATAACAGCTCCACTTCGGCGGGGCGCAAAGGCCGGTATTCCCCAGGAGCCAGCGCCGGGTCGAGCCAGAGGCTGCCTATCCGCAGCCGGCGCAAAGCCGTGACCCGCAGGCCAAAGGCCGCGAACATGCGCTTGATCTGGTGGTACTTTCCCTCCGTCACCACGACCCGGGCTTCGGCCGGCGTCTCCGCCCGCTCGATGACCAGCCGCGCGGGCAGCGTGACGTACCCGTCGTCCAGGCGGACGCCCGCGGCAAAGGCGTCCACCAGCGCCGCGTCCAAGGCCCCATCCAGCCGCACCCAGTACTCCTTTTCCACCCCGTGGCGCGGGGAGATGAGGCGGTGGCAAAGCTGCCCGTCTTCGGTCAGGATAAGCAGGCCCTCGGTATCCTTGTCCAAGCGCCCCGCGGGCACCACCTTCCTCGCCAGCTCGGGGGGCAACAGGTCCAGCACCGTCCGGGCCACTGGGTCGCGGGTGGCCGTAATCACGCCCCGGGGTTTGTTGAGCATAAGCGTAACCGGGTCCCCGGCACCCGTGTTCAGCGCCACGCCGTCCACCGTGACACGATCGATGTGCGGCCGGATATGGCGGCTTGGGTCCCGCTCGGTGACCCCGTTGACCGCCACGCGACCCCGCTTGATCAAGGCGCGCACATCCCTCCGGCTCCCGAGGCCGGCTTCCGCGAGCACCCGGTCCAGTCGCACCGGGCGCGGCAGTCCCCCGTGCTCAGTGGTCATCGCGGGCACCCCCTTCCTTCTCCCCGGCCGACCGGTTCAAAAGGCTGTACCCTCGTTCCGGCAGCCGTACCAGCGCTTCCAGCGGGCCCCTCGAGAAACTCCGGCGCCAGGCGGTCGACAAAGCCACAGCCACCGCCACCACCAGTATCACCCGCGGGATGGCCTCTTCCAAGGTCTTACCGGTGACAGCGGGCCCCCAGAAATGCAGCAACAGCAAGTGGCCTGCGTAAACCGTCAAGGCCATCTGCCCGGTGGCGGCCAGGGGCCCCACTAGTGCGTCGAATCGCTCGGTGGCTTCGAGACAGAGAACGAGCAGCGCGGCGGCCGCGCCTGTGGCCCCGATTAGCCACAAAGGCATCTGGCTGTGGGGAACGTCCACCACCAGCCACGCCCACGTGACCGGAAAAGACCGCGGCCGGA
>PKQR01000151.1 GCA_017578085.1 Bacillota bacterium
TGGGCGCGACGCCGGAAGCCATCGACGAGCTCGAGGACCTGGTGCGGCGCATGGACGAAGTCGCCTACAAGGACAACCTGGCCTACGCCCGCCTCAACTACGAATTCCACCGCAAGCTGTACTCCCTGTCCCCGTGGACGGTCGCGCAGCGCATCCTCAACACCGTCTGGGAGCTGTCGGCCCGCACCCGCTTCGTGTTCCTGCAGGCGCCCGGTTCCATCGAGCTGTCCCAGGCCGAGCACCGGGCCATGGTGGAGGCCCTGCGCCGCGGGGACGGCCAGGAGCTCGAGCGCCTGGTAAGGACCCAGAAAGAGCGGGCCTTTGACCTGTTCCTGCGTAGCCTAGCCGATGGCGCCGGCCATCCCGGCACCGCTTCAGCCAAACCGACCCCCGGCTCCTCCGAGAGCGCAAACGGATCTGCCGACGCTGCCCGTTGACAGCCCGTTCCCCGTTGACAGCCTGTCCCCCGTTGACAGCCTGTCCCCCGTTGACAACCTGTTCCCTGTTGACAGCCCGTTCCCCGTTATCAGCCCCCTTCAAGCATCCGCATCTTCTCGACCCGCCTGCATAACCGCCAAAATCGTGAAGAGTTTGGAAGGAGATCCAAACCCTGTAGCGTAGTTTGGAAAAGTGAAAGGTGATTCATATAGCACCTTGTGCAGCGGCGCACAAGGGGAGGGGGACGGGCACCGTGCAGGCGGTCGGTTTCTGGTTGAGCAAGCGGTCCCAGATGCATCCCGAGCGCATTGCGCTGACGGTTCCCGGCGGCGAAGGCTATGTGCACGTCACCTACGCCGAGCTCAACCGGCGGGTCAACCGGCTGGCCCGGGCGCTCCGCTCGGCCGGCCTCTCCCGGGGCGACCGGGTGGCCATCTTGAGCCTCAACTGCCCCGAGTTTGTGGAGCTCCTGTTTGCGGCGGCCAAGGCTGGCCTCATCGTGGTGCCCCTCAACGTGCGCCTGGCGGTGCCCGAGTGGCGCTACCAGCTGGCCGACAGCGGCGCCCGGCTGCTCCTGGTGGGCCCCGAGTTTGCCGCCCACGGGCCAGTTCTCCAGCAGGAGACGGCGGTGGAGCGCGTTATTGCCCTCCCCGCACCCGGGGAAACCGGCGAGTACGGGGAATGGCTGGCGGCCCATTCCGACGACGAACCCGTGCTGCCGGCCGGAGAGCCGCCCGTTACGCTCGATGAGCGTTTCATCATCTGTTACACATCGGGCACCACCGGCAAGCCCAAGGGCGCCGTTCTCACGCAAGGAAACCAGTTTGCCAACGCACTCAACGCCTGCATGACGCTGGACATCAGCGGCCGAGACACGAGCATCACCCTCTTGCCCATGTTCCATGTGGGCGGCATCGGCTTGTTTACCCTGCCGACGCTGTACGCCGGCGGGCGGGTCGTGCTGCCGCGGCGCTTTGACCCCGGCGAGGCGCTGCGGCTCATCGAAACCGAGCGCGTCACGGTGGTGTTTGGCGTGCCCACCATTCACCGGGCGCTTTTGCAGCACCCCGACTTCGACAAGACGGACTTCCGCAGCGTGCGCTTCTTCTACAGCGGCGGGGCGCCGTGCCCGCTGGATCTGATCCGGGCGTTTCACTCGCGAGGCCTCGCCTTTGGGCAAGGCTACGGGCTCACCGAGACGTCGCCCACCCACTTCCTGCTGGTTCCCGAGGACTTTCAACGCAAGGCGGGCAGCGTCGGCCGCCCGGCGCTGCACGCGGAAGCCCGCATCGTCGACGCCAACGGCCGGGATTTGCCGCCGGGCCAGGTGGGCGAGGTGGTCGTGCGCGGGCCCAACGTGTTCAAGGAGTACTGGGGCAAGCCCCAGGAGACAGCCGCGGCGTTCCGGGACGGGTGGTTCCGGACAGGCGATCTGGGGTGGGCCGACGAGGAGGGGTGCGTCACCCTGGTCGGCCGCCTCAAAGAGATGATCATCTCCGGCGGCGAGAACATCTACCCCATCGAAGTCGAGCAGGTGCTCGAGTCCCATCCCGACATCGTCGAGGCCGCGGTGGTGGGGTTGCCCGATCCCCATTGGGGCGAGACGCCCCACGCGGCCGTTGTGCTGCGGCCGGGGGCAAGCTTGGACAGCGCCGCGCTCACCGCCTGGTGCCGCCAGCACCTGGCCGGGTACAAGGTGCCCAAGTCGTTTACGGTCATCGAGGCGCTGCCCCGCAACGCGGCGGGCAAGGTGGAGAAACCAAAGCTGGTCACGATGCTGTCGGAGCAATTAGGCGCCAAGCAGCGGCCCAGCGCGTGACCCAAGGACGGAGGGCGTGGCCTTGGACAAGGTGCCAGTGGGAATCGCCGGGCTGTCGGTGTATGTGCCGGAAGCCTATGAAGACAGCGCGTATATTGCCGCCCAGTCAGGCATTCCCGAGCAGGTCATCCGGGAGAAGTTTGGCCTCAAGCGCAAGCACCGGGCCGCACGGGACGAGCACGTTTCGGACATGGCCGTGCGGGCGGCCCGGCCGCTTTTGGAGCAGGTGGACCCGCTCTCCATCGACGCGCTCGTTTATTTCGGCAGCCCCTACAAGGACTACCCCGTCTGGTCCGTTGCCCCCAAGATCCAGTACGAGCTGGGGCTCAAGCGGGCGTTTACCTTTGAGATCATGAACGTCAGCGCGGGGGCGCCGGTGATGCTCAAGGTCGTCAAGGACATGCTGACGGCCGACCCGCGGCTCCGGCAGGTGCTGTGCGTGGGCGCCACCCGCGAGGGCGACCTGATCGACTACCAGAACCAGCGCTCCCGCTTCATGTTCAACTTCGGCGACGGGGCGGCGGCGGTGCTGCTGCGGCGGGACCACCCGGAAAACGTCATCCTGGAGTCGGCCTTTCTGACTGACGGGTCGTTCCACGACTTCGTGCGGGTGCCGGCCGGGGGTTCGGTCATGCCGCCCAGCGAGCGCACGGTGCGGGAGCGGCTGCACTACCTGGACGTGACCGACCCGCAGCTCATGAAGGAACGCCTGGACCCGGTGACCCTGGACAACTTCTTGTGGGTGGCCCGGGAGGCGGTGCGGCGCAGCGGCTACGACCCGCGGGACATCACGTTCCTCGCGCCGCTGCACACCAAGCGCTCCATGTTTGAGCTGCTGCTCCACGGGCTGGGCTTAGACGAAAGCCGCGCCGTGTACCTTGATGAGTACGGGCACTTGTCGGCACTGGACCCCATCATCGGGCTGTGGGAAGGCGTGCGCCGGGGCCAGCTGCGTGCGGGCGACCTGGCGGTGGCCTTGAGCGCTGGTACGGGCTACTCGTGGGCGGCCACGGCCATCCGCTGGGGGCCTTGGGACGGGCATGGCCGGTGACCGGCGGTTGGAGCGGTTGGCGGCCCGCGGGGCCGGCGACGGCGGACCGGGCGCGGCGCGGGACGTTACGGGGCTTGGGACTTGGGCGAACGCCAAAACCATCCAGGCGTCGCCGGGAACAACAAGTTTCAGGGAGGGTGTCGGCGGATGATGCGAGGGCTCAAGCGGTGGAGCGGGCAAGCACAGGCGCACACGGCCGGCCGACGGGGTCTTACGGGGCCGAGACGGCGCTGGACGACTGTGGCGGCTTTGGCGGTCGCGGCGGCGTTGCTGGCGCTTATGGGCGGCGCCGCCACGGCGTGGGCGCAGGCAGATCCGATCAAGATCGGCGTCCTTCACGACGGCAGCGGACCTTTGCGCACCTACGGCCAGCAGCAGGTGCGGGGCTTGAAGCTGGGGATCGAGTACGCCACGGGCGGGACCTTTGCGGTGCTGGGCCGGCCCATCCAGCTCATCATCGAGGACGACGCGTCCGACCCGCAGCGGGCCGTGCAGGCGGTGCGCAAGCTCCTGGAGCTGGACCGGGTGGACATCGTGCAGGGCACCAGCTCCAGCGGCGCGGCCCTGGCGGTCATCCCCGAGATCGAGCGCCATCGCAAGATCTTCGTGGTGGACCCGGCGGCGGCCGACTCCATCACCGGTGCGAACTTTAGCCGGTACGTCTTCCGCACCGGCCGCAACGTGTCCCAGGACGCCCTCACGGGCGCCGCGTATCTGGTGAGCCAGGGGCGGCGGCGCTTTATGAACCTGGCGCCTGACTACGCCTTTGGCCACGACAGCGCGGCGGCCTGGAGCCGGGTCATCATCCAGAACGGCGGGGAGATGATCGGCGACATCTTCGCGCCCCAGGACACCCGCGATTTCACGCCGTACCTGCAGCGGCTGCTGGCGGCCCGGCCCGACGGCGTCGTCGTCACGTGGGCGGGGGCGGGTGCTGTCACCTTGTTCCAGCAGATCGCCGAGATGGGACTGTATGAGCGCATGGTGGTGTTCACCGGCATCGGCGACATGGCGGCGCTGCGGGCCATGGGCACCGAGTCCGGCGGGCTTGTCGGCGTCCTTACCTACTACTACGAGCTGCCCAACAACCCCATCAACGACTGGCTCGTGCGGCGGCATTTCGAGGAGTACGGCGAGCCGCCGGACCTGTTTACGGCCGGCGGCATGGCGGCGGGCATCGCCATCGTCGAGGCGATCCGGAAGGCCGGCACCACCGACGCTGAAGCGCTGATCCGGGTCATGGAAGGCATGTCCTTTGACGGTCCCAAGGGCCGGTACACGTTCCGCCCGGAGGACCACCAGGCGCTGCAGCCGCTGTACGTGGCACGGCTTGAGATCAAGCCCGGCTACGACTATCCCGTGCCGGTTCTCGTGCAGGAGTTCGCACCGGAGGAGACGGCGCCGCCCATCATGGTGCCGAATCGCTGACCATGGCTGATGTACTGGAGATCCGCGGTTTGACCAAGCATTTCGGAGGGTTTGCGGCCCTGGCGGACGTGTCGTTCACCGTCCGCCAGGGTACTCTCCACTCCATCATCGGGCCCAACGGGGCGGGCAAGACGACGCTGTTCAACCTGCTCTCCGGAGTCCTCAAGCCTACCGCGGGCAAGATCTTCCTGCGGGGCCGGGACATCACGGGGCTCCCGCCCCACCGGATCGCCCGTTTGGGACTCGGCCGCGCCTTTCAGCTGACCCACCTGTTTCCTAACCTGACGGTGCTGGAGAATGTGCGGCTGGCCGTGCAGGCGCAGGCTGCCGCCGGGAGAGAGGCGCCGGGGGCGGCCGGGTTGCGTGGCCGCCGGTGGCCGGCCCGCTGGGTGATGTGGCAGCCCGCGGAGCGGGTGGGGCCTTTCGCCGAGCGGGCGGCGGAGATCGTGGACCAGGTGGGGTTGGCCGGCAAGGAGCAGGTGCCGGCCCACGCCTTGTCCCACGGGGATCAGCGCAAGCTGGACCTGGCCATCGCCCTCGCCCTGGACCCCGACGTGCTCCTCTTGGATGAGCCGACGGCCGGCGTGTCCCGGGAAGAGGTGCCCGCCATCGTGGCGGTCATCGAGCGCATACGCCGGGAAGG
>PKQR01000152.1 GCA_017578085.1 Bacillota bacterium
GATCGAGTTGACCTGCGCCTGCACCGTGGCGAGACCGGCGGGCGAGCACTGCTGCGCCAGGCTGACGGCGTTGATGTTCCCGCTGATGAGCAGGACCACGAGGACCGACACAATGACGGTGAGAACAAAGGGTATGGCGTCTTCCGGTTGCCGCTGCGACAAGTCCATTACAACACCCCCGTGTTCCGAACAACACACCCCCGTGCTCCGAGAGGATGGCCAACTCCCTCAGCGGATGGCCAACTCCGTGTCGGGGTCGAACAGGTGCATCTTCTCCATATTAAAGACGACCTGGTGCGGCTCGCCGTCCTTGGCCTTGGTGGCCGAATCCAACCGGGCGATGAAGGTGTGCTCGCCCACCGAGAAGTAGGCGTACACCTCGGCGCCCATCGGCTCCGTCACGTCCACCTTGGCCGTGATGGCCTGCTGCCGCTTCTCCTCAGGCAACAGCTGTGCGTCCTCGATGTCCTCCGGGCGGATGCCAAAGATGACCCGCTTGTCGAGGTACTCGAGAATCCGCGGGTGCTTCTGCAGCTTGCTCTCGGGCACCTTGACCTTAAAGGCCTGGCAGTCGACGACCACGTCGTCGCCATCCCGGCGCAGCACCGCGTTGAGGAAGTTCATGGCCGGGCTGCCGATGAAGCCGGCCACAAACACGTTGGCGGGGTTCTCGTATATCTCCAGCGGGGCGCCCACCTGCTGGATGAGGCCGTCCTTCATGACCACGATGCGGTCGCCCATGGTCATGGCCTCGGTCTGGTCGTGGGTCACGTAGATGGTCGTCGTGCGGAGGCGATTGTGCAGCTTGCTGAGCTCGGCCCGCATCTGCACCCGCAGCTTCGCGTCGAGGTTGGACAAGGGTTCGTCCATCAGAAACGCGGCCGGCTCCCGCACAATGGCGCGTCCCACCGCCACCCGCTGCCGCTGGCCGCCCGACAGCTGCTTGGGCTTGCGGTCGAGCAGGTGCTCAATCCCCAACATGCGGGCGGCTTCCCGGACCCGCCGGTCGATCTCCTCCTTCGGGAACTTGCGAAGCTTCAAGCCGAAGGCCATGTTGTCGTAGACGTTCATGTGGGGGTAGAGGGCGTAGTTTTGGAATACCATCGCGATGTCCCGGTCTTTCGGGGGCACGTCATTGACGAGCCGGTCACCGATGTAGATGTTGCCCTCGGTGATCTCCTCAAGGCCGGCGATCATCCGCAAGGTGGTGGACTTGCCGCACCCCGACGGCCCGACCAGGACGACGAACTCTTCGTCCTCGATGACCAGGTTGGCCTTGTTAACCGCCACGACGTTGCCGTACCGCTTGGTGACATTCTCCAGCACTACCCTTGCCAACGCTCTGACCCCTCTCCTTCGGCAGAAAAGTGCACAGCCGCCCAACGTAACCATTCGGCCTACGGCCACCTGTGTCCTTCCGGCTGCTGTGAACTTTCCGAAGAGCGAAGCGCCGCGCCTTCCCTCGACCGACACCGCTCGCCAGGCTTCCGCCGATCGGGCCGTGATAGCCCACCGGCCAGCGAGAGCGGCCCGCGATACCGTCATCCGCGATACCGGTAAATGTACCAGCGGCCCGGGTTCAACCAACTGACGAGAGCGCTCACGATGGCCAAAAGCAGCGCCGCCAACAGACCCGTGCCGAAACCGTCGATATAAAATCCGGGCACAAGCCACGCCACGAGCATCAGCATCAGAGCGTTGATGACCAGTGTAAAGAGACCTAGCGTTAGGAGATTGACCGGCAAGGTCAAGATGATGAGGATCGGACGGACGCTTACATTGACCAGCCCCAGAAGCCCCGCCGCGACGACGCCCGTCACGACGTTGTCGATCTTGACGCCCTTAAGCACCGCCGCCGCCAAAAACAGCGCCAGCGTATTGACCAGCCAGCGAAAAAGCCACGTCGGCAACGGACTTACCTCCCTCCTTTCTCAAAGCAGGCGCACGGCTACGCTGGTGCCGCGGCCCTTGACTTCCGCCAGGGTAAAGCGCCCCTGGTCACGCAGGCAGCGGATGGCGGTCACGGGCAGGTCGAGGCCAGCCACCAGCAGGCTTGCGGGCACGACCCGCACCCAGCGCCGCCCGCCCCGCCACCCGCTCCTCAAGCCGATCCATGCCAGCACCCGCGCCAGTATCGCGCACGCCTCCAGCGCGTCCTCCAGCACAAACAGCGGCACCGGCAACACCAGCGGCCAGCGCCACGTATCCGGCCGCACTTGGACCACCAGGAAACTGGCCCTGGGGCTCACTCCACGACGACCTCCACGCGGGTCTTGCCGCCGTCTTCTTCAATGTCAATGATCTTGCCTTCCAAGCCCTCCTCCAGGAGCCGCATGAGCTGCTCGGGTTCGATGGGCTGCTCCGAGCCGCCCACCTTGAGGGCGTCCTTGGGAATGAACCGCAGGGCCACCCAGGCCAGCTCCAAGGGCAAGTTAACGTTGACCTTCGTCTTTTCGCCGTCCACCACCCGCACCCGGAGAAACCGGTTGCGCCTGCGCGGACCTGCGGTCCCCGCCCCCTTGCCCTGATCCAGCGCTTCCAGGAGCTTGAGGGCCTCTTCCGCCGACACCTTTCCCTCCTGGACCATGCGCAGGATCTGCAGACGCTCGTCAGTCACCGGTCGTCCCCCCTACTCCACGCTAATGTCGGCGTCCTGGACGACGTCATGACCGACCACGATGGATCCGTCGGCCGTGCGGGCCCGCACGGTGAAACGCAGCCGCTTCTCCGCAAAGCCCGGCGTTTCCGCCCGCAAGGTGTGCCGTCCCGCCGCCCGCTGCTCCACGCCCGGGATCATCGCCCGCACCCGCCCGTCGGCGGTTTCCAGGTCCAGGCGGTAGCCGACGTCGTCGCCGGCCGGCAGGCTGACGTGCACGCGGCCATCGCTGGTCCGCAGTTCCCATTCGACCGACGCGCCCACACCGGGACCCGCCGGGACGTACCGGGCTTCGATGGACCCGTCGGCCGTGCTGCAGCGGGCACGCTCTACAGCCCCGGAAACGCGGATGCTGCCGTCGGCGGTCGTCGCCTCCAGCTCATCCACCTGCACGCCGTGCAGGCGAATGCTGCCGTCGGCCGTGGTCAGCCGCGCTTTGGTGATCCGCAGGTTCCGGCAACGCACCGAACCGTCCGCCGTCTGGCACTCCAGGCGGTAGCTCAACCCCTTGGGCAGGACGACTCTTACCGATGCTTCCACGTCCCTTCGGTCGGCGGCCACCAGCCGGAAGCCGCGGTCCGTCACTTCCCAGCGGGTCGCCTCCGCCGCCAGCTTCTCCGCCAAGTCCGCGTCCTCGACGCGGACGTGGTTGGTGATTTCCACGCGGTAGCCGGGCCCGTCGCCGGCGTCCACCCGGATGAAGCCGTCCCGGGTAACCACCGAGATTTCGGCCTCGGACAGGCCGGCCGGGAACTCACCCTCATACACCTGGTTCACGGTATGCTCGGGCCACAGGCGGAGCGCCCCGAACCAGCGGCCGACGGTCTCGGGCAGCTCGTTCAAGACCCGCGACAAGCCCCGCTCCACGTTGACGAAAACGTCCTCCAGACCCCGGATGATGTCCTCGCCGGTGCGCTCGCCGCGGATCCGCGCCTCCTCGATGCGCTGGCGGGCGGCCTCGAGCTTCGCCTCCACCTGCTCGCGGGCCTGCTCCACCCGCTCCACTACTTCGGCCACCCGTTCGGACAAGGTCTTCTCCTTCTGCGTTTCCGGGGTGCGCGAGAGCGCCTCCAGGAGCTCGGCCGCCTCCTCGGCGGTGATCTTCCCCTCCTGCAGCATGGTAAGGATCAGCAGGCGTTCCTCTTTCATCGTGGTCACCCTCTCAGCATTTTGATGGCCTCAGCCGCGGTGATCTCGCCGCGGTCCAAGGCGGCCAAGATCTCGGCCCGCCGGTCGCTGGCAGACGTATTGTCCCGCTCCACCTTATGGCCCATGGCCTCCAGCACCCCGTCCAGCCGGTTGCGCACCGTCGGGTACGAGATGCCCAGCACCCGCTCGACCTCCTTGATGTTGCCCCGGGCCAGCAGAAACACCTCGACGAACTCCTGCTGCTCCGGGGTCAGCCGGTCGAACTTGGATTGTACAAAGCGCCCCTCCACCGCGGTGCCGCAGTTGACGCACTCCAGGCGCCGCACCTCAAGGGTGTCGTTGCATACGGGACAGCGGCCGATGGTCCTGTAGGCCATCCGCATCACCTTCTTAGGTCTTCTTTGCGTTTGTCAAACCGGCACTTTGAATTTGTCGATATCTTGGCTTAATCTTACGGGGAAAATACAAGGCTGTCAACGGATCCCTTTCACTTTTTCACAGGACCGGAACCACATGTCGCGGAAGGGTCCCCCGTGGCAGAGACGCCACCGATGCAGAGACCGGGCCCCTGCAGAGACGGAACCGACACACGCGGGGACGTTGCAGGACGGACGTTGCAGGACGGACGTTGCAGGGCGGTGACGTCGCGGGCGGGGACGTGGCAGAGATGGAACCGTCGCCGAGACAGGCCCGTCGTGGGAAAACGAGTAAGGGG
Organism: Bacillota bacterium; assembly: GCA_017578085.1. Lineage (GTDB taxonomy): Bacteria > Bacillota > Limnochordia > Limnochordales > ZCTH02-B6 > ZCTH02-B6. The sequence goes on from PKQR01000152.1 coordinate 4,521, forward strand.
TGTCTTCAGTCGTTGAGGTGCTGGTGAATACGCTCCGCCAAGGCCCGCGAGATCCCCGGCACCGACGCCAGCTCTTCGACGGTGGCGCGCCGCACCCCGGCGACGGAACCGAAGCGCTTGATCAGCTCCCGCTTGCGCCGCGGGCCTACGCCGGGTATCTGGTCCAGGGCCGACTCGGACGTGCGCTGGTCCCGCAGGTGCCGGTGGTACGTGATGGCGTAGCGGTGCGCTTCGTCACGGATGCGCTGCAGGAGCTTGAGGCCCGGCGACGCCCACGGCAGGTCAACGGGGTCAGGCCGCCCTTCCACAAACACCAGCTCATACTGCTTGGCCAGCGCGACGGTGGGGATGTCCTCCACCCCCAGCTCCCGCATGACCTCGCGGGCGGCGTTGAGCTGGCCCTTGCCCCCGTCGATGAGAACCAAATCCGGAAACGTGGCGAAACCGCGCGGCTCGACTTCCTCGGCCTGCTCCTTGAGCCCCCGCAGAAACCGCCGATACACCGCTTCCCTCATCATGGCGAAGTCATCGGGCGTGGACTTGGTCCGGATCTTGAAGCGGCGGTAGTCGGAAGGCTTGGGCTGGCCGTCCTCAAACACCACCATGGACGCGACCGCCTGGTTGCCCTGGATGTTGGAGATATCAAACGCCTCAATGCGCTGGGGCAGCGACGGCAAGCCCAGCACCTCCGCCAGGTGCGCCAGGGCCCGCTCGGCCTCCTCCGAACGGCGGGCCTCCTGCGCCAGGCGCTCCCTGAGCATGAGGCGGGCGTTCTCCACCACCATCTCCATGAGGCGCCGCTTCTCGCCCCGCTGCGGCACGTGCAAACGCAC